>NZ_JADOTX010000001.1:2159734-2468267 GCF_015751765.1 Micromonospora ureilytica
CCGTCGTGCGTGTGCGCTCCGGCGGTGTCGAGGTATCCGGCGAGGGCTTCGGTTGGCGCGATCACTTCCTTGGCAGCCGGGTCCATACCCCAGACCTGTTCCGCGCCGGGCAACGTGTGGCGAATCAACGGCGGCGCAGGTCGGTCCTTGTTGCCGGGGAACAGGACCTCGCTCGTGCCCTCGATCGGCATCGCGTTCCGCTGTTCAACGGGAGTCCGGGAGAGCGCGATGGTGAGCTTCGTTCGCTGTGGCGGCACCGACAACACCGCCGCACCGTCTCGGAACGCCACCGGCTCGAAGGTCCGCTCGATCTTGCCATCGGGCGCATAGCGCAGTTGCGGGGAGAACTCCACAGGTTGCCCGGGGTCGAGCACAAGAAGCACGTCGCGCTGCGGTCCCAGCAGTACCGCCTGCTCGACGCCGTCTGTTCCGGTATCGGTGACCTGCGTCAGGGTGCCGACGCGCGGCCCGTCGGCCGTGGGTTTGACGAACCCCATCGTCATGCCGTGCGCGCTACGTTGGGCGACGTAGGCGGCCGGCCCAGCAGGCGTTCGTCCTGCCCACACGACGTTCGGCTCGCCGCGCGGCCGATCATCGGCCTGCTCGGTGCCGCGCTGCCACGCCGCGCGGACCTGCCGCAGGTACCCTTCGTCGGCGGCCAGATCACCGCGAGTGGGCTCGTCCAGCAGCGGTGAAGCGATCTGTGGATCTCCGGCGTTGCCGGGCAGGTCGAGGACGCCGGCCACGGGCACCGCCACCACGGCCGCGCAGACCGCCGCCAACACGGCCCGTCGGCGCACCACCCGACGCCGCCCGCCCCGACGCACCTCAGCGAGCAGGCCCGGTGGGCTGACCAGGTCATCGGTCGCGCGATGCAGGATGCCGCGCACGTCACTGTCGTTCATGGTCATCGCGAACTCCCGGTTCCAGTGGTGGGCATGACGAGACTCGATCCGGCCAGTACCTCTCGCAGCCGAGCCAACCCACGGGAGGCGTGACTCTTCACCGCACCCTCGGAGCAGCCCATCGCCGCCGCGACGTCGACGACCGGCAGGTCCTCCAGGTAACGGAGCACGACAGCGGCCCGCTGCCGAGCCGGCAGCGCCCGCAGCGCCCCGACGACCAACTCGCGAACCGCCACCGCCTCGGCGTGGTCCCGGGCAACCCCGTCGTGGTCGCCCAGCGACTGTTCCGGACGCCGGGCACGCCAGCGCCACCGGTTGATCGACCGATTGACCAGCGCACGTCGCGCGTACGCCTCCGGGCTGCTCTGCACCCGACGCCAGCGCACATACATCTGCTCCAGCACCTCCTGAAGCAGGTCCTCGGCAGCGTGCCGGTCCCCGGTCAGCAGGAAGGCAACGCGCAACAGCACCCCCGACCGTGTGCGGACGAAGTCGTCGAACTCCGCTCCACGCGAATCCCTCATCTGACCTCCTGGCCTCGTCAACCAGCAAGACACCACGTCGGCTCGCGGGGTTTACCGGGCAGGATGACTGCTTTCAGTAGGGGCAGGTACGGCCGTCGCGCACCATCTGCGCGTACTCGGCGCCGGTGATGCGCAGCCGTTCGGTCTTGGTGCCGTCCTTGGCCCGACAGTCGTTCACCGAGTTGAGGTAGGACCAGGTGTGGGCCGCGTCGTCCGCGCGTCCGGTCACCTCGAACGGGTTGTCGCCGGGTGCCGAAATCACCATTGTCTGGCGTCGTCCGTCGGCCAGGTAGTCCAACTCCAGTCGCAGCCTCAGCGGCTTTCCGCCCAGCCGACGAAACGCGGGGTCAGGTCGGGCAACGCGATGCCCGGGTTGAGCTTGGTGAGATCGGCGGCGGCTTCCTCCTGGACCTTTGCCAGGTGGATCAACAGGCCCGGCCGATCCTCACGGTACTGGCCGAGGAGGCGTAGTTTCGCCGCCGAGCACGGCCACAGGATGCCGCAGACCGGGCAGCGCCACGACGGCCGCAACGGGGAGTGCTTCGGACGCTCGGCCCTGAGATCGCCGCTCCATACCTCGTTCTGCACAGCTTCTCCTCCTCGTCGCAGCACCGTCTACACCGCACTTTGCCGGGGTTGCTGGACAAACACACAGCGTTAACTAATCTCTTCAGAGCAGCGGATTTGTTCCAGGGGAGGGACGGCATGAACCACGCATTTGTCGCGGCGATGGCCGCGGCGGGCCACACCGCCGAGAGCCTCGCGGGTCGGCTCGGCGTGCATCCGAAGACCGTCGCCAGGTGGGCGAACCCGGGGCACATTCCCCAGAGCCGACACCGTGCGACGGTGGCCGGGCTGTTGGCGAAGGACGCCGACGCGCTGTGGCCGGACGTGGTCCGTCGCCGTGAGCCGGTGTGGTTCCGGCCGTGGGTCGACCTCGAACGTGAGGCCGTGACGCTGCGGTCGTTCCAACTCGCGTGGGTGCCTGGACTGCTGCAGACCGAGGCGTACGCGCGGGCGACCCTGGCCGGTGGGGTGCTGACACCGGAGGCGGTCGCCGAGTTCGCCGAGGCACGGATCAGCCGGCAGGCGATTCTCGGTCACAGCGGCGGACCACTGCTGATCGCCGTGCTCGACGAGGGAGTGTTGCGGCGACGCGTCGGCGACGACCGCGCGTTGATGGCGGTGCAACTCGCCCGCCTGCTCGGGCACGCCGAGACGGGCACCGTGCAGCTGCACATCGTCCCGGCGGATGCGCCCAGCTACCCCGGGCTCGACGGCCCGTTCACCATCGCCGACATGCCGGACGGGTCGAGGGTCGCGCACGTCGACAGCGCGGCACAGGCGCAGATCCTCGATCAAACGTCGGATCTTGTTAGCCTGGAGCGACGGTGGGAGCGTATTCGCGGCGAGGCCCTGCCCCGAGGGCGTTCGTTGGAACTTCTCAGAGAAGCGGCAGCATCATGGACATGACCGGTGCGCGGTGGCGGAAGAGCACGAAGAGCGGCGGCAACGGTGGTGACTGCGTCGAGGTTGCCGACAACCTTCCGGGCGTGGTCCTGGTTCGCGACACGAAGGACCGCGACGGCGGCACGCTGACGTTCAGCCCACAGTCGTGGCGGGGCTTCGTCGCGATGGCCCGCGACGCCGGCTGACCGACCACTTAGTCCGAAAGGCTCCCGGCACCGGCCGGGAGCCTTTCGCGTGGACCGGGTAGGAATCCCACCACCCTTCAAAGAGAGCCCGAACGTCAGCCACCACCCCGACCTTCGTCAGGTCCGCCGTAGCGGGTCGCTGGTGAACCAGCGCTGCATCGACCGTTCAGTCGTCTGTGGCTGACGATCGGCCACTTCCATGGGCGCGTGCCCAGTCATTACGGCTACGAAGTACGGGTGACCAACGAGATAACCATTCCTCTGCTGCCCTGCGCGTCTATCGACGACATCGTCGCCTTCTACGAGGTGCTCGGTTTCCACACCACTTACCAGCAGCGCAAGCCCTACCCCTGCGTCGGATTGCAACGTGAGGATCTAAACCTGCAGTTCTTCGAGATCGCGGGGTTCGATCCCGCGCAGTCCTACGGTTCGTGTCTCGTGCTGACCTCGGACACGGGGCAGCTGTACCGGGCTTTCGCGGCGGGAATGCGCGCCGCGTACGGCAAGGTGTTGGTCTCCGGGACGCCACGGATGACCAGGCCCCGGGCGCGGAAGAACGCCGACGGGCTGAGCGGCTTCAGCCTCATCGATCCAGGCGGCAACTGGATCCGCGTCTTCCAGAACGCCCCGGCCACCCCCGCGTCGGCGCCGACTGGGCGGCTGGGCAAGGCGATGGCGAACGCCGTCGTGCAGTCCGACTCCAGAGGGGACGCCCGGCAGGCCGCTCGGATTCTTGACAGCGCGTTGGCCCACCCCGAGGCAGATGACGACCCGGTCGCGTTGGTGGAGGTGCTCGTCTACCGCGCCGAGGTGGCGATGGTCCTGAACGATCCGGCCACGGCGGTCGAGATGCTGGCCCGTCTTGACCGTGTCGCTTTGAGCGTGGACGACGCGACCCGGGCCGCTGCCGCGTATGAGGCCGCTACCGACCTTGCGGCAGCGCTGTCCTCGGCGCCGCATTCAGCCGACACCGCGCCCTGAGCGGGCCGAAAACGCCTGGCGGCCCGCGTACCCCTGATGGAAGGGTGACCGGCGTGACTGTGCATGCGCTGGCCGGAGCCCTGGCCGACGACGGACGGCGACGGATCTTCGCGGCGATCGTGCTGGGTGCGACAAGCGCGAGCGAGGTCGCCGCGCGGGCCGGCCTGCCGGCGCGGGTGGTGTTCACCGGGGTCCGCCGGCTCACCGATGCGGGCCTCGTGACCGGCGCGGACGGCGCGCTCGCGGCCGACGACGTGTCGCTGCGGGTGGCCGCGCGCGACAGCCGCCCGGCCGACGACGCCGACCCGGCCGACGACCCGGTGCTGCGGACCTTCCTGCGGGGCGACGTCCTGGTGGGCCTGCCGGCGCAGCGAGGCCGACGGCGGGTCCTGCTGGCGCACATCGCCGAGCAGTCGTTCGAGCCGGGCACCCGCTATCCGGAGCGGGCCGTCGACGACGCGCTCAAGCCGTGGTGCGCCGCAGGAGGGTCGGATCACGCGACGCTGCGCCGGTACCTGATCGACGAGCAGTTGCTCACCCGTGAGCACGGCGTCTACCAGCGCCCTGATCGTTCGCCGCGCGAATCGTCCCGTCGCGGAGGATCTTGCTAGCCTCGGCGCATGACCTCCTGCACGCCCTCCGACGGCCCGCCGGACCTGTTGTTCCTGCTCTCCTGGGCGAGCCACGCGTTGCAGACCGAGCACGCCGCAGGGCTGGCCGAGCTGGGCATCTCACCGAGGGCGCACTACGTGCTGGCGCAGGCCCGCACCGGTGATCTGACCCAGCGGGAGATCGGCGAGCGGTGCGGTGTGGACAAGACCACGATGGTCGTGACACTCGACCAGTTGGAGCGGGCCGGGCTGGCCGAGCGCCGTCCGGTGCCGACGGACCGACGTGCCCGGCTGGTCGCTGTGACTCCGGCGGGGGAGCAGGTGCTGCGGCAAGCGCAACAGGTGGTTCAGCGCATCCAGGACGACCTGCTCGCGACCCTGCCCGAGCAGGACCGGGAGGTGTTCCTGCGGGCGCTTCTGGCACTGGTGAGCGGACCACTGGCAAACACCTCCCCGTACGCGCCGGGGGCCCGCTCCGGCTGTTAGTTCCGAGAGAGATAGTTCCGAACAAGACTATCTGTTACGGTCGTACTCGTTCGTTTCCCCTGAACGAGGAGCCGTCATGAGCGCTGCCACCGTCACGACCCCCGCCCCCTCACCACTGCGCCGTCGCGCCCTCGGTGTCGCCGCCGCCGTCGTGGCCTGCCTGGTCATCTGGGCGATCGGCGCGGTGGCCGGAGTCGACTACACCGTCGAGAGCCCCGGCCAGCCCGCCACGGTCATCGGTGCCGGCGCGATCGTCACTGTCGCCCTGGGGGCCGCCCTGCTCGGCTGGGCGGCGCTGGCGCTCCTGGAGCGGTTCGCCACCCGGGTCGCACGACCGGTCTGGATCTCGGTCGCCATCGTCGTGACGGTGCTGTCCTTCGTCCCGCTGCTCAGCGTCGAGGCCACCGGCGGCGCCAAGCTTGTCCTCGGCGCGACGCACGTGGCCGTGGCGGTCGCCTTGATCGCGCTGCTGCCCCGCCCCCGCCGGTAACCAACCGCACTCTGGAATCACCCGCGCGCACCTCGAAGGGGCAATCTCCTTCCAAGATCGTCGGCGAGACTGCTTTCGAGGGCCGCAGCCGGCACGGGTTGCTGGCAGGGGTTTCACCGGCAGGACTGATTCATTTGCGGCATCAGCTCCACAGGTGACGCGGGAGGTCTCCCCGTCGGCGGGCCTTTGGCCCGGTCAGACCTTGAGTAATGCCGTTGACCGGGCGGTGATGATCAACAGGTGACCATCACCGCCCGACCAACCTGGACGACCAGCGCCAGCCGGCCCGATCACCCCGACGCGGTGCTGCTGCTGCGCGAGTACATGACCGAGATGGTGGTTCGCTATCACCGTCGCCCGGCCCTGCCCGGCGAGGTCGACGCGGCCCTGGCCGAGCTGCCCAGCGACGACCTGGCCGCGCCGAGCGGGCTCCTCCTGCTCGCGCACCACGGCACCGACCTGGCCGGCTGCGCAGGGCTGCGCTGGCAACTGGGCTGGGCCGAGCTGACCCGGGTGTTCATCCGCTCCGAGCATCGCGGCGCCGGTGGGGGCGCGGCGCTGCTGGCCGCCGTCGAGGAGTACGCCCGCGGGGCCGGGGCGGACCGGATCCGGCTCGACACCCGGCACGACCTGGTCGAGGCCCGCGCCCTGTACGCCCGGCACGGCTACGCCGAGATCCCGGCGTACTCGCGGGGCCCCTACGCCGAGCACTGGTTTGAAAAGCGGCTGCCCTGATCCGCCGCGGTGTCGGGTGGGACCGGCGCGCCTGCACGCCGATCCCACCCGAGACTGAGAGCCTTTTTCACATGGTGTTCCCCGACGCTCCGGTGCTCGCCCGTCCGCCCGCGCCACCGGCGCTGCCGAGCGGGCCGGTCGAGGTCACCGAGGCGTGGCTGCGCAACCGGCGCCTGTCCGAGCACACCCGCGACGCCTACCGGCGGGACGTCACCGGCTGGCTGCGCTGGTGCGCCGGCCGCGACCTGGACCCGCTGCGGGCCACGTTCCTGCACGTCAACGAGTACGCCCGCGCGCTGGAGAGCAGCGTCGGCGCCCGCAGTGGCCGCCCACTGACCCCGGCGACCGTCGCGCGTCGACTCTCGGCGCTGTCCAGTTGGTACGACTTCCTCGTCAAGCTGGGCGCCGTGCCGGCCAACCCGGTCTCCGGCGCCGACCGCCCCCGCGTCGACCGGGACCACTCCGCCACCGTCGGGCTCACCCCCGAGGAGGTGGACGCCCTACTCGCCGCCGCCGACGCGGACACCGGCGCGACCGCCGTACGCAACCGGGCGGCGCTCGCGCTCCTCGCCGACCTGGGTCTGCGGGTCGGCGAGCTGATCTCGCTGGACCTGACCGACCTCGGCACCGAACGCGGCCACCGCAGCGTGCGCTTCATCGGCAAGGGCGGCAAACAACGTCGCCGCGCCCTCACCCCCGGCACCGGGCACGCCCTGGACGCCTACCTTGCCCAACGGGCCGCCACCACCGGCGTGCCGGTGCCGCAACTCACCGGCCCGCTGCTGGTCACCGCCAGCGGTGCCCGGCTGGACCGGCACTCGGTGTTCCGGATGGTCCGGCGGCTCGCCCGCGCCGCGGGCATCCCCGCCTGGGCGAAGCTGTCCCCGCACTCGCTGCGGCACGCTTTCGCCACCACCGCCCGCTCGGAGGGCGTGCCGTTGGAGGACGTGCAGGACGCCATGGGGCACGCCGACCCGCGCACCACCCGCCGCTACGACCGGGACCGGCACAACCTCGACCGCGACCCGGCCTACGCGGTGTGGGCGGCGCGGTCGCGGCGGCGCGGCTGAGCGGCACCTGTTGCGCTGCCACGGCTGAGCGGCGCCTGCGGCGTCAGCCCTGTGGGCGGGGGCAGATGCAGAACGGCTGCCCGATCGGGTCGAGAAGCACCACCCACCGCTCACCGCCAGGCTGGAAGGCCGGCTTTGACGCGCCCGCGGCGACGAACGTCTCCTCCGCCGCCGCCAGGTCGTCGACGTAAAGATCGAGGTGGTAGCGCTTGTCGCCGGTCTCATCCGGCCAGGAGGGCGGCTGGTAACCCTCGACCAGGCCGAAGCCGATGGAGACGCCACCGGATTTGATCATCGCGTACTCCGGTTGGCTGTGGGTGACCTCCCAGCCCAGCGCCTCGTGGTAGAACGCGGCGTGGCCGGCGGGGTCGGAACTGTCGAGGTTGACCATCGCGAGGTCGGCAGAAGCTGTCATCCCGGCAGTATGCCGACGGGGCCCGACAACTACGGCCCCCCGACGCTCGCCGTGCCCGAGTGTCGGGATCAGGGGACGTCGAGGGGCCAGAAGGTCATGCGGGCCGTGCCGTCACGGCAGATCAGGCCGGTGCCGACCCGTCGGCAGTCGGTCAGACCCGCCGGCAGCACCGTGGACACCCGATGACCGTCGCGTCCCAGCGTGGCGACCAGGGAGCGCCTGCCGTCCGCCGCCATCCCCAGGATCACCAGGGGCTCCGCCGGCACCCGGGGGCCCGCCACCGTGCGCCAGCGCGCCCCGGCCGGCCACGTCCACACCCGCGTCCCGGTGCCCGCGTCGATCGCCCAGCGTCCCTGCTCGTCCTGCCCGCAGATCAGGCCCTGGCAGGGCCGCAGGGTCAGCTCACCCGGCTCCGCCGGCGCCTGCCACTGCGGTACCAGCCCCGGTAGGTCGTACCCGGTCAGCGCCACCGCGCCGCCGCTCGGATGGCGCAGCACCAGGTGATCGCCGACGACCTGCGGATTGTCCGGGCCATAGTTCGCCGGCGGAAGGCGTCCCCGCCCGCGCTCGGTGCCGTCACGGGCGTCGAGCAGCCGGGCCAGTCCGTTGTCCTGCACCAGCAGCAACTGCCCCGGCAGTGCCCGGAACACCGCCGTGGAGGGCACCGGGACCGACCATCGGGTCGCGCCGGTCGCCGGCTCGACAAAGTGCACGCTGCCCTCGACCCGCCGTCCCGGTTCGGAGGCGCTGCGCACCTCGCTCACCGCGACCGCCGCGTCCCCGACCGCGTACACCCGCTCGGGTCGCCGCCACAGCGGCTGGCCGGTACGCATCGACCGTGCGGTGGTCGCCCGTGCCCCGCGCGCCTGGTCGCGTTCGACAAGCAGCAGCAGGTCACCGGCGACCTCGGCGAACCATCCGGCGGCGGGTGGCACGGTGACCCGCCACCGCGGCGGGCCGTCCGGCACGGCCGCGTCGTAGGCGCTCAACGTCGGCGGGTTCGAGTCCGGGTCGACGACCAGCAGCAGCGGCCCCGCGCCGAGCACTGTTGCCCGGGCGGGCACCGCCAGCGCGACCTGGGGCGTCAGCCTCGCGGCCGGGGCGGCACCGCCGAGCAGCGCACAGACCGCCGCCAGCACCGCCACCCGCCACCGGCGGGACAGCCGCAACGGTGGCCGGTGCTCGTCCAGGGGCGTGCCCCGGTCGTCACCCAGCTCGATCAGCACCGACATCCGCCCACCCGTCCGCTCGCGCCGGCCGTTTCAGCAGAGCAGTTCCAGGTGGTGGTGGGCGTCCTCGGCGATCTCCTCGTGCCGCAGCCAGCGGCGCGCCCACAGCCGGGCCGCCAACTCCGCCTGCTCGTCACCCCACGCGGCGTGCTCGACGAGCAACGCGGTGGTCAGGGCGTACGCCAGACGCAACGCCAGACCACGGGCGCCCGCGAGCACCGTCGACGCACCCGGGTCGACGGTCACCGCCGTGATGGTCTCCTCCAACTGCGCCGCGGCGGTGGCCAGTGTGTCGGCCAGCACCGGCGACAGCGGCCGAGCGAGGTCGACGGCGGCGGCGAGCCGGCTCAGCAGCGGCGCCCCGGCGTCCTCCCGGGCCAGCGCACGCAGCACGTCCAGGGCCAGTACGTTCGTGGTGCCCTCCCAGATCGGCAGCACCTGCGCGTCGCGCAGCAGGCGGGGCACGCCGGTGTCCTCCACGTAGCCGGCCCCGCCGAAGCTCTCCACGTACTCGCTGGCGGAACTGACGGCGAGCCGGCCGGTGGCCAGCTTCGCCAACGGCGCCACGATGCGTAGCTCCGCCGCCGCCTCCGGGTCGGCGCCGACCTCGACCCGACCGAGTAGGGCGAACGCGTGACCGGCGAGGGCGAACGCGCCCGCCGCGTCGACCGCGAGGGTGCCCAGGGTGGCCCGGTGCAGGGGCGAGGACGCCAGCGGGCCGCCGGCGACGTGCCGCACGTCGGCGTACGCGCGGGCGTAGGCGAGACCCCGTCGCATCCCGCCGGCCGCCGCCGCCGCGTTGTGCACCCGGGTCACCACGACCAGGGTCATCGCCCGGACCAGACCGGGCACCGCCGGGTCACCCAGCGGCAGGGCGTACGCGTCACGCAGGCCGATCTCGGCGGTGGGCAGCGCCCGGGTGCCGAGTTTGTCCTTGAGGCGGTGCACTGTGACACCCGGTGCGGGTGCGCCCGGCGCCGGGCCGTCGGCCAGCGGTGAGTCGACCGCGTACCGGGGAACGAGGAACGGGGCGAGCACCCGGCTGCCCCGCCCGGCGCCCTCCGGTCGGGCCAACGCCACCGCCATCGCCGCGTCGGCGGCGGAGCAGAACCACTTCTCCCCGGTCAGCCGCCACGAACCGTCCGCCGCGGGTCGACCGATCGTGCTGGAGCGGCCCAGGTCGGAGCCGCCCTGCGACTCGGTCATCCACTGCCCGCTCGTGATCGCCGTGGCCGGGTCCGTGGAGATCAGCCGGGGCAGCCACGCGTCGCGGACCGTGGCGTCGACGTCGGGCATGCTGAGCAGCGCCGCCGCCCCGTCGGCCATCGCCACCGGGCAGGAGAAGGTCGCCGACTCCGGCCCGTACAGGTGCAGCAGGGCGTGTTGCACGACCCGCGCGGCGGCACCCCAGGTGCCCCGGGCGTCCGGCAGGTAGGGCAGCGCCACCACGGCGTGTCGGGCGGCGGCGGCACGCTGCGCCTGCCACCCGGCGGAGGTGTCGATGCGGTCGATCCGGGCGCCCCACGCGTCGTAGCGGACCAGCGTCGGCGGGTGCGCCTCCGCGTCGGCGTGCGCCGCGCGCAGCGGCCCGGTGACGTCGGCGGCCAGGTCGGCCAGGCGGCTCTTCGCGGCGGCGTGCCCGCCCGGGCCGAGGTGACGCTCCAGCCAGGACCGCAGCATTCCATCGCCGGCGTACGGGTCGACGGGGGGTGGTACCGGCTGCACGAAGCGGCTCATCGATCGGCTCCTGGCACTGCTCGGGGATGTGCGCCGACGGTAGACGATGCGGAGCCGCCGCGAACAGGGCACACCCGCCCATCGGGCGCACCCAGTTTCCGGCTTGTCGCCCGTCGGCGTGAGCGGGTTCTCTACGGTCGGTAGTCGTGGGTGCGGGCCAGCCGTGGAGCAGACCGGCCCGGCGTCACCGCCCGATGCGCACCGGGTTGGCGTTCGCCGGGTTCGGCGTGGCGCTGTGCTGCGTCGGGGTGGCCGGGTTGGGCGCCTGGAACCTGCAGACCGTCCGGCAGGCCGCCGGCCCGATCCGGGAGACCGCCGACGGTTTCCTCAGCGAGGTGGCCCTCGGCGACAGCGACCGGGCGTACGAGCGGCTCTGCGAGGACGCCCGCAGCCGGTGGAGCGCGATCGGCTTCACCAGTTGGGTGCGGACGCCGCCGATGGTCACCGACTACGAGATCACCGACGTGTCGGTCGCCACCCGCAGCGGACGACCGCACGGCACGGTGACCGTGAAGGTGACCCGCGACGGCGGGATCAGTGAGGAACGTCGTCTGCCGGTGGTCCGCGAGGACGGGAACTGGCGGGTGTGCGGTGACCCCTTCTAGGCCCCCGGTCGCCGCTCCGACACGCCCACAGCTGCTGCGACCACGCGAGGGGGTGCAGCCGACCACCTCCACGGAGCTCTTCTTCGACCTGGTCTTCATCTTCACCATCACCCAGTTGTCGCACTACCTGCTGGCGCACCTGGACTGGCGGGGCGCCGGGCGTACCGGCCTGTTGCTGGCGCTGGTGTGGCTCGTCTGGGTTTACACCACCTGGCTGACCAACTGGCTGAATCCGGACCAGGGGCCGGTACGGACGATGCTGATCGGGGTGGGGCTGGGCAGCCTGCTGTTGTCGGCGGCGATTCCGGAGGCGTTCGGCTCGACCGGCCTGCTCTTCGCGTTGGTCTACGTGGTCGTGCAGGTGGGCCGCACCCTGTTCGCGTTGTGGGCGGTGCAGGGCAGCCCGTGGCTGGTGGCCGGATTTCAGCAGTCGCTGCCGTGGATCGCCGGGACGTCGGTGCTCGTGGTCCTCGGTGGCCTGGTCGGCGGTGCCGCCCGGGACGCGGTGTGGGCGGCGGTGATCGTGATCGAGGTGGTCGGGCTCTCGATCGGCTATCCGCTGCCGGGGCGGGGACGCAGCCGACCCGAACGGTGGATGGTGGAGGGTGGGCACCTGGCCGAACGGTGCGCGGCGTTCGTCCTGATCGCGCTGGGGGAGTCGATCCTGGTCACCGGCAGCACCCTCACGTCGCACGTGGACCTGGTGACGACCGGGGCGTTCCTGCTGGCGTTCGGCGGTTCGGTGGCGCTGTGGTGGGTGTACTTCGCCCGCTCGGCTCCGGCCGCCACGGAGGTCATCGCCCATGCCGGAGAGCGCACCGGCGCGTTGAGCAGAGTCGCTTTCAACTTCCTGCACCCGGTGATCGTCGCCGGGGTCGTCGTCACGTCGGCGGCCGACGAGCGGTTGCTGCGGGAGCCCGGCGGACCGGCCACCACTGTCGACGTGCTGCTCACCCTCGGTGGTCCCGCCCTCTTCCTGGCCGGGCACGCCGCCTACAAGGCGCTGCTGTGGCGGACCCTGCCGACCAGCCGGGTCACGGCGGTGGTGGTCCTGTTGGCGTTGATGCCGGTCGGTGTGTGGCTGGGGGCACCCGTCGCGGTGTGCGCCGCGGTGGCGTTGGCGGTGACGGTCGCCGTGATCCTGACCGACCGGTTCCGGGTGCGAGCCGCCGCACGGCAACAGTCCTGACCATCCGGCCGCGTCGGGTCGGTTCTAGGACAACGGCACAGTAGGTGGGCCGGCGGATGGTTAGCGTGGGTCACCGGCCCTCCGGGTGACCTTCCGCAGTGCTCGGGCGAGCGGAGGCGACCCGATGACGACCGCGCAACAGACCTGGCCACAGCGATGGTTGGTGCTTGTCGCCGCCGCCGGCTACGGCAAGACCACCGCCCTGGAGACCATCGGCGGCGACGGACCGACAACCTGCCACCGGGCGACCGACCTGATCGGTGCGACGTCACACGCCAGCCCGCCGCCCCTGGAACGGGTCGCGGTGGACGAGGTGTCCGCGCTCACCGCCGACGACCAACTCGCCCTGGTTCGCCTGTTGACCGCGCTGCCGGGTCAGCCGGCGGTGACACTGGCCGCCCGGCAACCGCTCACCGCCGCGGCGTTGAGCGCCTGCGCCGTACCCGTCGTCGAGCGTGGGCCGGAAACGCTCGCCCTCAGCCGGGACGCGGTCGCCCGGATCCTGCGCGACGAGCACGCGGTGCCCGACAGCGACCTGGCCTACCTGGTGTACGAACTGACCGCCGGCTGGCCAGCGTGGGTGCACCTTGCCGGTGACGCCCTCGGCCGACAGGGCGTCGGCCGGCGGGAACTGCTCGCCGCCCTGACCGAGCCCGGCACCGCGGGCGGGCACTTCGCCCGCGACGAGGTCCTCGCCGACCTGCCTGCGCCGGTGGCGCGTCTGCTCGGTCGCGTCCACGACCTCGATCCGATCAGTGCGCCGCTGTGCGCGGCCGTCGACGGTCACGCCGCCGCCGAGGGCACCGCGGAGGCGCTGCGCTGGGCGACCCGTACCGGACTGTTGGTCGCCCACCCCCGCCGGCGCCCCGGTCGCACGCCGCCGACGTTGCACCTGGTCCGGGTGCTCGCCGAGGTGTTGGCGCAACAACCGGGCCGGCCCGAAGCCGCAGAACGCCGTCGGCGGAACGCCGCCGCCGACTGGTACCTCGCCAACGCGTACCCGCTGGCGGCGGCCCGAGCCCTGCACGACGCGGGGGACACCGCCCGGTGTGCCGACCTGATCGCACGCCACGGCGGGGAAATGCTCGCCGCCGGCGGGGCGCCGGACGTCACCGACCTGGTAAACGCGTTACCGCAGGCCGACCAGAGCCCCGACATCCGGCTGATCCACGGTGAGGCGCTGCGAATGTCCGGCTCGGTGACCCAGGCGGCACGGGTCTTCGCCCCGCTGCTGGCGCAGGCGGACCGCGACCGTCGCTGGCCGGCACGGTTGCTCTGGCGGGCGGCGATGGTGCCGTACCTGCGTGCCGACTATGCCGGCGCCCTGGCCGTGCTCGACCTGGTCGGTACACAGGCGCCGGCCACCCCGCCCGGCCCCGACGACGTGCTGGTGCTGGCCTGGCGCGCCAGCACCCTCGCTCAGCTCGGCCAGGTCGAGGACGCCATCACCACCGGGACCCGGGCGCTCGCCGTGGCGCAGCAACTCACCGAGGACGCCCCGCTCGCGGCGGCGCACATCGCGGCGGCACTGACCTCGTCCGGCACCCGCCGCGACGGGCACCTCGCCGAGGCCCTGGCGGCGGCGGAACGCGCGGGCGACCTGGTCCAGGAGGCGCGGGTCCTGGTCAACCAGGCGCACTGCCTGCTGCGGGAGGCCCGTTACCCGTCGGCGCTGGCCACCGCCGTGCGGGCCGTCCGCGCGGCGGAACTCGCCGGCCCGCCGGGTGTGCTGGTGACCGCCCTGCACAACGCCGGTGAGGCGCTGCTGCGGCTGGGGCGCTACGACGAGGCGACGCTGCACTTCAGCCGGTCCACCTCGGTCTCGCAACGGTTGGGACTGCGCCGGGCGGCGGCCGGTGTCTACGGGACAGCCGAGGTCGCTCGCCGTCTCGGCCGACGGGAGGAGGCGTTGGCGGCCTTCACCGAGGCGGCGGAGCTGGCCCGCGACGTGGGAGACCTGCAGGTGCTCATTCCGGCGCTCGTCGGCCTGGCTCGGCTGCGGTGCGAGGGCGCGGGCGCCGACCTCACGGCCGCCCGCGCCGCCGCCGACGAGGCGCACCGTCTCGCGCCGGCGTACCTGCTCTCGTCCGCGCTTGTCGCGACGGGCTGGGTGGCATACGCCGGGGGTGATCTGGGGGTGGCCCGGCGGCGGGCGGCCGAAGCGGTCGGCGCGGCCCGGGCCGGGCGTCAGTCCGACGCGTTGGCGGAGGCCCTGGAACTCACCGCCGCGGTCGCCGCGGAGCCGGAGGCGAGTCGCGCCGCGTTGCTGGAGGCCGCAGAGATCTGGCAGGCGGCGGGCGCGGGTCCGGCCGCCGAGCAGATCACCGTCCTGCTCGGACGCGTCCCAGGTGCCGACGGCGCGCAGCGGTCGGCGGCGCAGGTGGCCGCCGACCGGTTGGTGGCGCTCGGGGTCGAGACGGTCGACGGACGGCAGTTGTCCGAGACCTCCGCCGGCAGCGGTGCCGTCGAGGTGCGGGTGCTCGGCCGGTTCGAGGTCGTCGTCGACGGGCAGGAGGTCCCGCTGCCGGCGTGGCGGTCCCGGCAGGCCCGTACGCTGCTGAAGATCCTCGTCGCCCGGCGTGGCCGTGCCATGGGGCGGGCGGAACTGTGTGAGCTGTTGTGGCCCGACGACGAGCCGAGGCGCACCGCGCACCGCCTGTCGGTGCTGCTGTCCGCCGTGCGTGCCGTGCTCGACCCGCCCCGCCGGTGGCCCGCCGACCGGTACGTCCGCGCCGACCTGACCGGCGTACGCGTCGACCTGACCCGGGTGGTCGTCGACGCGGAGAGCCTCCTCGCCGACGTCCCCCGGGCCGAGCGCGTCGCCCGCGACGGTGACCCGGCGCGGGCCCGTGAGCTGCTCGCCGACGTCGACGCCGCCTATCGGGGGGACGCCTTCGCAGACGAGCCGTACGAGGACTGGGCCGACGGGCTGCGGGAACAGACCCGCTCGGTGTGGTTGCGGGCCCTGCGCGAACTCGCCCGCCTGTACCGGCGCGACGGTGACGCCGACCGGGCCGCCACCACCCTGGTCCGGCTGCTCGACGCCGACTCCTACGACGAGTGGGCGCACCGCGCGCTGGTCGGCACGCTCGTCGGCGCCGGCCGGCACGGTGAGGCCCGCCGGGCGTTCGACAGGTGGTCCGGGGCGATGCGCGCGATCGACGCACCGCCCCCGGATCCGGGTGTGCTGCGCGGCCGGGCCGGTCAGCAGCTGTAGAAGTTCACGCTGCCCGCGTCGGTCTGCACGTACGAGTAGAAGATCGCGCCGAGGTCGACCTCGTCGTCCTCCGCGCAGGTGTCCTCCCCGGGCCCACCGTCGAGGGTGTCGCCGCCGGTGCCACCCGTGACGGTGTCGCCGGCCACCCCGATCAGCAGGTCGGCGCCGTGGGAGCCGGAGAGGACGTCGTTGCCTTCCAGGCCGGCGAGCAGGTCCGCGCCGCCGCCGCCGGCGATGAAGTCCCCGCAGCCCTCACCGTAGATGGTGTCGTCACCCCAGCCGCCGTGGATCGTGTCGACGCCACCGCCGCCGTAGATGATGTCGTCGCCACCGAGCCCGTAGATCTCGTCGGGTCCGCCACCGCCGTAGATGATGTCGTCGCCCTCGGTGCCCATGATCGGGTCGCCGTCGGTGGTGGCGCACGGGTTCACGTTCGGGTCGGCGTGCGCCGTGCCGCCGCCGACCAGACCGGCGCTGAGCAGTAGGGCGGCCAGTACCGCCGCCACCGACGCTCGGGTACGCATGATGGAGCCTCCTGTTCGTGGGCTCCGTCCGGAGCCCGGCGACGCCACGATGACGTCAGGCGCAGGGTCGCAGCCGAACGTCATCGTGGCGTCAGTACGACGCGCTGCTGACGCCCTCCTGACGACCGTGCGGAGTCTGATCCCACAGCCGTCGTCGACAGTCGACGAGGCAGTGCGGAGGGAAAATCCAATGAAGCGGAAACTGGCTGGTCTGGCAGTGCTGACCGGCATGGCGGCGACGACGTTGCTCGTACCGGCGACCCCGGCGCAGGCATCGGTCGGCCTGTACCGGGTCGCCGCCACGAGCGTCCTGGACGCGACGAACGCCAAGACGATGCCCATCTCGTGCAACGGGGCCGACCAGGTGGTCGGCGCCGGCGGGCGCATCAACGACGGTCAGGGTGACGTCCTGATGACCCGCGTGTACGCCGACGCCACCCTGCACACGGTGACCGTGCTGGGCGTGGAGGCCAACGCCACGAACGTGCCCTGGTCGGTGGACGCGTTCGCGGTCTGCGCACCGGCCGGGGCGGTGGCCGGCCTGCAACTGGTCACCACCACGTCGGTCAACAACGCGCTGGACAAGGTGGCGGTGACCGCCGTGTGCCCGCCGGGCAAGAGCACCTTCGGCGGCGGGTACCGGGTGGACAACGCCAACGCCGCGGTGGCGGTGGACGAACTGGAGTTCACCTCGACGCTCGACTCGGTCTCGAGCACCGCGTACGTGTTCGGCGCGCCTGGCAACTTCACCCTGCAGACCCAGGCGTTCTGCGGCACCCCGCTGCCGGCGATGGCGTTGACGGAGGCGACGAGCGTGTCCAACGCGTCCGCGCCGAAGACGGCGACCGCGCCGTCCTGCCCGGCGGGTTCGCAGACCGCAGGGGTCGGCGCGGCCTTGACCGGGCTCACCGGGGCCGGCTCGGTGGCCACCCTGCTGCCCAAGGCGGCACTGGACAGCGCGGAGGCCACCGGCCGCGAGATCATCGCGTTCGCCTCGTCGTGGAGGATCAAGGCGCAGCAGGTCTGCGTCGGCTGACCGACCCGCAGCAGGACCGGCCGTCCCCACGCAGGGGGCGGCCGGCCAGCGCGTACGGCCGATTTTCGGCTTGTCGCACGTCGGTGTGTGGATGTTCTCTACGGTCGGTAGTCGTGGATGCCGGTGGTGCGCGACAGCGGTCACTGGCGGCTGTGCGGTGACTGGCGGGCCGCTTCACCCGCAGTTGTTGCGCCCGCGCCGGGGCGTGGAGCGGACCACCTCCACCGAACTCTTCTTCGACCTGGTCTACGTCTTCACGATCACCCAGCTGTCGCACTACCTGGCCAGGAACCTCAGCTGGCAGGGCATCGGACGTACCGCGGTGCTGTTGGGTCTGGTCTGGCTGGTGTGGATCTACACCGTGTGGGCGGGCAACTGGCTGCACCCGGACCGCACACCGGTGCGGGCCACGCTGCTGGTGGTGACGCTGGGCAGTCTGCTGCTCGCCGCGGCGCTGCCCACCGCGTTCGGCGCCAACGGTCTGCTCTTCGCCGCGGCGTACGCGGCGGTGCAGGTGGGTCGCACGGCCTTCTCCATGTGGGCGATCCGCGGCGAGCCCTGGCTGGGCGACAGTTTCCGGCAGTGTGTGGTCTGGATCTCCGGCACCTCGGCGCTGGCGATCGTCGGTGGGCTGGTGGACGCCCCGGCCCGGGAGCTGATCTGGATCGCGGTGATCGTCGTCGACTCGGTCGGGCTGGCGACCGGGTTCCCGGTGCCCGGGATGGGTCGCAGCACGCCGGAGCACTGGCAGGTGGAGGGCGGGCACCTGGCCGAACGCTGTCAGGCGTTCATCCTCATCGCGCTGGGCGAGTCGATCCTGATCACCGGTGGGACGCTGACGCAGCGGCTGGACCGGGTGACGATCGCCGCGTTCCTGCTCGCCTTCGCGGGTTCGGTGGCCCTGTGGTGGGTGTACTTCGACCGGGCGCAGGCCAGCATCGCGGCGTTGGCGGCCGCGGGTGCGCGGGCCGGCCGGCTCTCCCGGCTGGTGTTCAACTATCTGCACCCGGTGATGGTGGGCGGCATCGTCGTCACGGCCGTCGGTGACGAGCGGCTGCTGCACGACCCGGGTGAACCGGTCGGGTGGCCGAGCGCACTGGTCGTCCTGGGCGGCCCCGCGCTGTTCCTGGCCGGGCACGCCGCGTACCAGTTGGCGCTCGGTGACGCCGGGGTGGTCGCCCGGGTCGCGGCGACGCTGCTGCTGCTCGCGCTGTCCCCGGCGGCGGTGGCGCTGCGGGCGCCGATCGCGTTGGCCGCCGGGGTGGCGCTGCTGATCACGGTCGGGGTGATCGTGGCCGATCGGGGGTCGGCGCGGCGGGCGCCTCAGTCGCGGGGGCCGAGGTCGCCGCTGCGGTAGTGCCGGCGGCAGAGCACCTGGTAGCGCACCTCGGCGGTGTCGACGGTGTCACCGATGACGACCTGGGCGCCCTCGCGGACGACCCGCCCGTCGACGACGCGGGCGTTGAGCAGCCCTTCGCGGCCGCACCAGCAGAGCACCTCGACCTGGATGCGGGCCACCTCGTCGGCCAGCTCGAACAGGCGTTGCGCGGCGGGGAACATCCGCGACCGGAAGTCGGTGGCCAGGCCGAAGGCGAACACGTCGACGTCGTAGCTGTCGACCAGCTCGGCCATCTGCTCGACGTGCTCGACGGTGTAGAAGCACGCCTCGTCGCAGATGAGGTAGTCGACGCGTACCCCGTCGGCCCACCGGCCGCGCACCAGGGCCCGCAGGTCCAGGTCGTCGGTGACCTCGATGGCCTCGTGGGCCAGACCGATGCGGGTGGTGACCTGCGGGCCCAGCGACCTGTCGATGCGGGTGGTGACCAGCCCGCGCCGGCCCTGCCGGGCGTGGTTGTAGTTCATCTGCAACGCCATCGTGGACTTGCCGCAGTCCATCGGCCCCCAGAAGAACTTCAACGCCGCCGCGTGCACCGGACGCCCGTCGAGCCCGCGCGCGGCCGCGCACCCGGCCGGGGCGTGTGGCTGGCCGGGGAACGGGTGGGCCAGGCAGGTCGGGGCGGTGGCGGCGTCGTCGGTCACGGTCGGGCAGCCTAGCCCATTGACCGGCCCGAATCCGTCGGGCGCGGGACCGGTGCTCAGAGCACCCGGGGTGGGGTGTTGCCCGCGGCCACGATGGCACGGCGGATCGGCACGGCGGCGAGGAGCAGGAACCCGACCACGAAGAAGACCAGCAGTGAGACCAGGCCCACCCGGTACGAGGCGGTGAGTTGGAACACCAGGCCGAAGGCGAGCGGACCGAGCCAGCTGGTGCCCTTGTCGCTGATCTCGTAGAAACCGAAGTACTCGCCTTCCTTGCCGGCCGGGATGAGCTGGCTGAACAACGACCGGCTCAGCGCCTGGCTGCCGCCGAGGACCAGGCCGATGGCCGCGCCGAGGACCATGAACGGCACCGGCGCCTCGGCCGGCAGCCGGAACACGCCGATGATCACACCGGTCCAGAGGACCAGGCTGATCAGCACGGTCTTGCGGGCGCCGATGCGCCGGGCCAGCGCGCCGAGGCCCAACGCGCCCCCGAAGGCGAGGAACTGCACCAGCAGGATGGTGATGATCAGGGTGCTCTGCCCCAGCCGCAGTTCCTCGGTGCCGTACTGGCTGGCCAGGGTGATGACGGTCTGGATGCCGTCGTTGTAGACCAGGAACGCCAACAGGAAGAACAGCGTCAACGGGTACGCCTTGATCTCCCGCAGGGTGCGGCCCAGCTGCCGGAACCCGTCGGTGAGCACGTTGCCCTGCCGGGCCAGCGCCGCCGCCGCGCTGGGGCGTTCCCGCAGCCAGCGCAGCGGCACGAGGGTGAACACGGCCCACCACACCCCGGCGGAGACGATCGACCAGCGGGCCAGGTCCAGGGTGCGTTGCGGGTTGTCGTCCTCGCTGAACAGGGTGACCGCGACCAGGTTGAACGCCAGCAGAAGGCCACCGCCCAGGTAGCCCAGCGCCCAGCCGCGGCTGGAGATGCCGTCGCGTTCGTCCGGACCACCGAGTTGCGGCAGGAACGAGTTGTAGACCACGAGGGCCGCGCCGAAGGAGATGTTGGCGATCAGGAACAGCGCCCCGCCGAGCAGGTAGCGGTCGCCGGTGACGAAGATCATTCCGATGGTCGCGCCGGCGCCGGTGAACGCGGCGCCGCCCAGCAGCCGCTTCTTGTGCGCCGACCGGTCGGCGATCGCCCCGATCACCGGCAGCACGAACACGGTGAGGAACACCGACAGCGAGATCAGGTACGGGTAGTAGGACCCCGCCGCGACCCGGATGCCCAGCGGGTACACGTACCCGTCGCAGGTGTCCGCGCCCAGTTCGCAACCGGCGGCCAGCTCGGCGACGGTGGTGATGAACGGACCGAGGAACACAGTGATGACGGTGCTCTGGAACGCGGAGTTGGCCCAGTCGTAGATGTACCAGCCGCGCCGCTCCCGGCGAGTGCTCGCCGGAGGCGGGGTGTCGTGCACCGCGGGGGTCGCGGTTTCGGCCATCGGGGGTCCTTCGACGGTCAGGCGGCCCAGTGGCCGCGGCTGCGGTAGACGTCGCGCAGCACGCCGACGTGATCGGTCATGATGCCATCCACGCCACGATCCAGTAACTCGTGCATCTGGGCCGGTTCGTCGATCGTCCAGACGTGCACCTGCAGGCCGATGCGGTGGCAGTAGTCGAGGAAACGGCGGTCCACCACCGGCACCCGCCGGTAGCTTGGCGGCACCTGCGCGGCGACCACCGACGGCGGCAGTCGCAGCGGACGCCCGTGCAGGGAGGCGAGCCGCAGCCGGGCGACGCCGCGCATGCCCAGGCTGGTGGCGACCCGTCCCTCGGTGAGCGCCCGCAGCCGGGTCAGCCGGGCGTCGTTGA
The DNA here is from genome assembly GCF_015751765.1 of Micromonospora ureilytica. Lineage (NCBI taxonomy): Bacteria > Bacillati > Actinomycetota > Actinomycetes > Micromonosporales > Micromonosporaceae > Micromonospora > Micromonospora ureilytica. The sequence goes on from NZ_JADOTX010000001.1 coordinate 2,181,005, forward strand.
ACGAGGCGAGCAGCACCCGGCCGCCGGCGCCGGCCCGAGTCACGGTCGCGACCGTCGGCTCGACGCCGCCGTCGGTCTTCACGTCGATGTTGAAGCGGACCTGCGGCCACGCGCCCAACACCTCGTCGAGCCGGGGTACGACGGCAGCGCCGCCGACGCGTACCGAGGCGAGGTCGGCCCAGCTCATCTCGGCGATGCGCCCCGCCTCACCGGTGACCCGGCGCAGCGTCGGATCGTGGAAGATCACCGCCACGCCGTCCGTGGTGGCGTGCACGTCGGTCTCCACGTACCGGTAGCCCATCCCGATGGCCCGGGCGAACGCCTCGGTGGTGTTCTCGTCGCCCTCGGCCGCGCCGCCACGGTGGGCGAACGCCAGTGGCGCGGGCGCGTCGAGGTAGCCCAGTCGGGTCAACACGCGACGCAGTATGCCCTCGGTTGGTGGCCGGCGGGTGGCCGGCCGGCGTCTGTCGCCCGCTCGCGCCGCCGCCCCGTCCGGTGATCGACTGGAACCTCAGCTCCAGTCGGTCTGGTAGCCGTCGTGACGCAGCAGGTCCAGCAGTTCGGCGTCGCTGGGCCGGTGGGCGTCGGTGAGCGCGGCGGTCAACTCGTCGACTGCGACCGGGTCCGGCCCCTGCACCTCGATCGCCCGTACGGTGGCGCCCTCGGTGCGATAGAGGGCGATGGACGGGTCACTGTTGTCGGTGTCGTGAGTCACGATCAGCGTGCTCCCGCCGCCCAGGTCGGTGCAGGTGCGCAGCCGGGGCGTGGTGCAGTCGACACCGTCGGGTAGCCCGCTCGCGGGTTGCGGCACGCGCAACCGCCAGAGCACGGGCACGGCCCGGCCGTCGGCGGTACGCAGCGAGTAGGCGATGTCGAGGCCGCCGCGATCGAGCCAGCCGACGGTGCCGGGCCGGGTGACGTCGTCGGGGATCAGCAGCTGATCTCGAGACCACGGTGACGACCGCGTCAGGTGGGCGAGGTCCCGCTGGTCCTTGGCGTGGTGGTACTCGACCCGCAGACCGGCATAGCCGATCCCGCCGACGACGAGGAGCAGCACTGCGACGAGGACGAGAGGGCGACGCGACACATGATCATTGTCCCCGGCGCCCGTGCGGCTCAGGTGCCCGGGCACCCGAGCCGACCCGGTCAGCGCCCCAGGAGCCGGAGCGTCTCGTCCCAGAGGACGTCGGCGTCCTTGTCGTCGAGGGCGTACGGGAGCACGCCGCTCCTGCCGTCGGCCCGCTCGGCGATGATCGGTGCCTCGTTGGCGTCCTCGAAGTATCGGCCGGTCACGCCCTCGACCTGAGGGCTGGCGGCCAGCAGGACCGAGGTGGCCGCGCCCTGCTGGGGGGTCTTCCAGCCCGGCGGCACCTCCAAGCGGTTGCCCTGCTCGTCGAGCGCGCCGACCCAGCGCAACTGCGCGTCGTCGAGGTGCCGTTGCAGGTTGGTCATGATGCCGCCGGGGTGCAGGGCGTTGGCGGTGATGCCGTCGGCGGCCCACTTCCTGGCCAGGGCCACGGTGAACAGGATGGTGGCGGTCTTCGACTGGCCGTACGCCGACCACGCCTCGTAGGGGCGGGCGGTGAAGTGGATGTCGTCGAAGACGACAGGGGACTGCTGGTGGGCCGACGAGCTGATGACGACGATGCGGGCGCCCCGCGCGGCGGCCAGCGCGTCGTGCAGACCCAGGGTCAGTGCGGCGTGACCGAGGTGGTTGATGGCGAACTGCGTCTCCCAGCCGTCGGCTGTCCTGGTCAGCTCGGGCAGGGCCATGATGCCGGCGTTGTTCACCAGGATGTGCAGTGGGCCTGTCCAGCCGGCCACGAAGGCGTCGATGGAGGCGCGGTCGGCCAGGTCGAGGTGGTCGACCCGGACCTTGCCGGGTGCCCCGCCGGCGGTGATGTCGGCGGCGGCGCGCTCACCGGCGGCGGTGTCGCGTACGGCCAACGTCACCTCGGCGCCGGCGTCGGCCAGCGCCCGGGCGGTCTCCAGGCCGATCCCGGACGCGCCGCCGGTGACGATGGCCCGCCGGCCGGTGAGGTCGACGCCGTCGACGACCTCGGCGGCGGTCGACTGGGCCGAGTACGGGGTGATGATTCGTGACATTTCGGGCCTCCTGGGATGCAAGATCATGGCTTTTCGGGGCGGAGTGTGTCAGCGGTGCAGCAGCCGCAGAGCTCGGCGCAGCCGGTCGCGGAACTCGTCCCTGGAGGTCGAGGTCGACTTCCAGCTGAGCGCCGCGGAGAAGAGCAGGTCCATGACGTCGTCCGCGGTCCGCCCCTCGTCGAGCAGACCGGCCGGGGCGACGGCGTCGATGTGGGCTCGCAGTGCCGCCTGAGCCCGCACCTGGTAGTCGTGGAACATCGAGCCCAACTGTGGCTCGCTGTTCTCCAGCAGGTCGTTGAGGTCGCGGGCCATCTGGGTGTCGATGTACGAGCCCATCAGGGCGTCCAGCCCGGCCACGACCTGCTCGTCGAAGCTCGTCGACCGGTCGGCGAGGCAGGCTTCCATGGCGTGCTGGGCGCGTTCCATGACGCCCTGCATGGTGGCGCGGTACAGCTGCTCCTTGTTGGGGAACATCAGGTACAGGCCCGGCCGGGAGATGCCCGCCGCCTTGGCGACCGCCTCCATCGACGTCTTCTGGAAGCCGTAGCGCCCGAACACCGCGACCGCCGCCGCCAGGACGGCGGCGCGCTTCGGGTCCTCGACATTCGTCTCCACGGTGCTCACGCTAGACAGATTAGACGACTTTCCAAAAATTGTCTAACGCGTTCACCGGGGGCGGGCTTCAGGCCGAGTGGCGGCGGTGCGCCCGGCTGAGGTCGATGGGGCGGCCGGGGTCGACGTGGCGGGGCAGGTCCGGCTCGTCGGGGCGCAGCGGGGCGAGGGTGTCGGTGAGCGCGTCGATGATCCGGTCGGTGGCCCGGCGGGCCGAGCCGGGGTTGGCGGCCGCCGTCTCGGCCAGGTCGACGGGCGTGCCGAAGTGCACCCGGATGACGGGTCGGCGCCACAGCGAGCGGGCGACGCCGCGCAGCATTCCGCGCGGCGCCTGGTAGGGCAACACCTCGTGCGTGCCCCACTGCGCGACCGGGACGACCGGGGCGCCGCAGGCCAGGGCGAGTCGGGCGGCGCCGGTCTTGCCGCGTTCGGGCCACAGGCCGGGGTCCAGGCCGATGCGCCCCTCGGGGTAGATGAGGATCACCGAGCCGCGGGCGACCGCCGTGGCGGCGTCGTCGAGCGCCTGGTGTACGGCGCTGGTGCCCCGGTCGACCCGGATGTGCCCGGCGTGGCGCATGGCGGCGCCGAACACCGGGACGCGGAACAGCCCGGCGGTCGCCATGATCCGCGGGGCGATGCCGCGGGTCTGGCAGGCGGCGGCCATGACCACCGGGTCGAACGGGCTGATGTGGTTCGCGGCCAGCACCAGCGGGCCGCGACGCAGGTGCGCCGGAACGTCGCCGGTGACCTCGAGTCGGGCGAGCAGGCCGACCAGGCCCCGGGTCAGCAGAAGGGCTGCGCGCCAGATCAGCGGCGGCTGCCAGGTGGTGTGTGCGGTGTCCATCAGCGCGCCATCGTCGCACGCGGTCACGGGGTCGCGAGGGCGGGTCGGGTGATCAGGGTCATTGATCCCGGGGCGGCACCGGCCGCCTCACCTTCTACGACGAGCAGTAGTATTTACTACGTCTCGTAGTACGGATGGTTGGGGGTTTTCAGGTGGACGCGTTGGACGTTGCCCGCTGGCAGTTCGGTGTCACCACCGTCTACCACTTTCTCTTCGTGCCGTTGACCATCGGCCTCTCCGTGCTGGTGGCCATCCTGCAGACGATGTGGCACCGCACCGGCAACGAGCGCTACCTCAAGCTCACCAAGTTCTACGGCAAGCTGTTCCTGATCAACTTCGCGATGGGCGTGGTCACCGGCATCGTGCAGGAGTTCCAGTTCGGCATGAACTGGAGCGACTACTCCCGCTTCGTCGGCGACGTCTTCGGCGCACCCCTGGCCATCGAGGCGCTTGTCGCGTTCTTCCTCGAATCCACCTTCATCGGCCTGTGGATCTTCGGCTGGGACCGGCTGCCCAAGCGGGCGCACCTGGCCAGCATCTGGGCCGCCGCGATCGGCACCAACCTCAGCGCGTACTTCATCCTCGCGGCGAACTCGTTCATGCAGAACCCGGTCGGCTACCGGATCAACCCCGACAGCGGACGCGCCGAACTGACCGACTTCCCGGCCGTGCTGACCAACAAGGTCGCCCTGATCACCTTCCCGCACACCCTGGCCGGCTCGTTCCTGGTCGCCGGGTCGCTGATCGTCGCCGTCGGTCTGTGGCACGTCATCCGCAACCGCGACTCCGCCGACACCGGCGCGTACCGCTTCGCCACCAAGTTCGGCTCCTGGGTGGTCCTGGTCGCCTCCGCCGCCGTGCTGTTCACCGGCGACATCCAGGGCAAGATCATGACGGACGTGCAGCCGATGAAGATGGCCGCCGCCGAGGGCCTCTACACCACCGAGAGCCCCGCCTCGTTCTCCGTGCTCACCATCGGCAGCCTCGACGGCAGCCGCGAGGTGTTCGCCCTCAAGATCCCGTACCTGCTGTCGTACCTGGGCACCGGCGACCCGCACGGCACCGTGCACGGCATCAACGACCTGCAGGCCCAGTACGCCACCCAGTACGGCGCGGGCAGCTACACCCCGATCATCCCGGTCACCTACTGGAGCTTCCGCTTCATGATCGCCTTCGGAATGGCGGCCGGCGCTATCGCCCTGCTGGTGCTCTGGAGCCAGCGCAAGGGCCGCACCCCGAGCAGCAGGTGGCTGCTGCGCGCCGGGCTGGCCATGCCGGTGCTGCCGTTGCTGGCCAACTCCTTCGGCTGGATCTTCACCGAGATGGGCCGCCAGCCGTGGATCGTGTTCGGCGAGATGCTCACCCGCAACGGGGTGTCCCGCAGCGTCTCGCTGGCCGAGGTGCTCACCTCGTTCACCGCGTTCACGCTGATCTACGCCACCCTCGCCGTGATCGAGGTCAAGCTGCTGCTGCGCTACGCCAAGGCAGGCGTGCCGGACGTCAGCGAGCAACCCCCCACCGACGACACCGACGACGCCGAGCGCCCGCTCGCCTTCGCCTACTGATCCCGGAGCCCATCGTGGAACTGACCACCATCTGGTTTCTCCTCGTCGCCGTGCTGTTCACCGGGTACTTCATCCTGGAGGGCTTCGACTTCGGCGTCGGCATGCTGCTGCCCGTGCTCGGCCGCGACGACCGGGAACGCCGCGTCCTGATCAACACCATCGGCCCGGTCTGGGACGGCAACGAGGTCTGGCTGATCACCGCCGGTGGCGCCATGTTCGCCGCGTTCCCCGAGTGGTACGCCACCCTCTTCTCCGGGTTCTACCTGCCGCTGCTGCTGATCCTGCTGGCCCTGATCGCCCGAGGAGTCGCCTTCGAGTACCGGCACAAGCGCCCCGAGGCGTCCTGGAAACGCCGCTGGGACACAGCGATCGTGGTCGGCTCGCTGCTGCCGGCGATCCTGTGGGGCGTCGCCTTCGCCAACATCCTGCGCGGCGTGCCGCTGGACGCCGACCACGAGTACGTCGGCGGACTGTTGGACCTGCTCAACCCGTACGCCCTGCTGGGTGGCGCGACCACCCTCGCGCTGTTCCTCACCCACGGCGCGGTGTTCCTCGCCCTGAAGACCTCCGGCGACATCCGCGAGCGCGCGGGCGCGCTCGCGGTGCGCCTGGGCGTGGGTGCCGCCGTGCTCGCGGTCGGGTTCCTGACCTGGACGCTGACCATCCGATCCAGCGCGGCCGCCGTCGTGCTCGCCGTCGGCGCGGCCCTCGCCCTGCTCGGCGCGCTGGCCGCCGCCCGAGTACGCCGGGAGGGCTGGGCGTTCACCGGCACCGCCGTGGCGATCGGCCTGGCCGTGGCGACCCTGTTCGCGGCGCTGTTCCCGAACGTGCTGCCCTCCACCCTGGACGCGGCCGGCACGCTGACGGCCACCAACGCGGCGTCCACCCCGTACACCCTGAAGATCATGACCTGGGTGGCGGTGATCTTCACCCCGGTGGTGCTGGCCTACCAGGGCTGGACCTACTGGGTGTTCCGCAAGCGCATCGGCGTGGCCAACATCCCCCAGCACTGACCGACACGGTGCTCGCCCCACGCCGATCTTGCACTTTCGGTTGCCGATATCCACGTAATGCCCTCTTATGTCGCGACAGAAAGTGCAAGATCGCGGACCGGTCGGCGGGGAGGGGTGCTGGCGGTAAATGGGCGGTCGGTGCGGGGTCGTGCGGCTACGGTTTGCCGATGCCCGCCACTGTGCACGTACGCGAACTCACCGCGGACGACCTCGACGCCGCCTGGGAACTGGGTCGGTTCGCGTTCGGCTCCGACCCGCAGCGCCCGGCGCCCGCGTCCGCCCCGGTGCCCGGCCTGACCCGTTACGGCGCGTTCGACGACACCGGACGGCTCATCGGCAAGGCCGTCGACCTGCACCACGACCAGTGGTGGTCCGGGCGGGCGGTGCCCGCCGCCGACGTGGCCGGGGTGGCGGTCGCCCCCGAGGCTCGGGGTCGTGGCGTGGCTCGCGCCCTGCTCGCCGGGCTGCTGCGCGGCGCCCACGAGCGTGGGGCGGCGATCAGCGCGCTGTACCCGACCGTCGCCGCCCCCTACCGGGCCTGCGGGTGGGAGTCCGCCGGGGTGCTGCGAACCGTCGATTTGGCCACCGCCGCGTTGCCTCGACACCGACCCGCGTCGCACCTCACCGTCCGGGCCGGTACGACCGCCGATCTGGCGGCCGTCGACGCCCTGTACGAGAAGGTCGCCCGGCACCGCAACGGCATGCTGACCCGCCGGGGCGGGCTTTTCGACGCCGCCGACCGCGGCCTGCCGGGCGACGGGCTCACCCTGGTCGAGGCCGACGGCGAGCTGGTCGGCTACGCCACCTGGCAGCGGGGTCGGGGCTACGGGGCGGACTCCGTGCTCACCGTCGACGAGGCCCTGGCCGTCACGGCCGAAGCCGCCCGGGAACTCGTCGGTGTGCTGGGCAGTTGGGCCAGCGTCGCGCCGACCCTACGACTGTGCCCGCTCGACGGGGACGCCGTCAGCATCCAGTTGCCACTGGAGTCGGCCCGCGAGCACGAGCGGGACCTGTGGATGCACCGGCCGGTCGACGTCGCCCTGGCGGTCAGCGCACGGGGCTGGCCCGCCCACACCCGGGGCGTCGTCGACTTCGGCCTCACCGACCCGCTCGCCGAGTGGAACACCGGCACCTGGCGGTTGGCAGTCGCCGACGGCGCCGCCGAGCTGACCCGCGTCGACGGCGAGGCGGATCTCCGGCTGGACGTCCGTGGTTTCGCGCTGCTGTACGCCGGGGCGGCACGGGCCCGGTCGGTCGCGCATGCCGGCCTGCTGCACGGCGCCGGCGACCCGACCGCCCTCGACCTGCTGGGCGTCGGAGGTCCGGCGCAGCTGCTCGACTACTTCTGACCGGCGCTTCCCGGGCGCCGATCGATCCGCGCGCCGCAAAGTGGGAACTCGTCGGCGGCAGCGGACAGATACTGGTGTGACAGCCGAGATGCGGACCCGGATCCGGGCCGGAGACTCCGAAGCGTTGGGTGAGCTCTTCGACGAGCACGCCGACGCGGTTCATCGACATGCGCTGTGGAGCGGAAGCGAGCCGGGGCACGCCGAGGACGTGGTGTCGCTGACCTTCCTCGAGGCGTGGCGGATCCGCGAATCCCTCCGTCCGGGCGGGGACAGCCTGCGCCCGTGGCTGCTCGGCATCGCGACCAATGTGCTGCGTAATCGCCGACGGACGGCGCGCCGGCACCGGGAGGCGTTACGGCGGTTGCCGGTACGCGACGCCGTCCCGGACATTGCCGACGAGGTGGTCGACCGGATGCACGACGCCGATCAGGTGGCCGCCGCCATGGCGGGGCTGCGGGTGCTGCGTCCCGCCGACCGGGAGGTGTTCCTGCTCTGCGTGTGGTCGCAGCTGGATTACACGGCGGCGGCCGAAGCGCTGGGCGTACCCGTCGGGACCGTGCGCTCCCGGCTGTCGCGGGCCCGCGCCCGGCTGCGAGCGCTGGCGCAGCAGGAACTGGCCGGCACCCGGATGATCCCCATCGAGCAGGGAGAATACCGATGAGCGAGCCCTCCGCCCCACCCGTGCCGGCCCTGCCGGCGCTGCGCCGACAGGCACTGCGCCATCATCTGCTGACCGAGGTCCGGCGGCCGTCGAGGCGACGCTGGCGGGTAAGGGTGCTCGTGCCGGTGGCGGGGGCGTTGGTTGTCGCGGTCGCGGCCGGGGTGATCGCCCAGCCGTGGGCGCCGCGCAGCGCGCCGATGGTCGTCCCGGTCGAGCAGGGGGACCGGGTCGGCGCGACGCTGCTGCTGAACCGGATGGCCGTGGTCACCGCCGACAGGCCAGGGCCGCCGTCCGGCGAGGGCGCCTACGTCTACATCCGCAGCCGGGGCGCCTTCGCCGAACTCGGTGACGGCCCGGCGCGGCTGCGACCGGTGCACGAGCGGGAAATCTGGATCCCGCGGGACGAGCGGGGTGACGGCCTGCTGCGACAGCCGTTCTTACACGTGCCGATCGTCGGCGCGATTCCGGAGCACGAGACGCTCACGGACGTGACGCCGAATGCCGCGCTCATCGATCTGCCTGACGACCCGGACGCTCTGCTGGCGACGCTGTACCGGGAGCGCGAGGAGCGGGGCCGGGGCAACAGCCGCGACGGGGCGGCGTTCACCGCGATCGGGGACATCCTGCGCGAGTCGTTGGTGCCGCCGCGCACGAGTGCCGCGCTTTACCGAGCCGCGGCGAAGATCCCCGGGGTCGAGGTGGTGCGCGGGGTCACCGATGCGGCCGGGCGGCAGGGGATAGCCGTCGCGCACACTGAGCGGAGCCGCCGCGACGAGTGGATCTTCGATGAGCGGACGTTCGACTACCTCGGTGAGCGCAGTTATCTGGTGGCGGACACCGTCGACGGGCCGGCTGGGACGGTGTTGGGCACGACCGCGGTGCTGCAACGGGCCGTGGTGGCGCAGCTCGGGCGGCGCCCGCAACGGTAGGCGCACCGGCGGCCGGCCCGGACCTCTGGGTACCGGCCGCCTGGCGACGTCGTCGCGGTCAGGTCGGGGTCGCTGCCAGTTCGGCGTTGGCGCGCTGGGTGACCACGGTGAGGGCCCGGGCGGCGGCGCTCGCCTCGTCGGTCGGGATGTCCGCGTAGAGGCGGGCGCTGATGCCCGCGACGGCGTCGGCGATGCGGGCCTGCACGGCGTGGCCGGTGTCGGTGAGCCGCAGCCGTGGCGCGTCGGCGTGGTGGTCGGCCTGGGCGAGGTTCGCGTCGACGAGGGTGGCGAGCACCCGCTGCACCTCCTGCTCGTCGACCTTGAGCGTGCTGGTGATCCGCTGCGTCAGTTGTGCGCGTTCGACCGGGCCGTTGGCGAGGACGTTGAGGGCGAGCAACTGGTTGAACTCGACGCCGAGGGGAGCGACGGCCCGTTCGAGCAGGGCCCGGGTGGCGTAGTGGGCGTGGCCGATGACCTGGCCGTTGAGGGTGGGGACGGTGGACATGACGCCTCCTTCAATACGTTGGCCGAGCCAACGTTGGTCGCACCAACGTAACATCCGATCGTGGGTCGCGCCAACGATTCCTGGTAGGCTGCGCCCATGGATCACGCGGCCCCGCAGTCACCCGCCGGGCTCAGCACCACCCCGAGTTGGCTGCTCAACCAGACCGCCAGCCACGCCGCCCGCCTGCTCAGCGAGGGCTTCGCCGCGCACGACCTGCGCGGCTACCACTACCGGCTGCTCGCCACCCTGGCCGAGGACGGCCCGGCCAGCCAGGCCGACCTCGGCCGGCGCTGCGGCATCGACCGCAGCGACGTGGTGGCCGCCATCAACGACCTGGCCGGCCGAGGGCTCGTGGTACGCGCCCCCGACCCGGCCGATCGCCGCCGCAACGTCATCAGCGTCACCGACGCCGGCGCCGACGAAGCCCGCCGGATGGGCGCGACCGTCGAACGCGTCCAAGCCGACCTGCTCGCCCCGCTGTCCGCCACCGAGCGCAAGCAGCTGACGCGACTGCTCACCCGACTGCTACAGCACCACAGCCGACACTGACCCGCCTCAGCGGGCCTCGCGCAGCTCCGCCAGCCGGGCCTCGATCTCGGCCAACTCGGCGCGCAGCTTCTCGGCCTGCTGCTCCGCCTCGGCCCGCTCGGTGCCGAGGATCTGCTCCACCGCCTCCTGCACCCCCGGCACGTCGACCAGGGCCACCATCTTCAACGCCTCCGCCGGCTTCACCACGTACGGCTTCGCGAGGGCCTTGCTGCCCTGCTGCGCCGCCACGGTCCACTCACCGTCGGCGTACGCCAGGGTCACGGTGAGGCCCGCGGGCCCCTTCGGCTTGACGGCCTTGACCGCCCGCCGCGCCGGCGGCTTCTCCGACTGCTCCACCTTCGGCTCCTCCTGTCGCTGCGCGGGCACCCGCGGCGTGTCCAACACGAACTCCGGCGCGGCCACCGCGGGCGGCTCGGGCTCCGGCTCCGGCTTCGGCTCCACCACCCGACGAGTAACGCCCTTGGGCGCCACGGCCAGATCGGCGGGGGAGAACGGCAACTCGTCGCGACCGAAGCGCACCACCACGAACTCGTCGGACACCTCGGGGTCGGTCAGCTCGATCACCTGACCGACCTGACCGGCGATCTGCCCCGCCGCCGCGGTGAACACCACCCGCGGTTTGCGCCCGGCCGCCAACGCCTCCCGGATGCTCTGCACCTCGCTAGTGGACAAACCCTGGCCGGCATCCATCACAACCCTCTTCCGTACACCTGTTTGATTGCTGTCTTGATACCAGCCGACTGCGACACCCGCCGCACGGGGCTGTCGCCCGCTCAGCCGCCCAACGCCCGCAGCGCCCGATCCGCGTGGTCATTCATGCTGACCTCGCTGTGGATCACCTCGATGATCCGCCGGTCGGCGCCGATCACGAACGTCATCCGCTTCATGCTCAACGGCCCCAACGGCACCCGCCGCTTGACCCCGAACTGCTGCGCCACCGCACCGTCGACGTCCGACAGCAGCGGATAGTCGAAGCCGTGCAGCTTCGAGAACTCGGCCTGCTTCGCCACCGTGTCGCGGCTGATGCCCACCCGCGACGCGCCCAGCGCCGTGAACTCCGCCGCGAGGTCGCGGAAGTGGCAGCTCTCCGCCGTGCACCCCCGGGTCATCGCCCCCGGGTAGAAGAACAGCACCACCGGCCCGCCCGCCAGGAACTCCGACAGCCGCCGTGGCGTGCCCGTCTCATCCGGCAGCTCGAAATCCTGCACCACGTCGCCGACACCCACACCCGCCACCGCGCACCTCCATCGTCTGATCGACCGCGCGGTGAGCGTAAGCGATCACTCCCAGAGCGCAACCAGATCCGCATCGGTGACCTGCACACGCCCCACCGGCGCCGGTCACGGTAGCGTCGGCACGACCATCGCGCAGCCGTCAGACCCCCGGGAGGCACCGTGGCACCCGTCACCGTCATCACCGGCGGCGGCCGGGGCATCGGCGCGGCCACCGCCCGCCGGCTCGCCGCCGCCGGTCACCACGTCGCCCTGTGCTACCGCCGCGACGAGGCCGCCGCCACCGCCGTCCTGGCCGACCTGCGGGCCGCCGGCGCACAGGCCATCGCGGTACGCGCCGACACCACCGACCCCGAGCAGGTGCGCGCCCTGTTCGACGCGGCCACCCAGCTCGGCCCGCTCACCGGCCTGGTCAACAACGCCGGCGTCACCAGCCCCATCGGGCCCTTCACCGAGCTGCGCGTCGACGACCTGCGCCGGGTCGTCGACGTCAACCTCGTCGGCTACGTCCTCTGCGCCCAGCAGGCCGCCCGGCGGCTCACCGACGGCGGGGCGATCGTCAACGTCTCCTCGGCGGCCGCGACCCTCGGCAGCCCGGGGGAGTACGTGCACTACGCCGCCGTGAAGGCCGCCACCGACACCCTCACCGTCGGCCTGGCCAAGGAACTCGCCCCGAAGGGCATCCGGGTCAACGCCGTCGCCCCCGGCATCGTGCGCACCGACATCCACGCCGACTCCGGGGTGCCCGACCGCGCCGACTCCGCCGCCGGGCGCATCCCGCTGGGCCGCGCCGGTGAGCCCGACGAGATCGCCGCCGCCATCGCCTGGCTGCTCGGCCCGGACGCCTCGTACGCGACCGGGACCGTGCTGCGCGTCTCCGGCGGTCTCTGACCACGCCTCCACGCGGTCGGAGACCGCCGGGCGTTCGCGCGGTCGGAGACCGCCGGATCCGGTTCAGTGGGTGAAGAGCTTCGCCGCGGTCACGACGGTCTGCGCGACCCCGTAGCCGAGCAGCGCCGCCACCACCAACCAGGAGATCCACAACCGGGCCTGCTGCCCGGGTCGGCTGTCCGCACTCATCGCGTACCACTCCTCTGCGCCGTCGTGTCCTCGTCCACGTCCCGATCCGCGTTCCCATCGGCGTCCCGTTGCGTGTTCTGCTCCGCCGACGGTTCGTGGTAGCGCTGCGGCACCGGCCGCACCAGCAGGTTCGCCACGAAGCCCACGGCCAGCACCCCCACCATCGTGAACAGCGCCGGACGGTACGCCGCGGCCGTCAGCGAGCCCGGCTCGCCCTGCGCGTCGAGGAACCCGTTGACGATCAGCGGACCCGCGATTCCCGCCGCCGACCAGGCGGTCAGCAGCCGACCGTGGATCGCACCGACCTGGAAGGTGCCGAACAGGTCCCGCAGGTACGCCGGCACGGTCGCGAACCCACCACCGTAGAACGACAGGATCACGCAGGCCAACAGCACGAACAGGGCCGTCGAGGTCTGCCCGACCAGCGCCAGCAGCGCGTACAGCACCATGCCGACACCCAGGTACACCAGGTAGATCGGTTTGCGGCCGATGACGTCCGAGGTGGACGACCACACGAACCGGCCGGCCATGTTGAACAGCGACAGCAGACCCACGAACCCGCCGGCCGCCGCGACGGTCACCGCCGAGGTGCCGTTGTCGCGGAAGAAGTCCTGGATCATCGGGCTGGCCTGCTCCAGGATGCCGATGCCGGCGGTCACGTTGCAGAACAGCACCACCCACAGCAGCCAGAACGAGCGGGTCTTCACCGCGTTCGCCGCCGACACGTTCGCCGTGGTGACCAGCGGCTTCGCCGCCACGCTGGCCGGGTCGAAGCCGGCCGGCCGCCAGTCCGGCGCCGGCACCCGCACGTTCGCCACCCCGAACATCATGATCACGAAGTAGCCCAGGCCGAGCGTCACGAACAGCCACACCAGGGCGCTGCCCGACGCCGTCGACCCCGCGTTGGACGGGTCGTACCCGGAGTCGTAGAACGACAACAGTTGCCGCGACAGGGGAGAGGCAACCATCGCCCCACCACCGAACCCCATGATCGCCAACCCGGTGGCCAGCCCCGGCCGGTCCGGGAACCACTTGATCAGGGTGGAGACGGGGGAGATGTAGCCGATGCCCAGCCCGATGCCGCCGAGCAGCCCGTAGCCCAGATACAGCAGCCACAGCTGCTTCGTGGCGATGCCCAGCGAGCCCACCAGGAAACCCGTCGCCCAGAAACAGGCCGAGACGAACATGGCCTTACGCGGCCCGTTCGCCTCCACCCAGGTCCCGGCGACCGCGGCGGACAACCCGAGCATCACGATCGCGATGCTGAAGATCACCCCGATCGCCGTCTGACCGGTGTCGAAGTGGGCGATCAGGGAGTTCTTGTAGACGCTTGTGGCGTAGACCTGACCGATGCAGAGGTGGATGGCCAACGCCGCCGGGGGGATGAGCCAACGGCTGTAGCCGGGCGGCGCGACGGTGTGCCGACGATCGAGTGCGGAAAGCATGCGCTGCTTCCTCTCCGACGAGGACGAGAAACGTCGCACCCAACGTGCCCACACCACTCGTATGCGGCAAACCTCACCGTCGCCGGACGGTCGTTCCGCTGAGCTGAGCGGTCAGTCAGCGTCCGCGCGCACCGCGCGCCGCTAGCGCAGGTCCGGGGTGTGCCAGCCGCCGGCCAACGCGTCGGCGTCCGCCGGACCCCAACTGCCCTTCTCGTACGACTGCACCGCCGTCGACAGATCCAGGATCGGCTCGACGATGCGCCACTCCTGCTCGATCGTCTCGGCACGCGCGAAGCGCAGGTGCTGCCCGTCCATCGCGTCGTCGAGCAGCCGCTCGTACGCTTCCTGTCGGCGCCCGAAAGCCGCGCCGAAGTCGACGGACAGGTCCACCGGACGGCTCGCCACCTCGGCGCCCGGGCTCTTCGCCTGGATCGACATCGTGATGCCGTCACCACGCCCGAGGCGGAAACGCAGCAGGTTCGCGAGCCCCACCGTGCCCCGCTCGGCCGGGATCAGCGGGCGCTGCGGCTGCTTGAACTCGACCACGACCTCCGTCGCCGTCCCCGGCAGGGACTTGCCGGTGCGCAGATAGAAGGGCACACCCGCCCAGCGGGGGGAGTCGACAGTCAACCGGGTCGACACGAACGTCTCCGTGTTCGAGTCCGCCGCCACGCCCGGCTCGTCGCGGTAGCCGGCGTACTGCCCACGGACCGTGGACTCCGGCGACAGCGGCGCGACCTGCCGCAGCACCGCGGCCTCCGCCTCCCGGAACGCCGCGGTGTCCTCGCTGGCCGGCGCCTCCATCGCGATGAGCGCGACGACCTGCAGGATGTGGTTCTGCAGCACATCGCGGGTCGCGCCCACCGTGTCGTAGAAGCCGGCCCGGCCCTGCGTACCGAAACCCTCGGCGAGGGTCACCTGGATGTTGTCGATGTGCTCGTTGTTCCACAGCGGCTCGAACAGCCGGTTGGCGAACCGGAAGGCGTAGAGACTCTCGACGGCTTCCTTGCCGAGGTAGTGGTCGATGCGGAACACGCGCTCCGACGCGAAGGCCGAGGCCAACGTGCGTTCCAACTCGCGGGAGGACTCCAGGTCACGCCCGAACGGCTTCTCCACGATCGCCCGACCCCGGTCGGCCAGACCCACGGCCGCCAGGCCCTCGACGACGGAGCCGAACACCGCCGGAGGGATCGCCAGGTAGAAGACGGGACGCTCGGCGTCGCGCAGCCGCTCAGCCAGCCGCTGGTACGTCGTCGGGTCCGCGTAGTTTCCGGAGATCATCGAAAGGTTGTCCGCCAGCCGATCGAAGGTCTCGTCGTCGATCTCGTCGGTGACCTCGGTGACCGACTTGCGGGCCATGGTGACCAACTGCTGATCATCCCAGGGGGAGCGGGCCACGCCGATCACCGGGACGTCGAGCCGGTCGCGCCGGGTCAACTCGTACAGGGCCGGGAACAGCTTTTTCGAGACAAGGTCCCCCGTGACGCCGAACAGCACTACCGCGTCCGAGCGCATGTGCATGGCACTTCCCATTCGATCATCCGAACCTGATCTTCCGAACGGACAACGGCACGACCCACTCCAGGAATTCCCCAGCGTGGGGCGTACGTGAGGTCGGCGACAACACTGTCTCGACGAGCCCTTATGTTAAGGAAGGTTTACAGTACAGGCGGGGCACCGGTAGCCTGCGACTCTAATCGACCAACGTCGATCATGACGAGGCCTGGAGGTACCGTGCGTCGCCGAAACACCACCACACGGCTGCTGGCCATAGCCGCACTCGCGCTACCACTCACCCTGCCCGCAACGCCCGCCGCCGCCGAGGCACCCACCGCACCAGCCCGACACCTCAGCGACGTCATCCCCGCACCTGTCGAAACCCGACCCGACCCGCACACCGCGTTCCGGCTCACCCCACTGACAGTCATCCGCACCACCCCCGGCTCGGCCGCCGCCTGGCGCATCGGCCACCAACTCGCCACGACACTGCGCCCCGCCACCGGCCACCCCCTGCCCGTCCTGCCCGTACGCTCCACCCCGCTACCCGAGATCGCCCTGCTCATCGGGGGCGCCGACGACCGCATCGGCCAGCAGGGCTACCAACTCGACGTCACCCGCCGCGGCGTCACCATCCGAGCCAACACCCCTGACGGGCTGTTCGCCGGCACCCAGACACTGCGCCAACTGCTGCCCGCCGAGATCGAGGCACCCAACCGGCAGCGGAACACCTGGACCGTCCCCGGCGGACGAATCATCGACTACCCACGCTTCGCCTACCGCGGCGCGATGCTCGACCTCGCACGACACTTCCACACGGTCGACGACATCACCGCCTACGTGGACCTGCTCAGCCAGTACAAAATCAACTACCTGCACCTGCACCTCACCGACGACCAGGGCTGGCGCATCCAGATCGACTCCTGGCCCCGCCTCACCACCGTCGGCGGCGGACCCGGCACCGGAGTCGACGGCGTCGGCCCCGGATACCTCACCAAAGCCGACTACAAGACCGTCGTCGCCTACGCCGCCGCGCGACACATCACCATCATCCCCGAGATCGACATGCCCGGACACACCAACGCCGCCCAGTCGACCTACCCCGAACTCAACTGCGACGGCGTCGCACCGCCCCCGCGCACCGACATCACCGTCGGCTACAGCTCCCTCTGCATCAACGACGAACTCACCTACCGATTCGTCGAGGACGTCATCCGCGAACTCGCCGCCATCACCCCCGGACCGTTCCTGCACATCGGCGGCGACGAAGCCCACGCGACCACCGACGAGGACTACCGCACCTTCATGAACCGCGTCCTGCCCCTGGTCGCGAAGTACGGCAAGCGCGCCTCCGGATGGAACGAGATCACCCAGGCCGACACGTCCACCGACGTCGTCGCCCAGTTCTGGGGCACCGGCACCACCAACGCCAGCCTCGCCGCGGCCGCCGCCCGCGGCAACAAAGTCATCATGTCCCCGGCGAACAAGGCCTACCTGGACATGAAGTACGACGCCAACACCCGCCTCGGCCTGCGCTGGGCCGGCCTGATCGAGGTGTCCGACGCGTACGGCTGGGACCCCGCCACCCGAGTCACCGGCGTCGGCGAGAACGCCATCCTCGGCGTCGAGGCCCCACTCTGGTCCGAGACGCTGCGCACCCTCGACGACATCGAATACATGGCCTTCCCCCGCCTACCCGCCATCGCCGAACTCGGCTGGTCCACCTCCGCCAGCCACGACTGGGAATCGTTCCGGACCCGACTGGGGGAGCAGGCACCCCGCTGGCACCTGCAACAGGTCGACTTCTACCCGTCCCCGCAGGTGCCCTGGACCTGAGCCGCACCCCGCCACACAGTGTGGGCACCGGCCGACCCGGCCGGTGCCCACGCGACGATCAGCGACCGCAGACGGTGTCCAACGCCTTCAGCGGCGGGTCGAGATCCGGCGCCTCGACCTCGGTGGCCTTCGGACTGGCCAGGTGCTTCTCGACCCCCGCGGCCAAGGTCTCCAACGCGGTACGCACCTGCGGATCGACAGCGGTCGGCGCCGCCGTCCGGAGATCCTGCAACAGCGCGGTGTAGTGGCCCCGGACCTTCACGCCCGCCTCCTTGGCGCTGACCGGCTTGTCGATCGCGGCGATCGCGTCGTCGGCCATCGCGACGTAATGCTTCTTGACAAAAACGAGGCTGGCGTCGCAGACCTCCTTGCTGTTCGCCGCCACGTCGACGGTCGGGCTGGGCGCCGATGTCGCCGTCGGCGCGCCGGTCCCCGCGCTCTCCTTCTCGGCAGGCTGGCAGCCGACAACGAGCCCAACGGTCGCGACCAGGCCAACGACAATACGGACAGGCTTACTCGTCAAGGTGTTCCCCCGTGGTGATGCGGCCCCACCGTTCACGATGAACGCGCAGTGGCCAGAGCGCACCACTGTAGACAGCCAACGTCGATGACGCACACGCCTTTCACCCGCCGGACATGAGACGTTGGAGCACACAGCCAACTCCAGCGAGGACCCCTCCATGAACCTGGCGTACGACCAATCACCGGACACCGGACCAGCGGTGGTGTGCCTACCCATGTTCAGCATGAGCCGCACCGCCACGGCCTCCGCCTTCAGCCCCGCCCTGGCAGGCTCGGGCCTACGAGAGATCCACCTGGACCTGCCCGGCCACGGAGACACCCCCGCACACTGCCCACCCACCTCCCAGGCGGTGCTGGACACCGTCTGCGCCTGGCTCGACCACCACCTCGACACGCCAGCCCTGCTCGCCGGTGGCTCCTACGGCGCGTACCTGGCCGCCGGCATCGCCCGCCAACGACCCGACCTCGTCCGCGGGCTGCTCCTCGTCTGCCCCGGCGTCACCATCGCCCGTCACAGCCGGAACCTGCCCGACCAACCACCGCTCGACGCGCCCACCGGCTGGCTCGACGCCGCCCCCACCGCCCTGCACGCACACCTCGACGCCGCCCTGGGACACCGCACCCCAGCCGTCGTCGCGACGGTGCTCGCGGCACTGAACTCCGGCGGCCCCGGCGACGCGACATTCCAACAGGAGCTGCAGAGCGGCCCCGGCTACGCGCTACCCGACGAGGACGCCGACGCCACCTTCGACGGCCCGGTCAGCGTCATCACCGGCCGACAGGACCACATCGTCGGGTACGCCGACCAGTTCCGCGCCATGCGCCACTACCCGCGCGGCACCTACACCGTGATCGACGCCGCCGGGCACTACCTGCCGTACGAACAACCCACCCTGCTGCGCGCGCTCACCCAGGACTGGCTGCGCCGTACGCACATCTGACGGCACGAGCTGGGGGAGTGGACCGCTTGGCGAACGCCACCGTCGCCTGGACAGCTTCACGATCACCACGAACGGTTGGCTCAGGCGCGGCCCTGCTGTGATCCGGGGCGGGACGCGGTCCTGTGCCCCGCCCCGGATCAGGTCAAATCAGAGTTCCCGGTAGTAGACGGCGACCGGCAGCGGCGTGCAACCCAGTGCTTCGTACAGGGCTCGGGCGGGCACATGGAATCCGTCCCCACCCGTGCCGATCGTGACGACCTCGGCGCCGAGGTCCCGCATCGCGGCGAACGCATGCTCGCACAGCACGGTTCCCGCGCCGAGCCGGCGGTGCTCCGCGGACACGGCGAGGATCGTGACGCTGGCGCTTCGGCGCTCGGGTTCTACGGCCCAGGCCACGTAACCGGCGATGGCACCGTCGATCTCAGCGACCGCAACGTACCGGTGCTCGGCGGGGTCGTGGAGCACGGCAACCTGCTCGACGTAGTCGTCACGCCACTTTCCGTGCTGGTTGGCAAAAACGATCTCGCCCACGAGCGGGCGGAACGATTCTTCGTAGAACGGTCCGAACGTCTCGATGGTCAGTTCGGTGAGCCGATCCAGGTCATGCTGAAGAAACGAGCGGATACGCATGTGAGTGTGCCTCTCAAGCTGAGGTTCTGAAGGCCGACAAACCAGGCATCAGATGGCCAGCCAGCGGCCGGAACGGCGGCGAGCCGACCCTCAGTGGCGGGTACGCCAAGCGGCGAAGCAACTCATGATCCGAATCCTACGCGGAGCTGCAACCGCATTCGCGGCACAGCACGACGGACTGGTAACGGCGATTCGATAATGCACATTATGTAAAGTAGCGCGTTCTGACGGTCCCCTCACGGTTGCTCGACAGGGGTCAGTCGCGCGTCAGGCCGGGCGGACACGCGTCCTCGTCCGGCCCGACGAGGCGTGCGTTGACCAGCGGGTTGTGCCGCAGTGCCGTGAGCACAGCGACGCTGGCACCGATGTCGGTCCAGGTGTCGTCCCAGAGGGCCGAGACGAGCCAGGAGCGATCCGCGGGAAAGAACAGGTCGGGCAACGCCCCGTCGCCGCGCAGGTGACCGGTCCGCCAGGTGAGGGCCTGTTCCGGCCCGGCCTCCACCAACAGGTAGGACCAGCCCCAGTAGAGGGACACTTTCGGAGCTTGTGGAAAGACGACGTCGTGGGCGCCGGTGTCGAGAAAGCCCAGCCACCAGGGCTGATCCGGCGTGCACGCGGCCAGCTCATCGATCACCGCGCGCTCGTGGGCGTCGAGACCGACGCCGGTGGGCGGGTGGAACGTGCCGTATGCGTCGAACACCGGCGGGATCGCGGTGGTGACCGACAAACCCTGCGTAGTGCGGCCGGCGAGCCAGGCGACGTCGCTGGCCGTGCCGATCCGCCACTGCCGCCCGTCCTTGCCGACCTGGACGCGGCCGGTCCGGGTTGTGGTGTCACCGGCGTGGGGTGCGGCGACGGCGGTGGGCGATGCCCATGGAGACCACCCGGGTCGGTCGGCCGCCGGCCACCGGTGCCCCTCGGGACAGATCCAGTTCAGGGGATCGTCCGGATCCCGGTACACCGTGGGTGTGCCGGGTAGACCACACTCGGGGCAGGTGGCGACGGGCGACGTCATGTCGCGCACCATACGTGTTTCTCGATCAGGGCCACCCGTTTTCGCACCGGTCCGGCAGGCACGTCGACCAGCTGGTACCCGTGCTCCTCGTACACCTCCTGGTGCACGCGCGCGAACGCCAGCGCGTCGGCGTAGCTGATCTGGCGCGCTGCGGTGTGTCGGATGAAGCCCAGCGGGCTGATCAGGAACACCAGGCGTTGGTAGGTGCGCTCGCGCACGATCCGGTCCAGCTCGGCGGTCAACGTCGGGCCGATCGGCCTGCCCAGGTGGCGGGCCAGTGCCAGGGTGCACAGCGGCGACCGGTCGTAGACGTGTCCCCTGTGGCGCAGTGCCTCGATCATGGTTGTCTTGCCGGCGCCGGGCGCTCCCGTGAGGACGTACCGCT
The DNA here is from genome assembly GCF_015751765.1 of Micromonospora ureilytica. Classification (NCBI taxonomy): domain Bacteria; kingdom Bacillati; phylum Actinomycetota; class Actinomycetes; order Micromonosporales; family Micromonosporaceae; genus Micromonospora; species Micromonospora ureilytica. The sequence goes on from NZ_JADOTX010000001.1 coordinate 2,201,721, forward strand.
GGGGTTTTGGCATCTCCTCCCCCTCCCTCGGCCCTCTTCCCGAGAACCTGAAAATGCTGCATAATATCCCTTATGCATGACAAACAGGACGAATCGCTCGCGGTGCTGATCGAGGAGTTCCTGACGGCGCGGGCCACCCGCAAGCCCTCCCCCCACACCCTGGCCGCGTACCGCAGGGATCTGCACGCGGTCGCGGCTCTGGTCGCGGAAACCCCTCCCCTCCCCCTGGACTCGTTGTCGATCACCGACCTCTCCCCCCGGGTGATGCGGGCGGCCTTCGCCCGGTTCGCCGCTCCCCGCTCGCCGGCGTCGGTGCATCGGGCCTGGTCCACCTGGAACAGCTTCTTCACGTTCCTGGTCGCGGACGGGTTCGTGGCGGGTAACCCGATGCCGGCGGTCGGGCGACCTCGGGCGCTACTCCCCCAGCCGAAGCCGCTACGCGGCGCGGACACCCCCGAGGTGCTGCTCGCGTCCGCCGCGCGCGACGACGGTCGGCAACGCGACCCGTGGCCGGAGCGGGACGTCGCGGTGTTGGCGGTGGCGCTCTGCGCCGGGCTACGCCTGTCGGAGTTGTTGGCGTTGCGCGTCGACTCGCTCGGCGGTCGGCCCGGGGAGCGGCGGGTCGAGGTGGCGGGCAAGGGCGGGCGGCCTCGGGTGGTGCCGATCGAGGCGGACCTGGACCGGGTGCTGCTGGACTACCTGGACAGTCGGGTGCGGCGCTTCGGTTCACGGTCGGTACGCCCCGACTCGGCGTTTCTGGTGGACCGGCGTGGCGAGCCGTTGCGTCGTGGTGGCCTGCAGTATCTCGTCGAGTCGTGTTATCGGCGGGCGGGCATCGGTGACCGGGTGCCGCGGGGGGCGCGGCTGCACGCGCTGCGGCACACCTTCGCGACCCGGTTGGCGGAGGACGGTGCGAGCGCGGCGGAGATCATGCGGTTGTTGGGGCACGCGTCGTTGGCGTCGTCGCAGACGTACATCGAGGTGACGGCCGGGCAGCAGCGCGACGCGGTCCGCGCCAACCGGACCAACCGGGCGCTGGCGGGTCTGGTGCCGCCGGGGTGAGTGGGTCAGTGTGCGCGGTGTCCGGTGCCGTCGGCGGTGACGGGCAGCGGGCCGAGGACGGCGTTGATGATGTGGATGCGGGCGTTGGTGGCCTGGTAGTCGGCGCAGACGGTGTCGGCGCGGTCGGCGAGGCGGGCGGTGGGTCCGGTGCGGGTGACGGTGACGGTGACGCCGTCGAGGGTGGTGGCGGTGCCGGCGGTGGTGAGGTCGGCGATCGGGTGGGTTCCGGTGATGAGGTGGGCTTTCAGCAGGGTGCGCAGTTGGTCGGTGTGGTGGGTCATGAGGTCGTCCCAGTTGTCCTCGGAGAACGTGGCGGCGAAGGCGTCGTCGGAGGGCGCCAGGACGGTGACGCCGGCGTCGGCGGGCAGGTCGGTGAGGACGCCGCTGGTGCGCAGGGCCGCCTCGAAGGTGGTGAGGGTGGGGATCCAGCGCAGCGCCTGGTCGACGGGTTGACCGGCGAGGAAGCTCGGGTTGCCGGGTTCGGTGCCGGTGGGCAGGGCGGCGCAGAGTGGCCCGGTGACCTGGGGTGCGGTGGTGGTCGGCGCGGCATCCGCGTGGGGAGCTGCGGGGCTGCCCGTGCAGGCGGCGAGCAGCAGGGTCGGTAGGAGCAGGCCGAGCGTCCGTCGGACGCCGTGCGGTCCGCCGGATCGGCGGGGGTGTCGCGGTGTGGTGGCGGGGTGCGACACGGTGGCCTCCACGGGGTTGGTGGGTGGTGCGGTGCCGGCGGCGGGGCGTCGGGCCCGCGCCGCCGGCACGGCGGCTCGCTAGTTGTCGGTCACGGTGCCGCAGTTGTCGGTCAGAGTGCCGCGCACTGGGTGGTGCGGGGGCCGTGGACGGTGTTGGCGACGCCGAGGTTGGTCGGGGCGGTGCTGTTCGCGGTGCAGGTGAGCGGGCCGCGGATGGTGTTGCCGGCCAGCAGGGGTGCGTCGGTGCCGGTGGTGTTGCCGGACAGGTTGACCGGGCCGGCGATCGTGACGTCGATGATGGAGATCGCGTCGGTGGTGTTGGTGATCTGTAGCGGCCCGTTGACTGTGGTGTCGGCGAGGAGGACGCCGGCGGCACGGGTGGCGCTGACTGGTCCACTGATGGTCGTTCCGGTCGCGACGAGTGCGGCGCCCGTCTGGACGGTGACCGGGCCGTTGATGGTGGCGTCGTCGGCGCAGGTGAAGCCGGATACGACCAGCGGTCCGTTGCGCCGGCCGGTGAGGGTCGGGTAGACGCGTTCGCCGTCGGTCAGCTTCTCCACGCCCTTGGTGTCGAGCAGCAGCGGGATCAGGCCGCGTTCGGGCTGGTTGAGGGGTACGTAGTAGCCGTCGCCGGTCTTGATGACCTTCCAGCCGTGTGCGGCGATGCGCTGCGCCACTGTGGTGCCCGCACCGCCTGGTCCGTCGGTGCGGGCGCCGTTGTACTGCGCGTCGGTGAGTTTGTAGGCGCAGGGCGCGTTGTCGAGGATCAGGTCGGCGGGTGGCGCGTCGAGTGGTGGTGGGCTGTCGCCGGGGTGTGGTGCCGGGTGGGCGGGGATGGGGCGGGATCCGCGGAAGACCAGCCGGCCGGTGTTGGCGGCCTGGGATTCGATGGCCTCGGCGCGGGCTTTCAGGATGTCGGCGCGGTCGGTGCGGTGGTAGTCGAGGAACTGGTGGAACGTCCACAGGGCGGAGTAGGTCTTGCGGCGCCGGTTGTTGGCGGTGTTGCCCTCGTCGGGGCGGGTCTGGCCGCCGGAGCTGCGTAGTTCCAGCAGGGAGTTGGTGACGTTCTTGAGGCCGAGGGTGTTGCGCAGGATGGTTTCCTCGCTGAGGCCGACGTTGCCGCCGCCTTCGCAGCCGTAGGGGCAGGCCCACCAGCCGGCTTCGGCGCCCTTGGCGTACATGTGGCCTTCGATCATGTCCTGGGACTGGTCGAAGATGGGTTGGGCGACGTTCTGGTGTCGGGGTGGCAGCATCGGCAGGTCGCCGGCGCGGGAGTTGCCGAATTCGTGGCCGTCGTAGCCGGCGACGGGTCGGTAGTCGCGGACCATCTTGATGTACGCGGTGGTCTCGGGCTGGCGGATGAGCGAGTAGTCGCGGTTGAGGTCCTGGCCGGTGGAGTTGCCGCGGGTGTTGTTGGCGCGGCCGTCTCCGTTGATGGTGGGGACGATCAGGACTGTGGTGCGGCTGAGCAGGTCCGTGATGCGGGGGTCGGTGCTGAAGGCGAGTTGGCGGGCCATGATGAGGCAGGCTTCGCGGTCGCCGGGTTCGTTGCCGTGCACGTTGCAGTTGATGGCGACGGGCGCGGTGGCGGCGACGGCTTCCGGGGTGGTTGCCGGGGTGGGGTGTCCGATGACCAGCATGTTGATGGGTCGGTTCTGGACGGTGCGGCCGAGTTCGACGACGCGTACGCGGTCGCTGAGGGTGTCGATGGTGGCGGTGTAGGCGTACTCGTCGGTGTCGCTGGTGTATTGCGCGGCGTGGGTGGTTTCCCATTGGGTGCGCAGGTTCTGGCCGGGGGTGTCGGGGTTGCCCCAGGGTGCGGTGGTGGTGGCGGTGACCGGCTCGGAGTAGGGCTGTTCGGTGGTGCCGGTGCGGGCGCGTACGCGCCATTGGAAGGTGTCGCCGGGGTTGTAGCCGGCGTCGGCGAAGGTGGGTGCCTGTTGGTTGATCTGGCGGTTGGGTCGCCAGATGCCGACGATGGTGGGTGCGCCGGTGGGGGTGTTGTCGGCGTCGACGGGGGTTCGCTCGATCTGGTAGTCGGTGGCGCCGTTGACGGGTTGCCAGGCGAGGGTGGTGTATCCGTCGGCCTGGTGGGCGGTGAGGGCGGTGACCTGGTCGGGTGGCGCGGCGCGTTGGGCGTTGGCGGGGGTGGCTGCGGTGGTGAGGGTGACGGCGATGAGGGTTGACACGGCGATGAGGGTGGGTCGCTTGCGTCTCATGTGGCCTCCGACGAGTTGATCGTGGCGCGTATCGATCAGCATGATCGTCGGAGTTCGTCGATGCAATGATCTTGAGGGAATCTTGCGACTCGGTGGTCCGCTCCCCCGCCCTTGTCAGGCGTCGATGGTGGTGGGTTCGCCCGGTGGGAGCCAGCGGATGCTGTCGCGCGCGGGAGACGGCGCGGCGGTGAACGCCCGCTCGATGACCTCACGGGGTTCCTGGAAGTGTTGCCAACCCTCGTAGTGCACCGGGATCGCGGTGTGGGGCCGCAGGGCGGCACACAGTTGCGCGGCTCGCCGGGCCGTCATCGAGTAGCGCAGCGGCCCGGTGATGGGAAATCGCACTCCGCCCAGGTGCAGCAGTACCGTGCCGACCCGGATGCGGGTGGCGACCTGGCGTACCCGGCGGGTCAGCACGGTGTCGCCAAGGATCCACAGCGCGCCGTGTTGTTGCCCGGCCCAGCGCAGGGCGAAGCCGATGACGGCGCCGACGATCGGGCCGCTCAGCGGCGGGCCGTGCCGGCATGGCGTGGCGGTCACCTCGATCGTCGGTCGTCCGGGGTGCGTGAGCCGGGTGCTCTGCCCGGCGCGCAGGCCGCGGGTCTCAGGGCCGAGCCGGCGTGCGGCGGGCACGGTGGTGAGGACCGTGCCCGCCAAGCTCAGGAGCGCACGGCCGGTGTCGTCGAGGTTGTCGCCGTGGTGGTCGTGGCTGAGCAGGACCGCGTGGATCGGCCCGAGGTCGGCGGCGGGGATCGCCGGGCCGGTGACCTTGCGCGACGAGGTGCCCCAGCCGAAGGTGTAGCGCCGCCCGGGTGGGTCGAAGGTGGGGTCGGTGAGCAGCCGCCACCCGCCGATTTCGATCAGCGTGGTGGGGCCGCCGATGTGGGTGATCCGCAGCTGGTGTGCGGTGCTCACCGGGCGTGCCGCAGGGCCCAGTCGAGGGCGACGTCGGCGATGCGCTGCCAGCCCTGCTGGGCGGGCAGCAGGTGCGCGTACCCGTCGAAGAGCTCGACCTCGGTGATGGTGTCGCCCTTGTAGTGCACGGCGTTGGCGCGTTGCACGCTGGGCGGCATGATGTGGTCTTCCGAGCCGGAGATGAACAGCAGCGGCGCGCGCTGGTCGTTGTGGTAGTTGACGGCGATGTCCTGGGGGCCGGGCAGCAGGTTGGCCAGGACGCTGTCCCAGAGGATGCCGCCGGCGGCGGGGATGGCGTAGCGCTCGTACAGGGCGCGGGCGGTCTGCTCGTCGAAGGTGTTGGTGAACGCGTAGTTCCACTGTTCGAAGGTGAACCCGACGGCGCGGTGCCGGTTGGCGGGGTTGCGCAGCACCGGGAAGGTGGAGCGCAACTGCGAGAAGGGAGTCACCTTGACGCCTTCGGTGGGTGCCGAGTTGAGTACGACCGCCGAGGCGCCGTAGCCGCGGTCGAGCAGCACCTGGGTGAACGCCCCGCCGGCGGAGTGGCCCATGATGATCGGCGGCTTGGGTAGCGCGGCGACCACATCGGTGAGGTGCGCGATGACCTGCGGCGCGGTCAGCGTCTCCAGGGGGCTGGGGTCCGCGTTGACCGCCTCGACCTCGCCCTCCAGCCCGGGGTAGGTGGGGGTGAGCACTCGGAAGCCCTTGTCCTGGTAGTGGGTGACCCAGTGTTCCCAGCTGCGGGGGGTGACCCAGAAACCGTGGATGAGGACGATCGTGTCCGGCGTGTCGCTCATGGTCAGCTCCGTGATCGTCGGGGTGGCGATGGCGCAACGGCGGTGGTGTTCGGTGGGTCCACCCTAGACATTCGTGAGCCGTGATGCGGCCGGTTGGACGATGACGCTCAGCCGAGGTCGACCAGCAGGGGCCGGTGGTCGGAGATGGTGGACGGTGGCGCGGTGACGGCGCGTACCGGTGGGAGATCGGCGAGGGCGTGCCGGTCGGCGAGGATGTGGTCGAGTTGGACGCGGGGCTGCCCGGAGGGGTAGGTGGGGCGTCGGCCCAGGGGGTGCCAGCCGGAGATGAGCCGGGCCGCGCCGGCGGGCAGGTTGAGGTCGCCGAGCAGGACGCGGGGGCCCGGTAGCGCGCGCAGGGCGCGCACGGTCTGGCGCAGTTGGCGGGCGTTCCAGCCGGGCACGAAGGACAGGTGGGTCGCGGCGACGGTGAGGGGGCCGTGGGGGGTGTCCAGGACGGCGGCGAGGATCACGCGGGGTTCGTCGTGCAGCAGGATGAGGCCGCCGCGGGGGCCGGGCACGTAGACCGGTGAGCGCACGGGCGCCGGTTTGAGTCGGGTCACCTGCCAGCTGCGTACGGGGTGTCGGCTGATCAGCCCGATGCCGTAGCAGGGTTCACCGTGGCCGTCGTCGTCGTGGCGCAGCGGGCGGAACCGTTCGCCGGGGGTGCCGACGACGGCGGCGGCGAAGCGGTGGTGGGGCGCGTCGAGGGCGCGGGCGGCGATGGCGGTGAGGTCGAGGTTGCCGCTGCGGCGTTGGTCGCGGTCGACCTCCTGCAGGGCGAGCACGTCGGCGTCGAGGGCGCCGATGGCGGCGGCGAGTCGGTCGGAGTCGACGAGCCCGTCGGTGAGGGACCGTCCGTGCAGCAGGTTGAAGGTGGCCAGGCGCACTCCTGCACCTTACGTGCCCATGGCATGGTTGCCGGGTGGTCAAGGTGTTGCTGTGTTCAGTGCTGGTGTTCGTGGCGGTCGGGGCGTTGGGGGTGTGGTTGCGGCGTACGCGAGGTCGGTGACCGGGTGAGGCTGGCCACTTGGGCGCCGGCGGGGCGCGTCGGGTGGGCAGAATTGCCGCCCGTGGACGCCGTATCGCTGAGTACCCTGCTGGCCGCCGCCGCGATGGCCGGGTGGGTGGATGCCGTGGTCGGTGGTGGCGGGTTGTTGCTGCTGCCGGCGTTGCTGGTGGCCGCCCCGGGGTTGCCGGTGGCCACCGCGCTGGGCACGAACAAGTTGGCCGCGATCTTCGGTACGGCCACGGCGGCGACGACGTACGCCCGCAGGACGACTGTCGACTGGCGGGTGGCGGGGCCGGCGGCGGGGTTGGCGGTGTTCAGCGCGGGCGTGGGCGCGGCGCTCGCCGGGGCGGTGCCGGCGGCGGCGTACCGGCCGGTGGTGTTGGTGGTGTTGGTGGCGGTGGCGGTGTTCGTGCTGCTGCGCCCCCGGCTGGGGGTGGTGGCGGCGCCGGCGAAGCGCACTCCGGTGCGGGTGGCGGCGGTGATCGCGGTGGCCGGGGTGGGGATCGCCCTGTACGACGGGTTGATCGGTCCGGGCACCGGCACGTTCCTGGTGTTGGCGTTCACCGCTCTCGTGGGCGCGGACTTCGTGCACGGCTCGGCGATGGCGAAGGTCGTGAACGCGGGGACGAATCTGGGCGCGCTCGTGGTGTTCGGGGTGACCGGGCACGTGTGGTGGCTGTTGGGCGCGGGCATGGCGGTGTGCAACATCGCCGGCGCGGTGCTGGGGGCGCGGATGGCGTTGCGCCGCGGCTCCGGGTTCGTGCGGGTGGTGTTGCTGGTGGTGGTGGTGGCGTTGGTCGCGAAGCTGGGCTACGACCAGTGGGTGGGCTAGTTGCGGCGGCTGGGTGAGTCGAAGCGCCCGGCGCGGATCTCGCGCAGGGCCCGGCGGCGGGTGTCGCCGCGCAGGGTGTCGACGTAGAGCCGGCCGCCCAGGTGGTCGGTCTCGTGTTGCAGGGCGCGGGCCAGGAACCCGCTGCCGGCGATGGTCAACGGTTCGCCGTGCTGGTCCACACCGCGCGCGGTGGCGTGCAGGGCCCGCACGGTCGGGAAGTACAGCCCGGGGATGGACAGGCAGCCCTCCTCGTCGTCCTGGAGCTCGTCGGACAGCTCCAGGGTGGGGTTGATGAGGTGGCCGCGGTGCCCGTCGGCGTCGTAGACGAACACCTGGGCGCTGACGCCGATCTGCGGTGCGGCGACGCCGGCGCGCCCGGGGGCGCCGAGCAGGGTGTCCATCAGGTCGGTGACGAGGGCGCGCAGCTCGGCGTCGAAGGTGGTGACCGGTTCGCATCCGGTGCGCAGGACAGGGTCGCCGATGATCCGGATGGGCCGCATGGTCATGCGGGTCAGCGTATCGCCGTCCGGTGCGGGGGTCAGCGCCCGGCCAGGGTGGCGCGGATCGGGGTGGTCTTCGCGGCGGCCTCGGCGACCTCGGCGCTCGGGTCGCTGTCCCAGGTGATGCCGCCGCCGGCCCAGGTGTGCAGCCGCTCGCCGTCTGCGGCGGCGGTGCGGATGGTCAGGCCGAGGTCGACGTGACCCGGGGCGACCCAACCCAACGCGCCCATGCTGGCGCCCCGCCCGACGGGTTCGAGGGCGCTGATCTGGGTCAGGGCGGCGAGTTTCGGGGCGCCGGTGACGGAGCCGCCGGGGCAGGTGGCGCGCAGCAGGTCGGCGAGGCCAAGGCCGTCGGCGGCGGTGGCGCGGACTGTCGACTCGGCCTGCCACAGGTCGCACCAGCGGCGCACGGCGAACAGGTCGTCGACGGTGACGGTGCCGGTGCGGGCGACGCGGGCGAGGTCGTTGCGTTCCAGGTCGACGATCATGATGTGTTCGGCGCGTTCCTTCGCGCTGGCGAGCAGTTCGGCGCGGCCGGCGGCGGTGGCCGGGCGGGTGCCCTTGATCGGTCGGGTGATCACCTGCCCGTCGCTGACCTCGACGAGGGTCTCCGGGGACGCGCAGCCGATGGCCCAGCCGTCGCCGGTGAGGACGCCGCCGTAGCGGGCGCCGGGGAGCGCGCCGAGGCGGCTCAGGGCGGGCAACGGGTCGCCGGTGTAGGGGGCGCGGGCGTGGCCGACGATGTTGCTCTGGTAGACGTCGCCGCGGCCGATGGCGGCGCGGACCGCGTCGACGGCGGCGGCGTGCTGGTGGGGGGTCCAGCTCTCGGTCCACTCGCCGAGCCACCACGGTGACCCTGCGCCGGGCCGGGTGGCCCGGGTGGGGCCGTGGCCGTAGACGACGACGGCGAGGTCGGGCAGGTTCGGCGCGGGTTCGGGCGCCCCGGTGGGGGCGCCGGCGAGCAGCGCCCCGGCGGCGGCGGAGAGGTACAGGGCCGCGCCGCAGACCCCGGCGCCGTGCTGGGCGGGGGCGGGTCGGGTCAGGTCGTGCAGGGGCAGGCCGTGCGCGGCGAGGAACTCCTCGGCGAGGGCCGCGGGGTCGCCGCCGTCGCCGCGGGACCAGTGCAGTCGGGCGCGTTCGACGAGCGCGCCCCGGCACGCGGCCGGCGCGGCCGGTACATCGACCAACGCGACTTGGCTGCGGTCCGCGACACAGACCTGTGGGAGCGTTTCCACGCCGTACGGTCCAACCTTCCTCATCCGTTCAGTGGATTTCCCGCGCACCAGGCGTGCACCTGCTCGATGCTGGACACTTTCGCTTGGTACTGTGCGTCACTGGTCATGTGAACCATGACACAGTGCCCCCACAGTCCGGAGAACCCGATGTGCCAGCACCAACCGACCTGCCCCTCCGCTGAAGCCACCGATCGGGAAGCCGCGCGGGTCCTCGCCTGCTTCCGTGAGCAGGGCTGGAGCCTGCTCTGCAACGGTGTCATCGTTTTCGAGGACACCGGCGAGTTGCTTCCCGACGGCAGCAGCATCGCACCGCACCGCGGCCCCGCCCGCCACGCCCTCGTGGCCTAACCGACCACTCAGAGTTACCGAATAGCCGCCGTCGACCCAGGCTAGTCCCCCGGTAAGGGACGTCTCCGCCCAGGTCGCAGCGGCTGCCGGGGCAGGCCGTACCGCCCGCCCCGGCGCGCCGTCGTCAGTCCTCGAACGCCTCCGGCGTTGTCAGTCCTCGAACGCCTCCGGCGACGGGCACGAGCAGACCAGGTTCCGGTCGCCGTACGCGCCGTCGATGCGCCGCACCGGCGGCCAGTACTTCCCGGCCCGGTCCACCCCGGCCGGGTACGCGCCCACCGACCGCGGGTACGCGTGCGACCACTCGTCACCGCTGACCATCGCCGCGGTGTGCGGCGCGTTGGCCAGGGGGTTGTCCCCCGCCGGCCAGGCCCCGGAACCCACCTGCTCGATCTCCGCGCGGATCGCGATCATCGCGTCGCAGAACCGGTCCAGCTCGGCCAGGTCCTCGCTCTCGGTCGGCTCCACCATCAGCGTCCCCGCCACCGGGAACGACATCGTGGGCGCGTGGAAGCCGTAGTCGATCAGCCGCTTCGCCACGTCGTCGACGCTCACCCCGGTCGCCTTCGTCAACGGCCGCAGGTCGAGGATGCACTCGTGCGCCACCAGGCCCTTGTTGCCGGCGTACAGCACCGGGAAGTGCCCGCGCAGCCGCGCCGCCACGTAGTTCGCCGCGAGGACCGCCACCCCGGTCGCCCGGGTCAGCCCCTCGGCGCCCATCATCCGCAGGTACGCCCACGGGATCGGCAGGATGCCCGCCGACCCGTACTTCGCCGCCGAGATCGCCGGCGTGGCGTCCACGTGCGCGCCCAGCGGGTCACCGGGCAGGAACGGCGCCAGGTGCGCGCGGGCCGCCACCGGGCCGACACCGGGGCCACCGCCGCCGTGCGGGATGCAGAACGTCTTGTGCAGGTTCAGGTGCGACACGTCAGCGCCGAACTTGCCGGGCTTCGCGAACCCGACCAGGGCGTTGAGGTTCGCCCCGTCGACGTACACCTGCCCGCCGGCGTCGTGGACCTTCGCGCACAGCGACGCGATGCCCGTCTCGTACACGCCGTGCGTCGACGGGTAGGTCACCATGATCGCGGCGAGGGCGTCCCGGTGCTTCTCGATCTTCGCGTCCAGGTCGACGAGGTCGACGTTGCCGTCGTCGTCGCAGGCCACCACCACGACCCGCATGCCGGCCATCACCGCCGACGCCGCGTTCGTGCCGTGCGCCGACGACGGGATCAGGCACACGTCGCGGTGCGTATCACCCCGCGACGCGTGGTAGGAGCGGATTGCCAACAACCCGGCCAGCTCACCCTGCGAACCGGCGTTGGGCTGCACGCTCACCGCGTCGTAGCCGGTCACCTCGGCCAGCCACGACTCCAGCTGACCGATCAGCTCCCGGTACCCGACGGTCTGTGTGTCCGGCGCGAACGGGTGGATGTTCGCGAACTCCGCCCAGCTGACCGGCTCCATCTCGGTGGTCGCGTTCAGCTTCATCGTGCACGACCCGAGCGGGATCATGCCCCGGTCCAGGGCGTAGTCGAAGTCCGACAGCCGCCGCAGGTAGCGCAGCATCGCCGTCTCGGAGTGGTGGCTGCGGAACACCGGGTGGGTGAGGAAGTCGCTGCCGCGCATCAGGTCGACCGGCAGGGCCGCGTCCACGTCGCCGTCGAACGCGGGCACCCCGAACGCCGCCCACACCTCCCGCAGGTGCGCGTCGGTCGTCGTCTCGTCGCAGGACACCCCGACCCGGTCGGCGTCGACCAGCCGCAGGTTCACGCCCCGCTGCGCGGCCGCCGCGACGACCCGCGCCGCCGCGCCCGGCACTGTCGCGGTGACGGTGTCGAAGAACGCGACGTCCGCGACGTCCACCCCACCGGCGCGCAACCCGGCCGCGAGCCGCGCCGCCATCCGATGGGTACGCGTCGCGATGTCCCGCAGCCCGTCCGGGCCGTGGTAGACGGCGTACATGCCGGCCATCACCGCGAGCAGCACCTGCGCGGTGCAGATGTTGCTCGTCGCCTTCTCCCGCCGGATGTGCTGCTCACGGGTCTGCAACGCCAACCGGTACGCCGGGTTGCCGTCCGCGTCGCGCGACACCCCGACGAGACGCCCGGGCAGCATCCGCTCCAGGCCCGAGCGCACCGCCAGGTAACCGGCGTGCGGCCCACCGAAGCCCATCGGTACGCCGAAACGCTGGGTGGTGCCGGCGGCGATGTCCGCGCCGATCTCCCCCGGTGCGCGCAGCAGCGTCAACGCCAGCAGGTCCGCCGCGACGGTGACCAGGGCGCCGACGGCGTGCGCCGCCTCGACGAGGCTCGCGTGGTCGCGCACCGCCCCGGACGCCCCCGGGTACTGCAGGTGCAGGCCGAAGAACTCCGCCGGCAACTCGTCGCGCTGCACGTCGAGGACCCGCACGTCGATGCCGAGCGGCTCGGCCCGGCTGGTGATCACCGCGATGGTCTGCGGCAGGGCGTCGGCGTCGACGACGTACACGCCGCTCTTGCTCTTGGAGGCCCGCCGCGCCAGGGTCATCGCCTCCGCCGCCGCGGTGCCCTCGTCGAGCATGGAGGCGTTCGCGGTGGCCAACCCGGTCAGGTCGGTGACCATGGTCTGGAAGTTCAGCAGCGCCTCCAGGCGGCCCTGGCTGATCTCCGGCTGGTACGGCGTGTACGCCGTGTACCAGGCCGGGTCCTCCAGCACGTTGCGGCGGATCACCGCCGGGGTGTGCGTGCCGTGGTACCCCAACCCGATCATGGAGACGGCGACGGTGTTACGCGCCGCGATCGCCCGCAGCTCGGCGATCGTCTCGGCCTCGGTGGCCGGGTCGGGCAGGTCGAGGGTGCCGTGCCAGCGGATCACCTCGGGGATCGCGGCGTCCATCAGCTCGTCGATCGAGTCGTGCCCGACGACGTCCAGCATCCGACGCTCATCGTCGGGGCCGGGACCGATGTGACGGGTGGCGAACTGCTCTACGGTCATAGGGGGCACTCCCGGGGCGAGGTCGACGTGTCGGCCTCCCCCTCTGTCGCACCCACAGGGGCACTCCACAGTGCCTGCCCACGAGGTCCTTTTGCCTGAGAGGTTCCGGGGAGGATTTGCCCCTTCGGCGCCGCCCTGCGTGCTGTCGGGCGGTCTCTCCCACGTGGGTGTTACCGGCGTGGTCAACGCTACCAGCGTTGGTGTTTCCGGCTGATGTCCTACCCCCGGGGGCCCGCGGTCACACCCGGGCGGCACCCCACCCGGGGCCGCGCCGTCACACGTTGAGCGGCGCCCCGGCGCCGACCCGCGCGGCCAGTTGCGGCAACACCGCACCCAACGGCGCGTCGACGCACACAGTGGCGTGGCCGTCACCACGGGTCGGCCCCTGGTTGACGATCGCGACCGGGATGCCCCGTTTCGCAGCCCGGATCACGAAACGGCGCCCCGACATCACCGTCAACGACGACCCGAGCACCAGCAACGAACGGGCCTGCTCCACGGCAGCGAAACACCGCGCCACCCGCTGCGGCGGCACCGTCTCACCGAAGAACACCACGTCCGGTTTCACCATCCCGGCGCCGCAGATCCCGCAGTCCACCGGCCGGAACGCCGCCACCTGCTCGTCGGGGAGATCAACATCACCGTCCGGGTTGACCGCGGCGACGCGGGCCACGAAGTCCGGGTTGGCCTCGCGCAGCCGCCGGTCCAACTCCTCCCGGGAGGTCAGGTTGCCGCAGTCCAGGCAGGTCACCTCGTCGAGGCGACCGTGCAACTCGATCACCGACGTGCTGCCGGCAGCGCCGTGCAGACCGTCGACGTTCTGGGTGATCACCGTGTCGACCAGACCCGCGTGTTGCAGCTCGGCCACCGCCCGGTGCCCGGCGTTGGGCGCGGCGCCAGCGATCAACCGCCACCCCAGGTGGCTGCGTGCCCAGTAGCGCCGCCGGGCCAGGGGATCCCCGGTGAACGCCTGGAAGGTCATCGGCGTGTGCCGCCGCGCCACCCCGCTGGGCCCCCGGTAGTCCGGAATCCCCGACTCGGTGGACAGGCCGGCGCCGCTGAGCACCACCACCCCACCGCCGGCCACCAGCGAGGTCAACGCGTCGAGACTCTCCATCACCTCTCCATGCTGCCTCAACCCGTCCGCCAACGCCGAACCCCGCGCCGGATGGGTGGCCCCACCCGGCGCAGGTCGCCGGCGACGGCTGACGCCCGCAGGTCGCCGGCGACGGCTGACGCCCTAGGTGGCCGGCGGCGTCTTACGCCGCGACGACGTCGGCGACGACGCAGGCGATGTTGTCCGGCGCCCCCTCGCCCCGCGCCAGCTCGATCAACTCCCGCACCGTGTCCTCGGGATCGGCGGGCGCGGCCAGCGCCGACCGCAGGTCGGCCCGGTCGACGACCGCGGACAACCCGTCGGAGCACAGCAGGTACCGGTCACCGGGCTGCGCGGTGCGCAGCGCCAGATCCGCCTCGACCTGCCGACCGCCACCGAGGGCACGCACCAGCACCGCGCGCTGGGGATGCGTCGCCGCCTGGCCCCGGTCGAGCCTGCCCTGATCAACCTGGGCCTGCACCCAGGTGTGATCCTGGGTGAGCAGCGACAACTCACCGTCGCGCAGCAGGTACGCCCGGGTGTCACCGACGTGCACCAGCGCCAGTTGGGCGCCGCTGAGCAGCAGCGCGGTCAGGGTGGTGACCGGCTGGTCGGCGTCGCTCGCCAACCCCCGTACGGCGCGGTCGGCGTCGCTCACCGCACCGGCCACCATCGTCAGCAGGTCGGCGGCCGGTACGTCGGTGAGCGCCAACGGCTTCAGGGCGTCGACGGCGGCGGCGCTGGCAGCCGCCCCGCCGGACCCCCGCATCCCGTCGGCCACCGCGAGCAACCGCCCGCCGGCATACGCGGTGTCCTCGTTGCTGTCGCGTACCAGCCCGGTGTCGCAACCGGCGGCGCAGCGCACGGCAACTGCGGAATTCGGGTCGGACATGGTGGCGCCTCCTTCAGACAGGTGGTCCACGAGGAGGGTGGCGAGCCGGGCGCGAGCCGCGGCGTCGGCGCTGACCTGCCGCCAGTACGCGGTGATCGCCTCGGCGGCCGCCGCCGGATCCAGGTCACACACGACCCGGATCGTCGCCAGTGGCATGCCGAGCCGACGCAACTGGGCGACCAGCCGGGCCATCGGCAGTTGAGCCGGGTCATAGAGCCGGTAGCCGGACTCCGGATCCACAGCCGCCGGCACCAGCAGCCCCACCTGGTCGTACAGGCGCAACGCCTTCGGCGTCAGCCTTGCCGCCCGGGCGAACGCCCCGATGGTCATCAGCCCCACGTCGACATCCTCCTCGTGCCGGCCACGGCGACCGGCGCCCACCAGGCTCAGGGTTACCCGAAGGTCAAGGTCAAGGCCGGCGCCGCCGCTGTCACCCGCAACGCCGGTAGGTTGGGCGCATGCGCGTCGTCATCGCCGGAGGCCACGGCAAGATCGCCCTACTGCTGCAACGTCACCTCGCCGGGCGCGGCGACACGGCCGTCGGCCTCATCCGCAACCCCGAGCAGACCGCGACGCTCCGCGCCGCCGGCGCCACCGGAGTCGTCTGCGACCTGGAACACACACCGGTCGCGCAGGTGGCCGCGCACCTCGACGGCGCCGACGCGGTGATCTTCGCCGCCGGCGCCGGCCCCGGCAGCGGCGTCGCCCGCAAGGACACCGTCGACCGGGCCGCCGCCGCGCTGCTCGCCGACGCCGCCACCCGCGCCGGCGTGCACCGCTACCTGCTCGTCTCCTCCATGGGCGTGGACCGACCACCCGCCCCCGGCAGCGACGACGTGTGGGCGGCGTACCTGCGCGCCAAACGCGCCGCCGAGGACGACCTGCGCGGCCGCGACCTGGCCTGGACGGTGCTGCGACCCGGCCGGCTCACCGACGACCCACCCACCGGGCGGGTCACCCTCACCCCACACGCCGGCCGTGGCGCCATCAGCCGCACCGACGTCGCCCACGTCCTCGCCGGCCTGCTCGACGAACCACGCACCACCGGCACGACCCTGGAACTCGTCGACGGGCCCACCCCGATCGCCGACGCCATCCGCGCCACCGCCACCTGACCGACCCGCCGCGCCGAGGAGAGCCATGGACCCGCAACCACTCGACTACCGCTTCACCGCGCCCATCGAGAAAGACGGCGCGTTCGCCACGTACGTGACGGTGCCCGACTCCGCGGACCTGCTCGGCACCCGACGCGCCGTCAAGGTCACCGGCACCATCGACGGGCACCCGTTCAGCGCCACCCTCATGCCCTCCGGTACCGGCCCCCACTGGCTGCCCATCCGCGCCGCCCTGTGCAAGACCATCGGCAAGAGCGCCGCCGGCGCCGAGGTCACCTTCCACCTCGAACAACGGCTCAGCTGACCACCCGCACCCGCCAACGGCGGGCGTCAGCCACCCGGACGGTGCGCGGCGACCAGCACCGGCCCACCGGGGACTGTCGAAAAACGGCGGACATCGCCCAACCCCGCCCCCGCCAGCACCTCCGCCATCCGGTCCGCGTCGAAGGCGTTGCCGCCGTTGCGCACGGCGTTCCACCTGTCGACGGCCGCCCGCAACGGATCCCCGGCCGGCGGGTTCGTGCCCGCCACCAGCCAACCACCCGGGCGCAGCGCCCCCACCAGCCGGGGCAACGCGACCGCCAACGTCTGCTGGGGCAGGAACGGCGCCGGCAGCCACACCAGGTCGTACCCGCCCGGCTCGGCCACCTCCGCGACATCCTGAAGGCGCAGCGTGATCCGATCCGCGACGTCGCGCGCCTCGGCCAACTCCCCGACCGCGAGGTCCAACGCCCGCTGCAGCACGTCGATGCCCACCACCGACACCCGCGGCAACGCGCGAGCCACAGCGACAGCCAACCCCGCCACACCGGTGCCAACGTCCAACACCCGGGCGTCCGCCGAGTCCAAACGCCGCGCCAGCCCCGGCAACTCGGGCACCACCCGCGTCGCCAACGCCCGGCCGGTCGCCGCCGACGCCCGACCCTGATGCAGCAGCACCTCGTCGTCCAGCGCCGCCCAACCGGCCCCGCCCGGCGCAGAAGGCTCCTGCGCCGCCGCGGCGACCGCCTGCCGCAGCGAACTCAACCGCGCCTGCACGGCACTGCGCCCGGTCGGCCCATCGGGTGGCACCAGCGACGGGTGCGCGACCGGCACCCCACCGTCCCAGGACAGCAGACCAGCGGCCTCCAACACCGCGCTGCGGTGCGGCGACGCCGCGAGGACCTCCGCGAGCGGGGCCGACAGGGCGTCACTCATGGTGCCCACCGCGGCCGCCAGAGCCCACGCCGAAGCCTCCAACGCCGCGAGGGGGTCCGGTGACCCGCCGGGCGGGGACGGTGAAACAGCCACGGCAGCGCCTCTCCCAGCGGCGGGGCGCAGGTCAGCCCCACCTGACCCCTCCGACTATGCCACCGCCGCCAACGCGCCGAGTGGGGTCCGCGACAGCGAACCCCACTGCGGCGACCACTCAGCGCTGCTGGTGCCGCGGCAACGCCGACTGCCCCACCACACCACCCACGAACGGCGCCCCCGGCGTCTCCGCCGCGATCCGATCCATCGTGCGCGCCAACTGCTCACTGCCGTCATCGAGATGCCGCGCCGCCGCCTGCATGTGCGACACCATCATCTCGCCGAAAATCCGCAACGCCTCCCGGGTCGCCACCGTGTCGTCGAAGCTCGGCCCGGCCGCGCTGCGATACTCCGCCACCGCCCGCTCCGCCTCCTGCTTCGCCTCCGCCTGCGCCGCGTGCAGGTAGCTCTCGTACTGCACCCGGGCGTACTCGGCGACCCGACGCGCGTAGTCATGCGCCTGCGCGATGATCTGCTCCGCCTCCCGCTGCGCCGCCGACAGCAGATTCACCTCCCGCGCCGCCGGGACCTTCGCCGCCGCCCCCGTACTCGGAATCACCCCGTGCCGGTGCAACTCCACCCGGTCGGTCAGCCGCTCGTTCTCCGCCCGCAACGTCGCGATCTGCGTCGCCAACAGGTCCAACTCGTCAGCGACCTGCACCCGGAAGCGGTCCACGTCAGCGTTGTCGTAACCGCGCCGGGCGAACGACGCGGCACCGAACTCCCACCGCCGAACCCGATCGGCGGTCATCCGCACCTGCACACCGCCGGAAATCTGCACCCCGTCATACCGACTGATCGGCGTCGCACTCACCTGTGCAGACCCCCGTTCGCGACTGCGGGGCTCGCAAGCTCACTCCTCGCGCTCACCTGACCCGCCCTTCGTTCGCGACTGCGGGGCTCGCAAGCTCACTCCTCGCGCTCACCTGACCCGCCCTTCGTTCGCGACTGCGGGGCTCGCAAGCTCACTCCTCGCGCTCACCTGACCCGCCCTTCGTTCGCGACTGCGGGGCTCGCAAGCTCACTCCTCGCGCTCACCTGTGCCCACCTCCCGAAGTGTCACCCGCAGCCGACTGCTGCACCGCCGTCCGCCACGCCGGGCCGTACCACTGCGCACCCAGGCCCTCGTGGTGCACCTGCCCCGCGTGGTAACCCGCCTGAACCAACGTCTGCACCGCGTACGACACCATCTCGTCCGACCCACACACGAACACGTGCCGGGAACGCCAGTCACCGTCGGCCAACGCCCGGTCCACCGCCTGCACGAACTCCCCTGGCCGGTGCACGTCGGCACCCACCACGTACGTCACCGTCAACCACGGATACGACGACGCCAACTTGTCCATCGCGTCGCTGTCGTAGAACTCGCTACGGGAACGGGCCCCCACGTAGAGGTCCACCCGCCGGCGGGAACCCTCCGCGGCCACCTGCTCCACCAACGCCTTCACCGGCGCCCAGCCGGTACCCGCGACCAACAACAACAGGTCACTCGAGCCCGCCGACCACAACCCCAGCCGGTCCCCCACCGGCGCCGCCAGGTGGACCCGATCCCCCACCGCCGACCCGTACACCAGCCGCGACGACACCGCGCCACCCGGCGCGGCCCGCACGTGCAACTCCAACGTGCCGTCCGCCCGCGGCGCGTTCGCCGGCGAGTAGTACCGCCACGACCGCACCGACGGGTGCGACACCCCGATCGACTGACCCGGGGTGAACGGCAACAGGTACTGCGGGCGCACCGTCAACACCGCCACGTCGAACGCCCGCCGCTCGTGCGCCACGATCTCCGCCACCCACCACGGCGGATTGACCGCCTCGGCGGCCTGCGCGGCCTCCATCATCACCTGGGCGACCAACCCGTACGCGGCCGTCCAGTCCGCAGCCAACTCGTCGGTCCACTGCTCGGCGAGGAAATGCTGCAACGTCGCCACCAGCGCCTCACCGACCGCCGGATAGTGCTCCGCGCGGACCGCGAACTTGCGGTGATCCGCGCCGAGATCCTGCAGGAAACCCACCAGCCGATCCACCTGGTCCACATTGGACACGATGTGACCCAACGCGGTCACGAGGCGATCCCGCTGACCGGCCATGTTCGTCGGGAACATCTGCCGCGTCTCAGGATGAGAGAGGAACAACGTCGAGTAGAAGTAGAGCGGCACCTGGTCGCCGTGACCGGCGACCACCGACCAGCTCTGCTTGAGGCGAGCCGCGTCCACGCTCAGACGCCCGACCTGTTCCCGGCAGCCACCACCTGGCCCTGCACCTGCCCCAGCACCGTCTGCACATCCGCCAGGATGTCCGCCGGCACCCCCAGCTCGGTCAACGTCACCGTCAGGTGCTCGCCCACCTTCGCGTAGTGCTCCACCGTGATGTTCAACGGCTGGTGCGCCTCGGCCAACCCACGACCCGTGTACTCGTTCGGGCCACCCAGCACCACGGTCAACATCAACGCCAGGTGCCGCCGCTGACCCGCCATGTCCACATCGGCGAAGTAGTCCGCCAACTCCGGGTCCGCGAGCACCTTGTCGTAGAACAGCTCAACGGCCGCCTTGACCGAGCTGGCACCGCCAATGCGGTCGAAGTGCGAAGCGGGCGCCGTCTCTTCCGTAACCGTCACGGTCGTTCCTTCCGGGGATGAAGGGTCCAGAACCGTGAGGGACCATAGCGTGTCAACCGCCTCCGGTCAGCGACCCCTTATCGGATTCCCGACAACACGCCGACACGTTGCGTCACCACTACCGACGGGTACTTCCACAATCGGCCACCGAAGCGACACCCACCGTATCCACAGTGGACCGTGACGGCCGACAAACCCCGGCCACCGTCACCGACGGTCGCGAGAAAACAACCGAAAAAAATCCGAAAGTTCGGACGATCAGCCGGCGCGCCGCCGCGCCCGCCGCGCCGCCAACTCGTCACCCACCGGATCCGACCCCGACACCACCGCCGGCTCCACCGGGCCGCTCATCGCCGGCTCCGCCGGCAGATGCGACAACGACCCCTGGATCTCCTTGAAAGCACCACCGATCGCGATGCCGAAGACCCCCTGGCCACCCTGCAACAGGTCGACCACCTCCTCCGGAGACCGGCACTCATACACCGTCGTCCCATCAGAGATCAGCGTGATCCCCGCCAGATCCTCCACACCACGCGACCGCAACGCCTCGATCGCCTTACGGATGTTCTGCAGGGACACCCCCGCATCCAACAACCGCTTCACGACCTTCAACACCACCAGGTCCCGGAACGAATACAACCGCTGCGTCCCCGAACCCGAGGCATCACGAACGCTCGGCACCACAAGCGTCGTCCGCGCCCAGTAATCCAACTGCCGGTAACTGATGCCCACCGCGTGGCAGGCCGTCACACCCCGGTAGCCAACCGAACCGTCACCCTCAGCCGCCACACCTGGCGACGAGGCACCCGACTCGTCGAACTCTGCACCCGGATCGGAATCCCGCGGCTCGTGCATCCGGACAACCTCCCCGTCAGTGTGGCGACGCATCGTTTCCGGGACGCGCACCCCTCGACATGGAAACCCTATCGCCACCACCAAGGGTTACCACGGAGGAACCGACGCGACACGCCGCGCAGCCACCGAGAAAGATCACCAACCGAGCCTGGGCACACCTCAGCCCGCGAAATCCTCCGGACGCACCTGCTCCAGGAACTCGCGGAACTTCTCCACCTCGTCCTCCTGCTCATCAGGGATAACGATCCCCGCCTCGCTGAGGACCTGCTCCGCACAACGAATCGGCGCACCGACACGCAACGCCAACGCGATCGAATCGCTCGGCCGCGCCGACACCCGCACCCCATCGCCGATCAACAGATCCGCGTAGAAGACGTTCTCCTTCAGCTCGGTGATCTCCACCGCCTGCAAGGGAGCCTTCAACGCCGCCAACACGTCCCGCAGAAGATCATGCGTCAACGGCCGGGCCGGCTTGACCCCCTGCTGCTCATAAGCGATAGCCGTCGCCTCGACCGCGCCGATCCAGATCGGCAGATAGCGGTCCCCCTCGACCTCCCTGAGCAGGACGATCGGCTGGTTGCTGGGCAGCTCCACCCGAACTCCGACCACGCTCAGCTCGCGCACCGCCGCCTCCGTGTCGTTGTCACCTACGCCGCACCGCGCCCTTCCCTGCACGGTACACGGACCGCAACACGGCCGTCCCATGCGCTACAGCACCACGCCCGCGCCGAAAAGGGGTTACCCCGGCAAGCCTACGGCACGCTTCCCCGAAGAGATCTTTCCGCTCAGCCGCCACCCGCCGGGCACCCTCACCGACCCAACGTCGACCGCAAACCCACCCGCACCAACGCCGCGTGCAGCTGCTCCGACAACGCCACCAACTCACGCGCCGTCTCCGCCGCCCGCGCCCGCGCCGCCGGATCACTCTGCCGCGCCAACGGCGCCACCAACTGCGCGAACAAACCGACCTCCCGGTCCGCCGCCGTCCGATAACCCCGCAGGTGCCGCGGCTCCAACCCGTACGACGCCAACCCCGCCACCGCCGACGCGATGATCAAAGCATCCGCGTCATACCAACCCGGCGGATCCGACACCAGCACACCGAGCCGCTCCAACTCCACCAACGTCGACTCGTCGATCCCACTGCGCGCCACCAGATCCGTCCGGCCGAGCCGCACCTGCGACGACTCGGCCGGCTCCGCCAACTCACGACCCGGCACCGCACCATCAGGACCAACCGCCACCAACGCCGGCCGCGACCGCCCCGGCTGCTCACCGGACGAATCCCACTCGGCCAACTGCTCCCGGATCACCCGCAACGGCAGGTACTTGTCCCGCTGCGCGGTCAACACGAACCGCAACCGCGCCACATCGTCCCAGCTGTACTTCCGGTAACCCGCCGCCGTCCGCTGCGGCTCGACCAAACCCTCGGCCTCAAGAAACCGCAGCTTCGAAATCGTGGTGTCCGGAAAATCCACCCGCAACTGCCCAAGCACCTCACCGATGCTCATCAGCGGCTCAGACCGAGCCGCCCCGGGTGACATGGAGGCCGCAGGCTCGTTCACCCCCGGCCGGCCTCCTCCTCCGGGCGCGGACCGGCGATGAACACCACCCGGAACTTACCGATCTGGACCTCGTCACCATTGCTCAACGTGGCCGCCTCAACCCGCTCACGATTGACGTACGTGCCATTCAGGCTGCCCACGTCCCGCACCGTGAACGTCCCACCATCGCGGTGGAACTCCGCATGCCGACGCGACACCGTCACGTCATCCAGGAAGATGTCACTGTCCGGGTGCCGGCCACTGGTCGTCACATCGTGGTCCAACAGGAACCGGGCACCCGCATTCGGGCCTCGACGAACCACCAGCAGCGCCATACCCGGCGGCAACGAACCGGACATCCGGCTCGGCACCACATCGGTATCCGGCCCCTCCAGCACTTCGTCGAGCGAACCGAGATTGAGCGTCGAAGTGACGTCGAGTGGGGGGAACTCGTCGTCTGGCCGCGTCATGGGACCACCTCACGGATCTGTTCGGTCGGCGTCGGGTAATGGCGGGTCTGGCCGCCGGGCACTTGAACACCCGGCGGCTGGCTCCCCGTGCCCGGGAAGGCAATTCCGCAACGCTCAACTATTGGGTTCTCGGTCGACTGGGCGAGCCTAGCCAGCGCCGAAATGCAGGGCAACCGGACGCGCGCAGACATCCCACGCACCGGATCAAGCACACTCAGCCTTCGGTGATCTTCTGATACGCGGCCGCCGTCAGCAACCCGTCCGTCGCAGTCGGATCATTCGGCGTGATCTCCACCAACCAACCCTCACCGTACGGATCAGTGTTGATCAGCTCAGGCGTGTCGCCCAACGCGTCGTTGCGCGCCGCCACCGTACCGGCCACCGGCGCGTAGATCTCCGACACACTCTTGGTCGACTCGATCTCACCCAACGAGTCACCGGCCGCGACCACCGCACCCGCCTCGGGCAACTGCACGTACACGATGTCACCGAGCGCGTCCTGCGCGAAGTGGGTGATGCCGACCCGGACAGAAGCCGTGCCGTCACCCGCCACCCACTCATGCTCGGCGGTGTATCGCAGATCCTCGGGAATCACCAGACGCGTCCTTCATCCATCGGTGCCCCGGACCACCCGGGTCCGGCGCGGCCGCGCCGGTCAGGAGACCGGACGGGCGTGTTCCAACTTGATCGGCACGTGCAGCGCCGAAACCTCGGCAACCTCACGCTCCCCAAACGTCACGTTACCGCCGTCACCCCGGACCGACGCCACCACCCCACCAGGAATGTTCAACGCCGTACGCATCGTCGCCGGATCACCGATCACCGTGATCGTGTACGGCCCCGACAACCGACGCCCCTCCACCATCAACGACCCGTCGTCCTCATCGAGGAAGTACGTCGATGCGATGATCCGCACCGTCGCCCGATCCCCACCGGATATCTGCATCGCCTCGGCGCCCGCACCGCGCAACTCCTGCACCGCGTCCAACACCCGGTTCGCCGAGATCGGCTTCGCACCCGCGTCGAACTGCACAGTCAACCCCGGCCCCACCGCCGGCAACGTCCCCGCCAGGATGCCCAGCTCGTCCGCCCGCCGCGTCGCCTCGTCCAACGCCGCCTGACGACCCTGCTCACCGGAGCGCAACTGCCGCTGACTGTCCTCCAGAGCACGGATGTCCTGCTGCAGGCGGTTCTCCCGCGCATCCAGATCCGACAGGATCCGAACCAGGTCCTCCTGCCGGGTGGCCCCCAACGTCGGGTCCGTCGACGTCGTCTTCAACTGCACGACCAACGTGAACCCCAGCAACGCCAACAACGCCGCGATCATCACCCCGGCCGCACTCCACCGGGACCGACCAGCCGCCACCGGCGCCACCGGCTCCCCCACCGGCTCCGCCAACCCGTCGGAATCCGCGACCGGCTCCCCCGACCGCGACACCGCGCTCAGGTCCACCGTCGCACCGTCGTCGACCGGCTCCACACCCGGCTCCGCCGCGGGCTCGTCATCCGACGGCTGCGGCTGCGCGGGCCCCTGCGGCGCCAACGGACTCAACTCATCCGGATCCGGCGCATCCGGCCGCGGATCCGGCTCACCCGCCGGACCACCCGGCCGCACCGGACCCGCCGGCTGCGGCCAGCCGGTGCCCGTGTCGGTCTGCTCGTCACTCATCGCAACCCAACCTACGCCCGGAAGAGGTGTCGACGGATCGCCGCCACGTTGCCGAAGATACGCACACCCAGCACAACGACCACACCTGTGGACAACTGCCCGCCCACCCCCAACTGGTCACCCAGATACACGATCAGACCAGCAACCAGCACATTCGAAATGAACGACACCACGAACTGCTTGTCGTCGAAGATGCGATCCAACCGGGCCCGCACCCCACCGAACACCGCGTCCAACGCGGCCACCACCGCGATCGGCAGGTACGGCTGCAACGCCGCCGGCACCGTGGGATCAAGCCACACGCCCAGCACCACACCGGCGAGCAACGCCAGCACCGCGATCATCGGCCACCTCCGGAGGGACTAACAGTCGTCGCCGGACCGGACGACCCGGGACTGCCGGACCGGACACCCGACGCGGAAGGGCTCGGACTGACCGACGGCTTGGCGTAGCGTAGCTGCGGCTCCGGCGCCGCCGGCAGGGTGAGGTCATCCGCCTCCCGCACACCGAACGACAACCCGGTCCCCTGCGCGACCTTCCGCATCAGCGCCGCGTTCCGGCTGTCCTCGAACTTGCGCCGCATCGAACCCGGCCCAATCGCCGACACCTCATACGGCCCGGTCACCGGCCGGAAGTCCACGAGCATCGCCTCACCCGCCGACCGGATCGTCGACGTCGACGTCAACCGCTGCCCGTTGATGGCGATCGCCTCCGCGCCAGCACTCCACAACGCGTTCGCCACCCCCTGCAGGTCGCTGTAGAGCACCCGCGGCGGCCCAGCTCCGGCACCGGTCACCGCGTCCGCCTTGTCCGGCGCGTCCGCCAACCGCACCACCACACCATCACCACGCACCCGACCCAGCCCGGTGCTCGCCTCCAGGTTGCGCAACCGGGCGGCGGCCGACCCGCTCAACGCCGCGTCCCGCTGCCGGCTGACCTCCTCGCGCAGCTGATCCGCTTGGGTGGACAACCGGTCGGTCTGGCTCTCCCGCTCCTTGATCTGCGTCACCAGACCCGAGCGGGCCTGGCTGCGCCCCGGCTCGTCCGCCACCGTCTGCCGGTACGCCACCGCGAACAGGAAACCGAGCATCACCACCACGACCAGGCTCACCGACCGCGCCGGCAAGGCCCGCCACCCCCGCGCCGGAGCGGACTCCGCCGCGCCTCGACGGGCGGCAGCCGCGTCCGCGTACCCCGGATCCAGCGGGTTGCGGAACAACTCGGTGAGGAAATCCGGCGCGTACACCCGGTCCTGGCCGGGCTTTCCCAGCCGCGGCGCGCTCACGCCGCCGCTCCCCGGCCCCGCGCCGCGCGCACCAGCCGGGCCGCCTGCACGACGTACATCCCGCCGGCCACCCAGTAGAGCACCAGCCCCCACCAGGCCAACGCCCAACCGATGGCGCTCGCCGCCGTCGCCACGTCGGCCGCCGCGGAGGCCAACAACAGCACCGGGAACGCCGCGAGCAGCAGGAACGTGGCGGTCTTGCCCACGTAGTGCACCGGCGGCGGCCCGTACCCGTAGCGACGCAGCACCGCCAGCGAGGCGAGCAGGAGCACCTCACGGGCCAGCAGCGCCGCGGTGAACTGCCACGGCACCACCTCCCGCGCGGTGAAGGCGATCAGGGTGGCGAGGATGTAGAGCCGGTCGGCGAGCGGGTCCAGCAGCTCGCCCAGGCGGCTCACCTGGTGCAGGCGGCGGGCGATCCACCCGTCGACCCAGTCGGTGGTGCCGCCGATGGCCAGCACGACGACCGCCGCCACGTCGGCCCGCTCCACCAGGAACAGGTAGAGGAAGAGCGGCACGCCCAGCAGCCGCCCGAAGCTGATCAGGTTGGGCAGG
Organism: Micromonospora ureilytica; assembly: GCF_015751765.1. NCBI lineage: Bacteria > Bacillati > Actinomycetota > Actinomycetes > Micromonosporales > Micromonosporaceae > Micromonospora > Micromonospora ureilytica. Next base: position 2,227,685 of record NZ_JADOTX010000001.1, read on the forward strand.
GTGAGCACCTGGTTGCCGGGGGCCTCGTCACCGGTGTCCCGCGGTTGCTCTGCCCGAGCCGGCCGACGCGACACCGATCCTCCTCCACGGCACGCGGGCCCCCGGCCGACGCCGGGCGCGGCTGAGGGTCGTGCGCGCTGTCGGGCCGACGAGCGCCGGCTCTCCCCTGCGGCCCCGGGCGGGGCCCCTTCCCCTGACGCGGCCCGCGATCTCGATGATCGCGGGCCGGGTAGGTGCGCTGTCACTATATCGGGCTTCCTCTCACCGGCCGGGTGCCGCCGCCGGGCTGTCGGTGCGGCTGCGGCGCACTGTGGCGTGGATCACCACGCGTAGAGCGTCCTAGGATACTAGTGGAAAGGAGACGGCGTTCAGGCCGTCTGCACGGCGGAATCGGTCTGCTGCTCGGGCACCGAGGTCGCCGCCCGCGCGAACCCGACAAGCGCCAGCAACAGCTCGTGCTGCATCCGCGCCGGCATCCGGTCCAGCACCACCTGCACCGCACGCTGCCGCCGCTCGGCCAACTCCCCCAACAGGGTCAGCGCGGCGGCGGTCGGCACCAACCGCACCTCACGCCGGTCACGCGGATCGGCCACCCGGCGCAACAGCCCGGTCGCCTCCAGCCGGTCACACAGGCGGCTCGCCGACGAGGGCACCACGTCCAGCAGCTCCGCCAACCCGTTGACGTTGGTCTCCGGTCGACCGCTGAGCAGCGTGAGCACCCTCAGCTGGGTGGGCGGCACCTGGTGCCGCGACGCGGCCGAATCCAGCACGGCGATCAGCGTCCCGGCGGCGGCGTCGATCGCCGCGGCGAGATCCGCAGGTCGCTCCACCTGATGTCCCCTGCCGTCGTCGCGCTGGTGCCCGCCCGGCAACGCGGCGGCGATTCTCACCCCGTGCCCCGTTCGCGCGGACCGCGCCAGTCCAGACAGACCACGACGGCGTCGTCGCGCAGATCGGAATCCGCGTGATAGGCGTGCAGTTCGCGCATCACCGTACCAACCGCCTCGGCCGGCGGCTGCAGCCGCGTGGCGCGCAGGGAACGAGCCATCATCCGCTGCCCGTACGGCTCCTGACCCGGTGGCTCGGCAGCCCACACCCCGTCGCTGACCACGAAGAGGCGGTCACCCGGCGCCAGTTGCATCTCCTGAAGCTCGTAGCGGGTCTCGGCGAACATGCCCAACGGCAACTGCGGATCGAGCTTCATCGGCTCGACAGTGGACCCGCGCATCCGCAACAGATGGGGCGAGCCCGCGTCGACCGCCCGCACCCGGCCGGAGCGGGTGTCCACCTCGAGCAGCAGGGTGGCCACGTAACGCGCGCCCCGGTGCTGGTAGAAGACCGTGTCCGAGGCCAACTCGGCCTGTTCCACGAGGCCACCACCGGAGCGACGCGCGTTGCGCATCGCGTTGACAGTGACCGCGGTCAACAGGGACGCGGCCAGCCCACTGCCCTCGCCGTTGAGCACCGTCACGGTGAGACGGTCGCCGTCCAGCGACCAGTCGAAGTGGTCGCCACCCACCGTGTACGCCGGTTCGAGCTGACCGGCGAGGTCGAACGCGTGGTGCGCCACGCCGCGACCGGGCAGCAGGTCCCACTGCATCTCGGCGGCCATCGTCAGCCGCTCCCGGCGCCGGGCCCGCCGGTAACGGTCGGTCTCCCGGTCCGCCGCGCGCATCGCCACCGCCAGGGCGCCGGCGATGTCCGTGGCACGACCGGTGACCGCCGGATTCGGTACGGTCGGAAGCTCGATCAGCAGCACGCCCAGCCGCTCTCCCCACACTGTCAACGGCAGGTAGAGCCGGCAGGGGCCCTCGCCGTCGCGTACCGGTTGCTGGCTGCTGAAGCAGCGCTGGGCCATGGTGTGGCAGGCCAGGAAACCGGCAGCCGGCAGGTCCGGGTCCAGCACCGGCCAGAGGCCGCTGATCCGGTAGTCGGCGACGAAGACGTCGGTGCGCAGCGCGCCCATCGTCGACCGGATCGCCCGGTCCGCGGCCTCCGCCAACTGATCGGGCGGGGCCTCGCGCAACGCGCGCGACACCACGTCCGGCGCGTCTACCATCGTCGTCCTCCCCAGAAGCTTGCTATAGGGCAAGCATCATACGGACGCCCCCGGACGGATGATCGGCGCGGTCAGTCACCCGGGCGGGTCGCGAGCACACCGTGGAACGCATCGGGCACCCGCGCCGGCGGACCGTCCGGCCGCCACTCGGCGACCGGGACGATCCCGTCCGCCGTCGGCGCCCACCGACCCAGCAGGGGCGCGAACGCCGCCGGTGGACGCATCCGGAACTGCGGCCCCATCATGGCCAGCGCCTGCGGATGAGCCGCCAACTCCTCGGTGTCGAAGTCCACCGCCAGCAGGCTGCCCGGCGCCGCGGCAGCGTACAGCTCGTCGAGGGTACGGGTCAGCGTCGCGTCGTCGAGGAACGCGGCCAACCCGAGGAAGACCACTCCGACCGGCCGCCGACCCCACCCCGGCACGAAGCGGTGCAGCTGTGCCGGGTCGACCGAGCCGATGTCGGTCGCGTCGCCGAAGCCGTAGCCGGCCCGGTCGCTGCCGGCGAGGATGCTCTGTCCCAGTCGGATGGTGACCGGGTCGACGTCGGTGTAGAGCACTGTCGCGTCGGTGGCGACCTCGTGCACGTTGCCCATCGTCGGCACCCCGGCGCCGAACACCAGGAACCCGTCCACGCCGTCGGCGGCCATGGCCCGCACCGTCCGGCCCAGAAACGCCCGCAGCTCCCGGAACACCGGCGCGCACGGCCCGTACGCCTGTTCGAAGGCGCTCGCGGCGGCCACGTCCACGGGGAAGTGATGCTGCCCGCCGAGCCAGAAGTCGATCATGCGCGCGGTGCTCGGCTGGTCTGGTTCACCCATCGGCGACGCTCCCTCCCCGGCCGGTCGTCGCCAGCGTACCGACCGGGACGCGCTCAGCGGTATCGCGGCGCGGGGGCGTCCGGGCCCGCGATACTGGCCGCGAGCGGAGGTGGGCGGTGAACTCGGCGAACAACGCGGCGGTGGTGGTCGGCGTCGACGGCTCGGAGTCGGCGCTGCGCGCCGTACGCCTCGCCGCGACCGAGGCGGCACGCCGACACCGACCACTGCGGGTCGTGCACGGTTTCATCTGGCCGCTGCTGCACGTACCGGTCTCCCCCGCCCCGGACGCGCCACCCGGCGGTGGGCTGCGCCACCGGGCCGAGGAACTCATCGAGGCCGCGGTGCGCGAGGCCGAGGCGACAGTGCCCGGGTTGTCGATCTCCGGCGAGATCATCGACGGGGAGGCCGCCGCGGTGCTGGTGGGCGAGTCCCCCACCGCCGCGCTCATCGTGCTCGGCGACCGCGGCTTGGGTGGATTCTCCGCGCTGGTGGTCGGCTCGGTCGCGGTGCAGGTCGCCGCGTACGCCGACTGCCCGGTGCTTGTCGCGCGCGGGACGCAACGACCCGACGAGCCGGTGCTGGTCGCGGTGGACGGTTCGGACGGCTCCCGGCGGGCGGCGGACTTCGCCGCCGAGACCGCCGTGTCGCTCGGCGTGCCGCTGGTGGCGCTGCACGCCTACCGACACCCCGGCAGCAGCGGGCCAGGCGACATGCAACCCCTGGTGTACGACGAGGCGAAGCTGCACGGCGAGCAGGAGCGGATGCTCACCGGGTGGCTGACCGGGCTCACCGAGGACCACAGGGGTCTGCGGTTGACCTGCCGGGTCGTCCACGGTCGACCCGGCAGTGTGCTCGCCGAGGCGTCCCGTTCCGCCCAACTGGCGGTCGTCGGTGGGCGCGGGCGCGGCGAGGTGACCGGGTTGCTGTTGGGGTCGGTGAGCCAGTCGATGCTGCACCACGCGCAGTGCCCGGTCGTCGTGGTCCGCGCGCCCCAGTAGCCCGCCGGGGTTGGTCCGCCGTGAGACGGGTAGACGGCCGCGGTACGCCCAGCGGACGGTGGGCAGCACCAGGTGCCCAGACCGACGAAGGAGGCACAGATGCCAGGACCACGGCCGGGCAGCAACGCGTACGACAAGCAGCGGGCGCGGTTGCGCAACGCCATCGACGACTCCGGACGCCGAGTACCCGACGGCAAGGCCAACCAGGTGGCCAACAGGATCCTCCAGGAGGATCGCGGACAGCGGGGCGTGGTGCGCGGTGACCGCACGTACGGCCCGAAGAGCGAGCGCGAACCGGGCGACCCTAAGTGAGGACTGTCGACGTGGCCGACGGCGCCATCGCGGGCGCCGTCGGCAGCACCGCGCTGAACGTGGTCAGCTACCTCGACATGGCGCTACGGGCACGACCGGGGAGCGACGTTCCGCAGGAGACCGTCGACCGGCTGGCCGGGATCGCGCACGTGGACCTGGGCAACGGGGCCCGGGCGGCCAACCGCCGCTCGGGCCTCGGGCCGCTGATCGGTTACGGGCTGGGCATCGCCGCGGGCGTCGGGTTCGCGCTGTACGCCGGTGGTAGGCGTCAGCCGTTGCCGGTGGCCACCGGCCTGCTCGGCGCGGGCGTCATGACCATGACCGACGGGTCGATCACCGTGCTGGGGATCAGCGACCCGCGTACGTGGCGGCGCTCCGACTGGATCTCCGACATCATCCCGCACCTCGCGTACGGGCTGGCGGCCGCCGCAACCTGGAACAGGTTGCGGCGGCCGCCAGGTCGCGGCCGCTAGTCAGCGGGCGTCGCTGTCGTCCTCGGCCACCGGCTCACCGGCCGGGCCGTACGGCGACACCTGCCCCTTGGGCACCGGCCGACCGGCGTCGCCGCGCGACGTGCCACGGTTGGCCGGATGCCCGCCAGGGGCGGGGCCCTTGTTGTCCTGACTGGTCGCGCCCAGTGCGTTGCGGCGCAACTCCGGTTGCTGCGGGTTCGTCACGGGGTGTCTCCCTCCGGTACGGGGCGGCATCGACCGCCTCCACCGTCGGCATACCCGCCCGCCCCGGTGGCATTCCGGCCGTGGTCACCGGCGCGAGGGCTAGCGGGGCCGCAAGTGGGTAACCCGTCCGGATGGGCGATGATCGACGTGTGGTGCGGGTCCTGCTCGACAGGCGTGGCAGCACGTACGCCGAGGAGGCCGGCATCCGGCTCGCCGACCGCCCCGGGCCGCTGTACCAACTGCTGGTGCTGACCACGCTGCTGAGCACCCGGATCCGGGCGTGCGTGGCGGTGGACGCCGCACGGGAGCTGTTCGCCGCCGGCTACCGCACCCCACAGGCCATGGAGGCGGCCAGCTGGCAGGAGCGCGTCGACGCGCTGGGCCGGGGGCACTACCGCCGCTACGACGAGCGGACCGCCACCATGCTCGGCACCGGCGCCCGGCTGTGCCTGGACCGCTGGCACGGTGACCTGCGACGCCTGCACCGGGAGGCCCAGGGCGACCCGGCCGGGCTGCGGCGGCGGCTCACCGAGTTCCCCGGCATCGGCCCCACCGGCGCCGACATCTACCTGCGCGAGGCGCAGGCGGTCTGGGCGGACGTACGCCCGTACGTCGACCGTAGGGCCCTGGCCGGGGCGAAGCGGCTGGGTCTGCCGGGGTCTCCGGACCGGCTCGCCGGTCTCGTCGACGGGCCGGACTTCGGCCGGCTCGCCTCAGCGCTGGTACGCGTGGCGCTGGGTGAGGAGTCCGCCGGTGAGGTCACCCGCGTCGCCGCCCGCTGAGGCGCTCACTTGACCGTCTTGTCCCCCGGGCGGGTCAGGTGCCACACCAGCAACGCGGCGAGCAACGCCAGCACCACCACCCCGCCGGAGATGCCACGGCCCTCCTCGGGGCTGCGGCCGGCGCTGCCGAAGTAGATCACCGCGAGACCGGCCAGCACCGTGACGAACGTACGCAACCCTCGGTCCTTCACGTCTGGCACCGTAGGCGGACCGCGATCGCCGCCTCGTCGATTTGGAGCTTTTGTCAGCCTTCTGGGTGAATGGTCAGCGCTCGGTGACGAACCCGCAGAGCCGCACCCGGCGCACCGCCCGATCGGCGACCTCCACCACCTGCAGGGTCAGCCCGGGCAGCCGCACCGTCTCACCCGGGGAGTCCGGCAGGTGCCGCAGCCGGGCCAGCACCAGACCAGCCACAGTCGTGTAGTCCCGGGACAACGGGAAGCTCAGCCGCACCCCCAGGTCGGGCAGGTCGTGCAGCGGGAAGTCACCGGGCACCAGCAGCGACCCGTCCGGTTCCCGGACGACCCCGCGCACGTCACGGTCTGTCTCGTCGTACAACTCGCCGACCACCTCGGCCAGCAGATCCTCCATGGTGATCATGCCGTCGATACCTCCGTGCTCGTCGACGACCAAAGCCAGTTGGTGATGTTCCTGCCGCAGTTGACGCATCGCGTCGGCCACCGGCAGGGTCACCGGCAGCAGCAGCGGCGGCCGAACCCGCTCGCCCACCGGGGCGGTGCCGGCGCGCACCAGGTCGCGGATGTGCACCACACCGAGCACCTCGTCCAGGCCGCCGGGACCGGTGACCGGAGCACGAGAGCGCCCGGCGGCGGCCAGCCGCCGAACACCCTCGTCGGAGGCCAGACCGGCCGGCAGCGTGGTCACCTCCCGCCGGGCCACCAGGATCTCCCGCAGGGTCCGGCCGGCGATGTCGAACGCGCCGGTCAGGATCTCCCGCTGCTGGGCCGACAGGCCGCGCTGGCTGGCCAACATCTCCCGCAGCTCCTCCTCGGTCATCTCCTCCCGGTTGGCCCGCGGGTCACCGCCGGCGAGCCGCACGATCGCGTCGGTGGCCCGGCTGAGCAGCCACACCGCCGGCCGGGACACCCGGGCCAGCAGATTCAACGGGCCGGCGCTCAGCAGCGCCCAGCGCTCGGCCCGCTGCATGGCCAGCCGCTTCGGGGCCAACTCGCCGAACACCAGCGTGACGAACGTCAGCAGCACGGTCACCAGCAGCACCGCGGCGGGACGCGCCGCCCCGCCGAGGAAACCCAACGGGCCGACCAGCGGGCTGGCCAACGACACCGCGGCCGCCGCCGAGGCGAGGAACCCGGCCAGGGTGATGCCGAGCTGAATGGTGGCCAGGTAGCGGTTCGGGTCGCGGGACAGCTGCACCAACCGGTCACCGGCGCGGCTGCGCCGGCCCAGCCGCCGCAACTGCCCCTCCCGCAGGGTCACCAGCGCCATCTCACTGCCGGAGAGGGCGGCGTTGACCAGCACCAGCACGGCCACCAACGCCAACTGCCCGAGCTGACCGCCCATCGCGTACCCCCGTCCGCCGCCTGAGGTCACTCAACCGCAGCGGGGCGCGGCGCGGGCGCGGTTTGCGACCGCGCCACCGCTCAGTCGACCTCCAGGTCGTCCAGCGAGATGGCGTGGGTCATCAACCACCGGGCCAGCGCCGACATCCCGAACAGCCACAGCGGCACGGACTCGGTGGGGCCATTTGTGGCGTAGATGGCGAAGCGCAGGTCCGGCGCGCGGTACGCCTCGATGCGCCACCGGTGCTGCCGGTCCCGCCAGACCGCCGAAGGGTCCATGGCGTCACCGTAGGTGACCACCGCCGACCTCGGGGCCGGTTGGCCGGGCAGCACCGACTCAGCCCGGCACCACAGTCGTCCCGAACACGATGCGGGCAACGGCCACCACGAGGCTGACGCCGACTGCGGCGAGGATCAACCAGCCGAACCCCCGCCACCCCGAGCCACGGCCGGGCACCGGCGCTGGCGGTGGCCTCCACAGCTCCCGGTAGGTCCAGGCCAGCACACCCAAGCCGAACGGCAGGAGCCCGACCCAGAACCAGAACCACCGGGTGCCGACCACGGGCGGCGCGCCACCGATCAACCGGCCCAGCCAGAGCACGGTCAGCACACCAGCGAGCAGAGCCACGGCGTTCCCGATCCGGTACGCGGTGCTGCCACCTGCCTGCCTCGCGTCGGCGAGCGCGGCACGCCGCGCCTCCTGCTCGGCCCTCGCGGACGAGTCCGGCTCGGCGGGGTACGACTCGAAGGCGAGCGGCGTGCCGGAGGCGTAACGGTGCTGGCCGTTCGACACGGTCCAGGTCAGCATCCCGCCGTCGGGCGCGTACTGCGCACGCGGCCGGCTCCCCCAGTACGCGCCGTCGTCGGCCCAGCCGGACGACCGCTGGAAGGCCACCACCTGGCCAGTCGCGAGATCCCGGTCGAGCTGCGCCTCGGTGGACTCACGCGGCTCGACCCACCACGCGAGGGACGCCCACAGCACCCACAGCACCGGCAGCGCCCAGCGCAGCACCACCGGGACGACCGCACGCCACCGGCGGCGGGAGGCCCGTGACCGCGTGGGGATCGCCTCGACCATCAGCTCACCGTCGCACCTCGGCGCACTGTTGTCAGCCCCGGATCGGCCGCGACTGACGGCCGTGCGGCGGTCAACGGTCCGGTTGATCCTTGTCCGACGGCACAGTGGCTCCGTCCGACGGCACAGTGGCTCGCCGGACGCAGTCGCGCAGCAGGGCGCGGCGTTGATCATGAACGTCGTCGGGTTCCAGGCTGCTGGCCGCGTAGACGTTGCTGACCGGCGACCAGGCCATGGACATGGCGATGACCAGAGCCATGAGGTCGAACGGGTCGCCCGCGCGCACCCGCCCGGCGGCCTGCGCCTCGGCGATGGCCGTGAGCTTGCGATCGTCGTAGTGCTGGTGGGTCTCGACGAGGTGCCCGACGGGCCGGCGCTCCAGTCGCGTCCAGGTCGCGAGGCGGATGAGGTCGGGGCGGCGCAGGTATTCGTCGTAGAGGCGAACGGCCCAGTCGGCAAGATCGTCAGCGTCGATCGACACCACGTTCGTGATGCGCTCGAGTGAGCTGAGGAAGATCGCGTCGAAGAGCCGTTCCTTGTCGCCGAAGTAGGCGTAGAGCTGCGCCTTGTTGGTGCGCGCCGCCGTCACGATGCGTTCGATGCGCGCTCCGGCGATGCCGTGCTGGGCGAACTCCGCGGTGGCGGCGTCCAGGATGCGCTGGTAGGTCGCGGTGCCGCGCGAGGTCAGGGGCTGCTCCGGCATGCCGCCACTCTAGCAACAGAACAGTTGGTTTGCCTCCCCCCGTGACCGGAGCTATGGTCGGCAGACCGAACAGTCTGTTTAAGGATGTGTGTATGCGAACGACCATCGGATGGCGGGCGAGCGGCCCGACGGCGCTACGGCGTACGTCGCTGGAACGCCGTAACCTGCGCTCAGACGATCTGGCGGTGCGAGTCGACTACAGCGGCGTGTGCCACACCGACCTGCACTCCCTGCGCGACCACGACCAGCGTGCGATAGCGCCTCTGGTGCCCGGTCACGAATGCACAGGTGTGGTGACCGGGACCGGGGCCGAGGTGACCGCCTTCTCGGTCGGCGACCGCGTCGCGGTGGGCAACATCGTCGACTCCTGCGGCACGTGTGCGATGTGCCGAGCAGGACAGGAGAACTTCTGCCGCTCCTTCCCGACTCTCACCTACGGCGGCACCGACCGGCGGGACGGGTCGACCACCTTGGGCGCTTTCTCCCGCGAGTACGTCGTGCGGGACCGCTTCGCCTACCCGCTCCCCTCCGGCCTCGACCCGGCCGCAGCCGCCCCGCTGATGTGCGCCGGCGTCACCGTCTGGGAACCGCTGCGTGCCCTCGGTGTGGGCCCTGGCAGTCGCGTCGCCGTGGCCGGGCTCGGCGGCCTGGGTCACCTCGCGGTCAAGCTGGCCGTCGCACTCGGTGCCACCACGACCGTCATCAGCCGCACCCAGGAGAAGCGCGACGACGCGCTCCGGCTCGGCGCACACGATTTCCTGGACTCCACCGACACCCGCCAGATGGCAGCGACACGCGACACCTTCGACGTCGTCATCGACACCATCTCCGCTCCGCACGACCTCGCCCCGTACCTGAAGGTGGTGGCGATGGACGGCACCCTCAGCCTGCTCGGATACCTGGGCCCGGTCACCGTCGAGGCGATGGACCTGCTTGTCGGCCGCAAGAGGCTCAGCTCCGCCGGCAGCGGAGGCCGCCGCTCGACAGCCGAGATGCTCCAGTTCTGCGCCGACAACGGCATCGCCGCCGACGTCGAGGTGCTCCCGTCGGCGCAGGTGGAGACGGCACTCGACCGCCTCCGGCGAAACGACGTCCGCTACCGCTTCGTGCTCGACATGTCCGACCTGGACTGACAGCGGTTGACCCGGTCGTGGCGCCCGCTCAGGTGACGACGATCCGGGCGTCGTCGGGCAACCGGCGGGTCGCGCCCCGCCGGTCCAGCAGCTCCAGCAGGGGCACCGCCACCCGGCGGGTGGTGTCCAACGCCTGCCGGGCCGCGGAGAGGGTGAACGGCTGCGGCAGCCCGGCCAGCACCCGGACCGCGTCGTCGAGCGCGTCGGGCAGCAGCACCACGTTGTCGGCCAGCCGCAGCAGAGCGCCGGCCCGCACGGCGGCGCCGATCTCCCGGGGGCCCAGACCGAGATCGACGAGACGGTCCGCCTCGGGGGCGCGGAACGGCCGGTCGCCGTACTCGGCGCGGACCCGCTGCACGGCCCGGGCCACCGGCTCGGGCAACGCGTCGGCGCTCGCCGCCCCGACCCGACCGGCGTGGATCCGCAGCGGCGGCCGGACCAGCGCCTCGACCAGCACCCGGTCGGGCAGGGCGAGGCGCTGCCGCAGCGCGTCCACCGGCATCCCGGGCGCCAACGGGTGCTCCCGCGCGTGCCGGGCGACCTCCTCGGTCAACTGCTCGCCGAGCCGCCGCCAGTGTGCGGGGTCGGCCAACCAGTCACCGGCCACCGGCTCGGCGTACGCCGGCCCGTCTCCCATCGGCTCGGCGTGCACCGGCAGGTCTTGCACCGGCACACCCATCCGGATCAACGCGCCGGCCCGGATCAGTCGGCGACGGCGCAGCTCCCCCGCCAGGTCGGGTCGACCGTCCAACTCGGCGAGGACCTGGGCGCGGGCGGCGGCCGCACCCCGTCGGGCCAGCGGTGGGGGCGCCACGTCCAGCACCCGCACCCCACCGCTGACGTGGTGGCGACCCGGGTCCCGTAGCAGCGCCCGATCGCCCACCAGCAACGGCAGTGGGCGGGCCAGCCGCAGCCGGACGGTGTCCGGGCCGAGCGGGCGCAGCCGCACCGGCACCGCCGCCGACCCGACGTGCAGGGTGAGGGTGGCCGGCAGGTCGGCGGCCGGGTCGCCGGCGAGCCGGACGTCGACCAGGTCGGTGTGGTGGAACCGGCCCGGGGTGAGCAACGCGTCGCCCCGGCCCAGCCGGTCGCGGGGCGTACCGCGCAGGTTGACCGCCACCCGGGCGACCGCCGCCGCCTCCGCTCGGGCCTCGCCCAGGGAGTGCAGGCCACGGACCCGGACCGGTTCGTCGGTGCCGGCCAGCTCCAGTTCGTCGCCCACCCGCATCCGGCCGGCGCCGAGGGTGCCGGTGACGACGGTGCCGCTGCCCCGCACGGTGAAGCTGCGGTCCACCCACAGCCGGACCGGGTCGTCGAGCGTCGGCGCGGGCAGTTGGGCGGCGAGCCGGTCCAGGGCGGCCCGCAGCTCCGACAGGCCGGCCCCGGTCAGGCCACTGACCGCCACCGCCGGCACCACGCCGAGGCTGGTCGCGGCGATCTCGGCGCGGGCGCGGGCCGTCGCGGGCCCCGGGTCGGCCAGGTCCGCGCGGGTCACCGCCAGCAGGCCGTACGCGACACCGAGCGCGTCGAGCGCGGCCAGGTGCTCGGCGGACTGCGGCATCCAGCCCTCGTCGGCGGCCACCACGATCAGCGCCGCCGGCACCGGGCCGACCCCGGCGAGCATGTTCGGCACGAACCGCTCGTGCCCGGGTACGTCGACGAAGGCGACGGTCCCGCCGGACGGCAACGTCGTCCAGGCGAAACCCAGGTCGATGGTCATCCCCCGGCGTCGTTCCTCGGCCCACCTGTCGGGTTCCATGCCGGTCAACGCCCGGACCAGCGTCGACTTACCGTGGTCGACGTGCCCGGCGGTCGCGACGACGAACACGCTCAGTCGTCCCCGGGTACGCGCAGCACGGCAGCGCGGACGGCCTCGTCGGCGTCGGCGGGCACACAGCGCAGGTCGAGCAGGAGCCGCCCGCGCACCACCCGACCGAGGACCGGCGGGTCTCCGACGCGCAGCGGCGCCGCGTACCGCTCGGGCAGGCTCAACGCCCAGGAGTCCAACTCCACCCCGGGGGCGCCGCCGCCGCCGACCACCGCGACGGCCGGCACCACCTCCGCCTTGCGGCCGTCCGCGCCGAGCCGGTCCCGCAGCCGCTCCACCCGTTCGCGCAGGGCACCCGGGTCGGCGTGCAGCGCCACCCGGGTCGGGGTCTCCGGTTGATTCACTGTGGCGGTCAGCGCGGCCAGGGTGAGCTTGTCCACCCGCAGCGCCCGGGCCAGCGGGTGGCGACGCAGCCGGTCGATCACCTCGACGTCACCCAGCAGCAGCCCCGCCTGCGGCCCGCCGAGCAGCTTGTCGCCACTGGCGGTGACCAGCGCGGCACCCGCGCGCAGGGTGCTGGCCGCGTCCGGTTCGTCGGGCAGCAGCGGGTCCGCGCCGAGCAGCCCGGAGCCGATGTCCACGACGACCGGCACCCCGAGCGTGGCCAGTTGCCGTACGCCGACGGCGGAGGTGAAGCCGGTGACCCGGAAGTTCGACGGGTGCACCTTGAGCACGAAGCCGGTCTGCGGGCCGAGCGCGGCGGCGTAGTCCGCGAGGGTGGTGCGGTTGGTGGTGCCCACCTCCCGCAGCCGCGCGCCGGTGCTCTCCAACAGGTCGGGCAGGCGGAAACCGTCGCCGATCTCGACCAGCTCGCCTCGGCTGACCACGATCTCCCGACCGGCGGCCAACGCGGTGGCGGCCAGCACCAGCGCGGCGGCGCCGTTGTTGACCACGTGCACGGCGCCCGCGTCGGGCACGGCGGCGGCCAGCGCGTCGAGCGCGCCCCGGCCGCGTCGGGCCCGCCGGCCGGTGGCCAGGTCCAACTCGACGTCGGTGTGCCCGGCGGCGGCCACCACCGCGGCGACCGCGGCGGACGACAACGGCGCCCGACCCAGGTTGGTGTGCAGCACGACACCAGTGGCGTTGAGGACCAACCGGGGGCCGGGGGTGGGTAGCGCGGCGACGGCCGCGTCGCGTACCTCGTCGGGGTTGAGCTCACCGCGGCGGGCGCGGCCCTGCGCGTGGGAGACGATCGCCTTGACCTGCTCCCGGCCGAGGGTCGCGGTGGCGGCGGCCAGCACCGGGTCGGCGAGCAGCGTGTCCGTACGGGGCACCCGACGTCGCGGGTCCACCGGGCCGTCGCCCATCACGTCATCTCCTGCAAGCGATGTGGCGGAGACGGACGGGAATCGAACCCGCCTGGCCCGGGTCCCGGACCACTCCGGTTTTGAAGACCGGGAGGGGCACCAGCCGCCTGAACGCCTCCACCGGACATTCGATCACACCGCGGGCGGGACCGCCCGATCAGATGGAAGATCCATGCCGGTTCGGCGGGCTTCGACCCGTTCGCGCTGCGGCACCACCGTGTAGCGGGGGTCGCGGGCCGAGGCGACGCCGCCGTAGAAGATGCCGAACCGGGTCAGCACCGACGCGGCCAGCAGCGCGGTCCCGGAGAGCGCCCCGACCACCCGGCTGCGCCGGCCCAGCAGCGCACCCGCCACCCCGCCGACGGTCAACAACCGCCCGGCGCGCAGCAACCGACCCGGCCGACCCAACCGGTAGGGCTCGCTGAGCAGGCCGAGGCGGGTCTCCACCCGATGCGCGCCGTACAGCTCCAGGGCCGCGCCGGCCACCGCCATCCGGCGGGCCGGCCCGGCCTGGGCCGGCGGCGCGGCGAGCAGACCCACGCCGGCGCCGCTGGCCAGCGCGCTGCCCGCGAAGATCACCGGCAGCTCCGGGTACGCCTCATGCCACGACGGCACCGCCGTGTCGGCCAACAACACCCCGGTGTACGTGGCCAGGGCCGGCGCGGTGCCGGCGGCGACCAGCCCAGCGGCGTGCCCGATCGACGGCAACGCGCGGCCGGCCAGCCCGAGCAGACCGTGCCGGGGCAGCACACCGGCCGCCTCGGCGATCGCGGCGACGCCCGCCGCCGGCCCGTACACGGTGAGGATCCACGTGCCCACCGACATCGGCGAGGTCAGCTTGGCCACCCGCAGCATGTGGTGGAACCGCGCCGGCCGGCCCAGGTCCCTCACCAGGAAGACGGCGCTGGCGCTGACGGCCGCCAACGCGGTGACCCGACCGGCGCGCCGCAGCGCGGGCCGCCCGGTCAGCTGCCCGCCCGCGGCCAGCAGCGACGAACCGGCCGCCAACCCGCCGGTGAACAGGTACGCGGCGATGTCCCACTTCCAGACCGGCCCCTTCAGAACCGGCCGACCGTAGTACGACGTGAACTCGGCCTCCGGCACCCGCAGTTCCTCACCGCCGCCACGCCGCCTGCCCCGCCGGCCCTGCCGGCCCCCGGCTTCCCTGCTGCCGCTGGCGGTACTGGGGCGGTCGTCGCTCACCGGTGATCGGTCGAGGCTCTCGGCGGCGAGCCGCTCCCGGAAGCGACGGAACCGGTCGCCCACGGGGCCCGGTGGGGTCATGAGGAACCTCCGACGAACGCGGCGACGGTCGCCGCCGCCATGGCGAGCGCGGCGAGGCCGGCACGTTTCCACATCTTCGGCAGGTCCCGGGTCGTCACGACCGGGTCGGGCGGCAGCCCGTACACCTCCGGCTCGTCGAGCAGCAGGAAGAACGCACCGTCACCGCCGACGCCGTCGTTCGGGTCGTGCCCATACAGGCGCGCCTCGGGAACGCCACGGTCGTGCAGCGTCTCCACCCGGGCGGCGGCGCGTTCGCGCAGCTCGTCGAGGGGCCCGTACTGGATCGACTCGGTCGGGCACGCCTGCGCACAGGCCGGGGTCATCCCCGCACCCAACCGGTCGTAGCACAGCGTGCACTTCCACGCCCGACCATCGTCCTTACGCTGATCGATCACCCCGTACGGGCAGGCGGAGATGCAGTACCCACACCCGTTGCAGATGTCCTCCTGCACCACCACCGTGCCGAACTCCGTCCGGAACAACGAACCCGTCGGACACACATCCAGGCACGCCGCGTGGGTGCAGTGCTTACAGACGTCCGACATCATCAACCAGCGGAAATCCGTGCGCTCCTCGACGCCAGTGCCCCGGCCCGGCGGCTGCGCCCCCGGCATCCCGAGGAACTGCGGTCCCGCGCCCGCGTCGGCCGGTCGGGTCGGGCCGGCGTCGGCCGGTCGGGTCGGGCCGGCGTCGGCCGGTCGGGTCGGGCCGGCGTCGGCCGGTCGGGTCGGGCCGAGGACGTCCGTCGGCGAGGCGCCATGCCCGGCCGGGCGCGGCTGCTCGATGAACGCCACATGGCGCCACGAGTTCGCGGTCAACGCGCCTGTGTTGTCGTACGACATCCCGAGCAGGTCCAGCCCGTTCTCCGGGACGCCGTTCCACTCCTTGCAGGCGACCTCGCAGGCCTTGCAGCCGATGCAGACGCTGGTGTCGGTGAAGAACCCCATCCGGGGTGGCGCGTTCTCATAGCCCGCGTCGGGCGCCGGGTCCAGCGGACCGTAGAGGCTGTTCGGGTCAGGAAGCACCGTGTTCCTTCCCCTCGTTGTCGGTGGTCACGGCCGGGGCGTGTTGGCCCGGGGTGATGCCGGCGCGCCGCTGGTAGTCGGCCACCAGGTCGAGCAACGCCGGGCCGGTGGGACGGCGACCCGGCCGCACGTCGCAGGTGCCGACCTTGCTCTCCTGGATCAGCACGTTCGGGTCCAGGCTGATGCCGAACAGATCGTTGGCCGAGTCGCCGGTGACGAGCCCCTCAAAACCGAAGTGGTACGGCAACCACACCTGGTGGATGATCCGACCGTCCACCCGCAGCGGGGTGAGCCGGTCGGTGACCAGCACCTTCGCCTCGATCACCGCGCGGCCGCTGACCAGGTGCGCCCAGCCCAGATGCGTCAGCCCCACCTCGTCGGCAAGGGCCGGGGACACCTCGACGAACATCTCCGGTTGCAGCTCGGCCAACGGTGACACCGTCCGGCTCATCCCGCCGGCGGTGTGGTGCTCGGTGAGCCGGCTGACCGTGAACACGTACGGGAACACCTGACCGTGCTCCTGCGGAGGGCTCGGGTTCACCGAGTTCACCGGATGCGCGTACATCTTGCGGGTCGGGTTGGCCTGCTGACCGTAGAGCGGGTTACGCACCGGCGACTCCACCGGCTCGTAGTGCGTCGGCAACGGCCCGTCCAGGACACCGCTGGGCGCGTACAGCCAACCCTTGCCGTCGCCCTGCATGACGAACGGGTCGTCGCCCGCGATGCCCTCCGTCCCGGACGCGCCGGGCGGCGGCCGGTACGACGGCGGCTTGGTCTTCTCGAAGTCCGGCACGTCGTAACCGGTCCACTCGGCCTTGTCCGCATCCCACCACACGTAACGCTTGCGCTCACTCCACGGGTTGCCGTCCGGGTCGGCGGACGCACGGTTGTAGAGGATGCGCCGGTTCGCCGGCCACGCCCAGCCCCACTCGGCGGCCACCCAGTCCTGCTCGTGCCGGGACCTGCGCCGGGCCGCCTGGTTCACGCCGTCGGCGTACACCCCGCTGTAGATCCAACAACCGATCGCGGTGGAGCCGTCCGCGCGGGCCTCGGCGAAACCGGACAGCGGACGGCCGGTCGTCACGTCGTACCCGTTGATCTCGCGCAGCACCGCCTCGGCGCTCGGCTCCGCGTGCGGGCCGTGCGTGGGGTAGTCCCAGGTGAGGTCGAGCAGCGCCCGGTCGCGCGGCAGCGGCGAGTCGGCCAGCCTCTCCCGCAACTTGCGGCCCAGGTGATAGAAGAACCACAACTCGGAGCGGGCGTCGCCCGGCGGCTCGACGGCCTTCTCCCGCCACTGCAACAACCGCTGCGTCTGGGTGAACGTGCCCTCCTTCTCCACATGCGACGCGGCGGGCAGGAAGAACACCTCAGTGCGGCACTCCTCCGGCACGATCTCCCCGGTGGCGACCTCGGGGCCGTTCTGCCAGAACGTCGCGCTCTCGATCATGAACAGGTCCCGGACCACCAACCAGTCCAGGTTGGCCATCCCGAGCCGCTGCGCCCGACCGTGCGCCGACCCGACCGCCGGGTTCTGCCCCAGCAGGAAGTACCCCTTGATCTTTCCGTCGATCATGTTGAGCACCTGCTGGTATGTGCCATGATCACCGGTCAGCCGGGGCAGGTAGCCGTAGCAGAAGTCGTTCTCCGGCGTCGCCGCGTCACCCCAGTACGCCTTGAGCAGGCTGGCCGCGAACGACCGCGCGTTGCCCCAGAACCCCTTCTGCCCGGGGTGGCGGATGCTGTCCACCCACTCGTCGAAGCTCGGGTGCTCGGCGTGGTGCGGCATTGGCAGATAGCCGGGCAACAGGTTGAACAGCGTCGGGATGTCGGTCGAGCCCTGGATGCTGGCGTGCCCCCGCAGGGCCATGACGCCACCACCAGGACGGCCCATGTTGCCCAGCAACAACTGGATGATCGCGCCGGTACGGATGTACTGCACACCCACACTGTGCTGCGTCCACCCGACGGAGTAGATCAGCATGCCGGTGCGGTCCCGGCCGGAGTTCGCCGTCCACGCCCGCGCCAACTCCAGGAACTGCGCCTGCGAAATACCGCACACCCGCTCCACCATCTCCGGGGTGTAGCGGGCGAAGTGTCGCTTGAGGATCTGGTAGACGCAGCGCGGATGCTGCAACGTCTCGTCACGCCGGGTCTGCCCGCCGACCGGCGCGCCGTGCGACTCGTGCGTCAACCCTGCGGCGCTGTCCCGCTCCTGGGCGGTGTGCCCACTGCCCGACGAACCCTCATGCCCCTCGTACTGCCAGCTGTCCTGCACATACGTGCCGGTCTCCGGGTCGAAGCCGGAGAAGAAGCCGTCGCCGTCCTCGGTGTCGCTGAACTCTGCACTGACGATCGTCGCCGCGTTGGTGTACGAGAGCACGTACTCCCGGAAGTCCAGGTCGTTGTCGAGGATGTAGCGCACCACCCCACCGAGCAACGCGATGTCGGTGCCCGCCCGGATCGGCAGGTACGCATCAGCGACCGCGCTCGTCCGGGTGAACCGCGGGTCGACGTGGAAAACCTTCGCGCCTTTGCGCTTGGCCTCCATCACCCACTGGAAACCCACCGGGTGCGCCTCAGCCATGTTCGAACCCTGGATGACGATCACGTCAGCGTTGGCGATGTCCTGCTGGAAATCCGTCGCACCGCCACGACCGAAGCTGGCCCCCAGACCGGGGACAGTGGCGGAGTGTCAAATACGGGCCTGGTTCTCGATCTGGAGCGCCCCCATCGCGGTGAACAACTTCTTGATGAGGTAGTTCTCCTCGTTGTCCAGCGTCGCCCCACCCAGACTGGAGATACCCAGCGTCCGGTTCAGCGGTCGACCCTGCGTGTCGACGTCCTCCCAGGTCTGCTCGCGGGCGGCGAGGATCCGGTCCGCGATCATGTCGAGCGCGGTGTCGAGCTCCAGATCCTCCCACTGCGTCGAGTACGGCCGGCGGTAGCGGACCGTGGTCTGCCGCAACGGACTCGTGACCAGGCTCTTGCTCGCCGAGCCCTTCGGGCAGAGCCGACCCCGCGAGATCGGACTGTCCGGATCACCCTCGATCTGACTGACCTGCCCATCCTTCACGAACACCCGCTGACCACAACCCACCGCGCAGTACGGGCACACCGAACGGGCCACGCTGTCGGCGTCCTCGGTACGAGCGGTGAGCGCGCGGGACCCGTCGGACTTCGCCGCCGCACCCCGACCCAACGGGTCCGTGCCGGTGAGCTGGCGGTAGACCGGCCAACCCTCGACAAAGGTCCGCAGACCCATCCCCGGCACCCCCTCCCACGCGAGCGACCCCCTGAACATAGGTCAACTGAGACAGGTTCGCGAACCCGGGACGCAGACAGCGCCGCCCCCGGCCTTGTGGGCCGGGGGCGGCGCTGGTGTCGGTGTGCAGGTCGCCTCTCGGCGAGTGGCACGACGCGGCTCCAGCCGAACGGTATTCCGCGAGGGCGATATTAGGTGAGGCCCGGGGACACTGAGTCACACCGACACTGTCCACAACCAGCCCACCGCCGCCGTTGTTCCCGCACCCCACCCCGGCCGCCGCACCCTGGCGGCGGGGATGGGGTGCGGTGGCCCGGTGAGGAGGCGGCCCGGTGGCCCGGCAAGGCCGTGGCCCGGCAAGGCCGGGGGCCGGGGGCCGTGGCCCGGCAAGGCCGGGGGCCGGGGGCCGGGGGCCGGGGGCAACGCGTTGCCGCACCGTCGGATGTTCCGCCGGGTTCCATCGCTGTACCGCGCGGATCGCCCTCATCACCACGACACCCCACCGCCACGCCACGCCGCGCTTCGGCCCTGTTCCGCGAGATCTTGGACAGTTTCCGTTCGCGCCGAACGGAAACTGTCCAAGATCTACGGGCAACGACCAACCGAACCGCGCCACCCGCTCCCACCGGACACCGGACACCGGGCTGCGCGGCACGGGCCGCGCGGCACGGGCCGCGCGGCATCCGCAGCCAGCAGCCTGTGCCTGCCGCAGGAAGCGGAAAGGCCGCTGGCCGGCACCCCGGGTTGCGGAGTGCCGGCCAGCGGTCGGTGTCCTGCTGATGCTGCTGGTTGCGGTGGTGTCGTTGGGTGGTCAGCTGTTCCAGTGCTGGCCGACCAGGTCGGCGGCCTGCTGCTCCCACTGGGCGTACGCGTCCGGGTACGCCGACACCTGCACCGTCTGCGCGGCCTTGGTCAGCGGCATGTCCTGCCAGCCGTCGACCTGCTTGAGGCCCTTCAGGAACGCGGTCGTGGAGTACTCAGGGTCGGTGATCTGCTCCGGGGTGCCCCAACCGCTGGACGGGCGCTGCTGGAACAGGCCCAGCGAGTCGTGGTCGTTCATGTCGCCGAGGTGGCCCAGGTTCTCCAGCTTCGACTCCTGCAGGCTCGTGGCGATGGAGATGACCGCGGCCCGCTCAGGCAGACCGGCCTTCTTCGTCGCGGCGATGATCGCCTTGACGTTCGCGGTCTGCTCGTCATTCAGGGTGATCCGGGACTGGTCGCCCTGCGGCTTCGACGCCTGTACGGCCACGGCGGCGGGCTTGGCGTCGACGGCCGGGTTGGCGTGGGCGGCGATCGGGCCGGCGAAGACACCGCCGGCGAACGCGAGACCCGCAACGGACAGCATGCTCTTACGGAAGATCGTGTTCATGGGGGTAGCTCCTTCGGGGGTAGGACACCCCAACCGCCAGGGGGCGGCGGCAGGGTGTGAGCACCTCGTCCGGCGCTGCATAAAAAGTCTTTGGGGGGTGACGCCCACGGGGCGTCGGGGTCGGCGGCCTACGGGCGGGGGCTCGTGGCGCCGGGTCCATGTGTAACGACCGGGGGCCGGGGGTCATTCCGGGGTCGGCCCATCCGTTGGCACCCGCATCGCGGCGGTGCCGTGGTCGTTCGTGGGGACTGCAACGACCGGGGGCCGGGAGTCATTCCGGGTCGGCCCACCTGCCGGCACCCTCTCGTGAAGGCGGTGCCGTGGTCGTTCGTGGGGACTGTAACGACCGGGTGGAGGCTGGCATTCCCACCTGCGCTACCGGCCCGGGGGGCCGGGCGGTGGGTCGGTGGTGCTGCGATCGTCAGGGTATGTAACGACCCCGGCCTGGCCATGATTCCGGCCCACGGGTGCGACCGGTCACCACCCACAAAAACCCACCACCGGACAAACCACCCACCCACGCCGGACCCACGGCGACGCGAACCGCCCCACACCCACACGATCCACTCGGGTTCACGGAAGTCGCGGTGTCCCGGACGCCCGGACACCGCGACCTCATGAAACCCGAGTCGATCACGATTCGCTGACAGGCACCGGCTCGCATGAAAC
The DNA here is from genome assembly GCF_015751765.1 of Micromonospora ureilytica. NCBI lineage: Bacteria > Bacillati > Actinomycetota > Actinomycetes > Micromonosporales > Micromonosporaceae > Micromonospora > Micromonospora ureilytica. Next base: position 2,248,527 of record NZ_JADOTX010000001.1, read on the forward strand.
GGACAAACCTCGCGGGGATCAGGGTCATGCGGGAGTCATGGGGCAGCTCGTTAAGGTCGTCCTGAGCGACACCGGCTTGGGTGGGCGTTACCCTGACACCATGCAGGCCGTCTCCACCACCGCGACCGGCGTGGCTTTCCTGGCCCGCCCGGGTCGCCCGGCTGTGGTGGCGCGGACGCTCGCCGAGTTGGCCGGGCCCACCCGAGGTGTGGTGGAGCTGCCGGTACGGCTGATGTGGAACGCCGAGCGCACCTTCGACCTCGGTGACCCGGACCAGCTGCTCTGGATGTATGAGAACGTGCTCCGCGAAACCACCCGGGCAGAGGATCTGCGCGCTCTGATCAATGGGCGGACGCTGCGTCGGGTGTGGCGACCGCTCAACCTGCCCCGAGGCGTACGCCAGGCGTGGGAGAGCCGGCACCGCGGCCTGCGCGCGGCGTGATCGAGCCTCATCTGCACGACTTCTACCGGGAGGTGGCCCGGGTGGCGCTGGCCGCCGCCGGGCCGTACCGGTTCGTGCTGGGTGGTGGGGTGGCGTGGGCGGCGCACGGGCTGGTTGCCCGACCGACGGAGGACGTCGACCTCTTCGCGGACGTGGAGGGTGCCGCGGCGGCGGCGTCCGCCGGGGTGCGCGTGGCCCTGGAGCGGGCCGGTTTCATCGTCAGCGATGCCGACCCGGACAGTGAGCTGGCGGAGCTGTTCGACGGGTACGAGCAGGACATGAAGGACTTCGTGGTGAGCCGCGACGGACGGCAGATCCGGCTCAGCCTCGCCCGGTTGGACCGTCAGCAGAGCCCGGTGGTGATGGACCTCGGCCCGGTGATGGACGTCCGTGACCTGGTGGCCAACAAGATCGCCGCCCTGGTCAACCGGCGGGAGGTTCGCGACTTCATCGACGTGGCGGCGGCCCTCGACCACTATGACGTGACCGAGCTGCTGGTCCTGGCGCGGCAGGTCGATCCCGCACTGGACCCGGACGACGTGCGCGCCGCCGGCCGTTACCTGGACCGGCTGTCCGATCAGCGCTTCGGGCGGTACGGCCTGGGGGCCGCCGACGTCGCCGAGATCCGGCGACGCTTCGCCGCCTGGCCACGCTGACCGGGTGGGCATCCGCGCGGATGCCCACCCGGCGGCGGATCACTTGGTCGGTCGACCGCCGGTGACCCCCAGGATCTCGCCTGTCACGTAGCTGGACTCCTGCGAGGCGAAGAAGACATACGCGGGCGCCAGCTCGGCCGGCTGCCCGGGGCGTCCCTCCGGGGTGTCGGTGCCGAACTGCTTCACCTTCTCCTCCGGCATGGTGGACGGGATCAGCGGCGTCCACACCGGGCCCGGTGCGACCGCGTTGACCCGGATGCCGTGCTCGGCCAGGTCGGCGGCGAGTGCCTTGGTGAAGTTGGCGATCCCCGCCTTCGTGGTGGCGTAGTCCAGCAGCTGCGGCGACGGGTCGAACGCCTGGATCGACGACGTGTTGATGATCGCCGACCCCTCGGCCAGGTGGGGAATGGCGGCCTTGCAGAGCCAGAACATCGCGTACAGGTTGGTCTTGAACACCCGGTCGAACTGCTCGGTGCTGATCCCGAGGATTCCCTTGTCCTGCGACATCTGGTACGCCGCGTTGTTGACCAGGATGTCGAGGCCGCCCAGGTCCCGCACCGCCCGATCGACCAGTTCCTGGCAGTGCGCCTCGTCGGTGATGTCACCGCGTACCGCGACGCCCCGCCGTCCGGCGGCCTCGACCAGCCGGATGGTCTCCCGGGCGTCGGCGTCCTCCTCCTCGCCGAGGTAGGAGATGAGCACGTCGGCGCCCTCCCGGGCGAAGGCGATCGCGACCGCCCGGCCGATCCCCGAGTCACCGCCGGTGATCAGCGCCCGCTTGCCGTCGAGTTTGCCGCTGCCCCGGTACGACTCCTCGCCGTGGTCCGGCCTCGGGGTCATCTCCCTGGTCGACCCGGGCGCCGACTGTTGCTGTGCGGGTTGACCGGACTGCTGGCCGTACTGGCTGGTCGGGTCCTGCTGGGTGTGCTGGTCCTCGCTCACCGATATCTCCTCGCGCCGCGCGGGAAGCGGGGGCTGTCCCGCGAGTTCTCGTTCCTCATCGGCCTACCCCGCCTCGGCCTGCGGAAACCGCTGCGACGCTTGGGGCTGGCGTGGCGGGAGCGCCGGCTGCTGGTTATGGTGCGCAAGGCGCTCACGAGGCGCGTCCACCCCCATGGAAAGGCACGTCATGACCTCTCCCTCCGGCCCGTCGCGCCGCCAGGTGCTCGTCGCCGCGGCGTCCGCGGCGACCACCCCGCTGATCGCCGCCGCGCCCGCGCAGGCGGCCGGCGCGGCCCGGCCGCGCACCTGGGACCTCACCCTCCTGGGCACGTCGGACACGCACGGCAACGTCTACAACTGGGATTACTACCGCGACGCCGAGTACGACGACAGCAAGCAGAACGACATCGGCGTGGCGAAGCTGGCGACCTTGATCAACCAGATCCGTCGGGAGCGGCGCGGCAAGGCGACGCTGGTGCTCGACGCCGGCGACACGATCCAGGGCACGCCGCTGGCCACGTACTACGCCAAGCAGGAGCCGATCACCGCCACCGGGGAGAAGCACCCGATGGCACGGGCCATGAACGTCATCGACTACGACGCGGTGACCCTGGGCAACCACGAGTTCAACTACGGTCTGCCGTTGCTGGACCTGTGGATCCGTCAGCTCGGCTTCCCGGCGCTCGCCGCGAACGCCGTGAACGCGAGGACCGGCAAGCCGGCCTTCCTCCCGTACGTCATCAAGAAGGTCTCGCTCGGTTTCGCCGCGCCGACCCTGCGGGTCGGCATCCTGGGGTTGACCAACCCCGGTGTGGCCATCTGGGACAAGGGCAACGTCGAGGGCAGGCTGCGCTTCGACGACATGATCGCGACCGCCGCGAAGTGGGTGCCGATCATGCGGGCCCGGGGCGCGGACCTCGTGCTGATCTCCGCGCACGGCGGTGACAGCGGCACCTCCAGCTACGGCCCCGAGTTGCCGAACGAGAACCCGGTGGCGCTGATCGCCCAGCAGGTGCCGGGGATCGACGCGATCCTCTTCGGTCACGCGCACAACGAGGTGGTCGAGCGGTTCGTCACCAACGAGCGCACCGGCACGCAGGTGCTGCTCTCGGAGCCGTCGAAGTGGGGCCAGCGGCTCACCCGGATGGACTTCACCCTCGCCCGTGAGCGTGGCCGGTGGACGATCACCAAGAAGGCCGCCACCATGCTGAACACCAACACGGTGGTCGAGGATCCGAAGGTGCTCGCCGCCGTGCGGGCCCAACACCAAAAGACCGTGGCGTACGTCAACCAGGTCGTCGCGACGTCCACTGTGGAGTTGTCGGCGGCGGAGTCACGGTACAAGGACACGCCGATCCTGGACTTCATCAACCACGTGCAGACCGAGGTGGTGGGCGCGGCACTGGCCGGCACCGCGTACGCGGATCTGCCGGTGCTGTCGATCGCGGCGCCGTTCAGCCGGACCGCAGTCTTCCCCGCCGGTGACGTCAAGATCCGCGATGTGGCCGGCCTGTACGTGTACGACAACACCCTCGAGGCGGTCGTGCTCAGCGGGGCCGAGGTCCGCGCGTACCTGGAGTACTCGGCGAAGTTCTTCCGCACTGTCGCGCCGGGCGCGCCGGTAGACCCGGAGCAGATCAGTGACCCGGCCGTGCCGGACTACAACTACGACGTCTTCTCCGGCGTGGACTACGACATCGACATCTCCAGGCCGGTCGGGCAGCGGATCACCCGCCTGGTGCTGGCCGGCACCGACACTCCGGTGGCCGACAACGCCCAGTTCGTGGTGGCGGTGAACAACTACCGGCGCAGCGGCGGCGGCAACTTCCCCGGCATCGTGAAGACCCAGGTCTACAACGCGCAGCAGGAGATCCGTCAGCTGCTCATCGACTGGGCGCAGGCCAAGGGGACGATCGACCCGGCCGACTTCTTCCAGCCCAACTGGCGTCTCGTCCGCGAGGGCGTGCCGGTCTTCTGACCGCAGCGCAGCACATACGGGCCGTGGGTGGCGTCACCTGCGGCCCGTCGCGCGTTCTCAGCCCTGCACGTTCCAGCGGATCGGGTCCTCGGACTCCTCTGGCCGGTCGCGCCCGGGATCGGTCTCGGTCAGCGCCACCCGCTCGTCGGGACGGACGGCGGGCGGCAACTCCCCGAACCGCGCGTGGCGCAGAAACGCGTACTCGTCGTCGGTGAACGGCTGCTCGTCCATCAGCGCCTCCTCCTGCTCCCCTGCGATTGTCCGGCGACCCGGTCGCTCGGCGCCAGTAGCCGCGCGCACACCCTGTAAGGCATCCTAGGATCCTGGGTGAGCGGTGGTGGGCTGGCGCGATCGGTGCGGTAACCGGTCGAGCACCGCGAGGGCAGCCCGGATGGGACGGCGGCGCAGCATCTCGTCGAAGCTCGCCCGCCCCTGGCAGAACTGAACGAACATCCGCCAGCCCGGCGGGGTAGCCAACAGGGCGTGGAACACATCCGGGCGGCGGGTGAACACGTCGAGCAGCCGGAACCCCGCCCGCATCTCCGGCAGCAGACTCGCGGCCACCGCCCGTTCGTACCCGGCCAGATCACCGCCCGCGACCGCCGCTCCGGCCAGACCGCCGGAACGCAACGCGAAGCTGATGCCCTCCCGACTCCACGGCTCCAACAGCCCCGCCGCATCCCCCACGACCAGCACCCGGCCGTTACGCAACGGTGAATCCTCCGTCCGGCAACGGGTCAGGTGACCGGAGTCGTGCTCCGCCGGCAACCCGGTCAGACCCAACCGGTCGACGAACCGCCGCAGGTACTCACGGGTCCCCTCCCCCGCGCCCCGACCGGCGATCACGCCGACGGTCAGCCGATCACCCTTCGGAAAGACCCAGGCGTACGACCCCGGCATGGCGCCCCAGTCCAGCAGCAGCCGACCCCGCCACCGCTCCTGCTCGACAGGGGCCACCGGAATCTCCAACTCCAGACCCAGATCCACCTGCCGATACCGGACCCCGACGTGCCGGGCGGTCACCCCCGACGAGCCGTCCGCCCCGATCACGGCACGAGCCGCGATCGTCGTACCGTCGGCCAGCCGCAGGCGTACCCCCTCGGGGTCCTGCTCGATCGCGCGAACCGCGACCCGCTCCCGCACCTGCGCGCCGGCGGCGACCGCCGCCGCGCGCAGCCGGTCGTCGAACTCCTCGCGGCGCACCATCGTCACCACCGGACTGTCGTTGCGGCGGGTGAACTCCCGACCGCCGTCACGGGTGAACGTCACCCGGTCCACCCGGTCGTGCGCGGGCACCTCGATCCGACCCTGGACGGCCGCCAGAGACGTGCCGATCAGGCCACCGCCGCAGGTCTTGTACCGCGGGTGCGCGGCGCGCTCGACAACAAGTGTGGAGACGCCCGCACGGGCAGCGGCGTGCGCCGCGGACAGCCCGGCGGGGCCAGCGCCGACGACGACGAGATCCCAAATGATCACGGAAGCAGCCTAGGGCACCGCCGCCGCGCGACCGGCGGACCCGCCCGCCGCCACGACCGCCCGATCGGGTGTGCATCTTCGGGCACCGAGGGGGTAACCGGCGCACGGCAACCGCTACCGCGGTGGCGGACGAGCAGAGGAGGAACCATGCAGCAGGTGCAACTGTCGGAGGCCGAGCAACGGGTGTACCAGGCGGTCACCACCCTTGAGGCACGCGGGCAGGTGCCCTACCCGGACCTGATCGCCGAGGAATCCGGGCTGACCGCTGAGCAGGTGAACAGCCCCCTGCACCTGCTCACCGAGAAGGGCCTGCTGCACCGCGAGGACTCACCGATGGCCGGCCTCGACTTCGGTCCCCGGTTCTGCGCCCGCCAGATGGCGTGACCGACGGAACCAGCCGGCACGGTTCGCCCCCCGAAGACCCGGGTAGCGGTCAACCATGGATGATCGAGGGTCGACGGGGGGCACGATGAGCGCGGCGCAGCCGCCGCAACCGGTCACCGCGGCCGAGAACCGACGACGCTGGCAGGCGGTCGGCGTCGGACTCGTCGCCGCGTTCATGACGCTGCTCGACGTGAGCATCGTCAACGTCGCAGTGCCGTCCATCGACCGGGCGCTGCACGCGTCGCCGAGCGACCTGCAGTGGATCCTCTCCGGGTACGCGCTCACCTTCGGCCTGGCACTGGTGCCCGCCGGCCGCTTCGGCGACGCCCGCGGTCGACGCAACGCGTTCGTCTTCGGCATCGCGCTGTTCACCGTCACCAGCGCGCTCGCCGGCCTCGCCACCACCCCGACGTGGCTGGTCATCACCCGACTGCTGCAGGGCGCCGCCGCCGGCATCGTCAACCCGCAGGTCATCGGGCTGATCCAACAACTGTTCCGCGGGCCCGAACGCGCCCGCCCATTCGGGCTGCTCGGCGCCACCATCGGCATCTCCACAGCCGTCGGGCCGCTGCTCGGCGGGCTGCTCATCGCCATCGGCGGCCAGGAACACGGCTGGCGCTGGGTCTTCTTCGTCAACGTGCCGGTCGGTGTCCTCGCGGTGATCCTCGGCTGGCGGCTGCTGCCCGGCCGCCCCGCCGGTCAACCCGGCTGGCGTCGACTCGACCCCGTCGGCGTCCTGCTCCTCGGCATCGGTGTCGTCCTGGTCCTGCTGCCACTGGTGCAGGAACAGCAGTGGCGGACCCCCTGGAAGTGGGCGCTCATCCCGGCCGGCCTGGCAGTGCTGGTCGCCTTCGGGCTCTGGGAACGACGGTACGCACGCCACCACCAGCCCCTGTTCGACCTTCGCCTGTTCAGCCTCCAGTCGTACACCCTGGGCTCGATCCTGGCGCTCGTCTACTTCGGCGGCTTCACCGCGATCTTCTTCATCTTCACCCTGTTCCTGCAGATGGGTCTCCACTACAGCGCCCTCGTCGCCGGCCTGGCCATCACCCCCTTCGCCCTGGGTTCGGCGGCCGCCGCCGTGCTCGGAGGCCGCATCGTCAACCGCTTCGGCCGCCCACTGGTCGCCATCGGACTGCTCACCGTCGTCGTCGGGCTGGCCGCGACGGTGATCGCGCTGCACCTCGCGCCGGACGCCCCAGCGCCCTGGGTCGCCGCCGGGCCCCTGCTCGTCGCCGGCATCGGCAGCGGACTGGTGATCGCCCCGAACCAGACGATCACCCTCTCCGAGGTGCCGGTGGACCAAGCGGGCAGCGGGGCGGGCATGCTCCAGACCGGTCAGCGGATCGGCGCCGCAGCCGGTATCGCCGCCGTCGGCTCGGTTTTCTTCTCATCCCTGGCCGACAGCCGAGGTGACTGGACCAGCGCCTTCGAACGGTCCCTCATGCTGGCCACCGGCATCATCGCGCTCGCGCTGATCGCCGCGCTGATCGACATCTGGCGCACCCACAATCACAAGAACTGATCGGGGTACGCCGCTGGCCGGCACCCCGGGTTGCGGGTGCCGGCCAGCGGTCGGTGTCCTGCTGATGCTGCTGGTTGCGGTGGTGTCGTTTGGTGGTCAGCTGTTCCAGTGCTGGCCGACCAGGTCGGTGGCCTGCTGCTCCCACTGGGCGTACGCGTCCGGGTACGCGGAAACCTGGACGGTCTGCGCGGCCTCGGTCAGCGGCATGTCCTGCCAACCATCAACCTGCTTCAGACCCTTCAGGAACGCGGTCGTCGAGTAGGCCGGGTCGGTGATCTGCTCCGGCGTACCCCAACCGCTGGACGGGCGCTGCTGGAACAGGCCCAGCGAGTCGTGGTCGTTCATGTCACCGAGGTGGCCCAGGTTCTCCAGCTTCGACTCCTGCAGGCTCGTCGCGATCGAGATGACCGCGGCCCGCTCCGGCAGACCGGCCTTCTTCGTCGCGGCAATGATCGCCTTCACGTTGGTGGTCTGCTCGTCGTTCAGGCTGATGTGGGACTGGTCGCCCTGCGGCTTCGCGCCCTGTACGGCCACGGCGACCGGCTTGGCATCCACGGGGTTGGCGTGGGCGGCGATCGGGCCGGCGAAGACACCGCCGGCGAACGCGAGACCAGCAACGGACAGCATGCTCTTACGGAAGATCGTGTTCATGGGGGTAGCTCCTTCGGGGGTAGGACACCCGCCTCGCACCGATCGGGGGAACGGCGGTGACGGGTGTGAGCACCTCGTCCGGCGCTGCACAAAAGTCTTTGGGGGTGACGCCTACGGGGCGGGCGTCGGGGTCGGCGGCCTACGGGCGGGGGCTCGTGGCGCCGGGTCCATGTGTAACGACCGGGGGCCGGGGGTCATTCCGGGGTCGGCCCATCCACTGGCACCCGCATCGGGGCGGCGCCGGCAGGTGCTGCGATCGTCAGGGTATGTAACGACCCCGGCCCGGCCATGATTCCGGCCCAAGGGTGCGACCGGTCACCACCCAGAACCGCCCACGACCGGACAAACCCCTTACCCAACGCCCGGAACGCGGCGTCAAATCGCCTCACACTCGCATGATCCACTCGGGTTCCCGGAAGTCGGGGTGTCCCGGACTCCCGGACCGCGACTTCATAAAACCTGAGTCGATCACACATGGGCTGGTCGCATCAAAGCTACAAAACGGACACGGCGTCGACGTCGGGTATCGGCGGGCATCGGCCCGTACGGTGGCGGTCGGTCGGAGGCGGCCGTGCTGGAGGGGTCTGCGTCTTTCTGGACGGGCTGGCGCCCGTCGGAGTGTTCCGACGGGCGCCAGCTTGCGTGCGATCCGGGCGCGGCCCGGTGGTGTTGATTAGTGCGCCGCACCACCGAAGCGCTGGCGGCGACGCCAGGCCAGGGTCAGCAGCAGCATGACCGCTCCGGCGCCGACCAGGCCGCCGCCGAGCTTCATGGGTGTGCCGAGGCTGTCACCCGTGACGGGCAGCGGCTGCTTCTTGTGCAGCACCCGCAGCTCGGTGGTGGCGGTCCGGCCGGACTCCCGGCCGGTGGCGGTGAAGGTCAGCAGACCCGTCACCGACGGCTTGTAGCTCTTGGTGAAGCGACCCTGGGCGTTGGTGTACGCCGTGAAGTTCAGGGGCGCGCTCGCCTGGTACGCCACCGGGGTCATGGCCACGGTGCTGCCGTCGCTCCGGCGGGCCGGAGCCTGACCGCCGGCCGGGGCGGCCAGCGGAGTCACCGTCACCGAGATGTCGACGGTCTCGTTCGGGCCGAAGCCGGTGCCGGTCAGCAGTACCGTCTCGCCGAGGAAGATCGTCGGCCGGTTGACGGTCAGTGAAGCGGCTGCCGGCGGGTACGGCGGCGGCTGGGGCGGGTCGGTGGTCGCGCTGGGCGCCGGCTGCGGCTGTGCCGCCCCCGCTGCCGTCGGCACGGCCACCACGGCCAGGCCGACCGTGAGCGCCATGATGATGCGGGATAGCCGCATGATTGGTTCCCTCCTACTGGTCACAGCTTGGTGCGGAATGAACTTGGGTGGTCCAGGGGCTGGCGGTGGGGGTCAGCCACAGCTCGGCCTGTCCGACGCCGGTCTTGGCCGTCAGCACGGTGACCTCCAGCGCCCTCTCGGCGCCGGGGCCGACATCCACGCTGGCCGTCGCCACCTGGCGGCGGCGTTCGGTGCCGCTGCCAAGTGCCGTCTCGACCCCGTCGAGCCGGGCCTCGAGCACCGCTCCACCAGCCGGGCTGAAGATCGACACCAACGTGCGTGCGGTGTACGGATCACCAGCCAGGCCGAGGCCGAGGACCGACTCGCTGAGTCCGGACTTCGGCGCCGTCGAGCGGAGGGTCACCCGCAGCCGGAGCTCGCGGCGGCCGTCGGGCCGGCATTCGCCGACCGTCAGGTTCGCCGTCGGCCGCAGGTAGTAGCCGAGCTTCGCGCCGCTGCCGTCGTTGAGGAACACTCCGACCGTCGGCACGGTGTCCTGTTCCGGAAGCGTCCCGGCCATCCGGCTGTCGCCGAATGTCCGCTGTTCCTCAGGTCGGGCACTCCAGAACAATATCCGCCGTTCGGTGATAGCACGGTCAAATGCGGACAACAACACCTTCGGGTTGACATTCTTCTTGAAGAAGGCGTCGAAGACCGCCGACGCCGACGCCGCGAAGAACTCGTCCTGCTGCTTGATGTCCAGCCGCTGGTAGCTGTCGTTGAGCAGCGTCTGCACGACCTTCTCGCTGGCGAGCGGCACACCACCGGGCACGAGCACCGGGCCGGTCGCCTTGAGCAGGTAGGACAGCACCACCGGGTCGACGGCGAGCACGCCGTCGACAGTGGTGCCGGTCTTGCGCCGGAACATCTCGCGGTAGAGCGCGGCGGCGGTCGGGAAGTGCGGGGACAGATTGACGTCGGCGGGGTAGATGCCGGGCAGGTCGGTCCAGAGGGCACGGGTCTCGGCGGGCAGCTTCAACGCCGGGGTGAACTGACCGAGCGAGGCACTGCTGCCCTGCTTACCCATCTTGACCTTGCCGTTCTCGGCCTCGATCATCGCGTACGCGCCGAACATGCCGCCGGTCGCACGCAGTTCGGCGAGGTTCTGCGAGACGAGCAGGTAGCGGCGTGGGCCGTTCGCGCCGAGCAGCGGCGGTAGCAGGCGGGCTCCCTGGTCGGCGGCCGTGGTGAGGCTGGCCAGCCGGTCGATCTCGTCACGCAGGTCGGTCAGCGCCTGCCGGATCTGGCTGACGAGCCGGTCGGCGGGCACCGCGGCCAGGTCCTGGCGCGTGCGCTGCACCGACTCGTCCACCCGGGTCAGCTCGGCGGAGACGGCGGTGAGTCGGGCCAGGTCCAGCCGGCCGCCGGTCGGCACCAGGCTGGTCAGGTCCGTGCGGAGCAGGGTCGGGAACGCCTGCCGGGCCAGGTCGTCGATGGCGACGGCGATCTGCCGGACGGCGTCGAGGTCGTCGCCGGCGATCGGCGTACGCCGGCCGAGCTGCCAGCTCGGGTCTGTCGTCGCGGTTCGGGCAGCGCCGGCCTGCTCCTGAAGGGCGGCGAGCGTCCGCAGGGCACGGTCGGTGTCCCCACCGACGACCTGGGCGCTCAACTCTCGGGCCAGTCCAGCGGCGTTGATCAGGTGAGCGCGCGCCTGCCAGCCGCGGAAGCCGATCCACCCGCCGGTCGCCAGCAGCAGCGAGCCGACCACCAGGGCGCCTAGGAGGGCCCGTCGCAGTCGGGCACGCCGACGACGCCGGGACCGGCTCCGCCGCCGGATCGGTCGTTCGCTCACCGTCACACCACACTTCCGTTCACGGAACCGGACAGAAGGTCGATTCCCTGACGTTCTTAGCACGGCTCAGGGAATTTCGTACTGTTATTGCGTTTGTCGCCCTTTAAGTAAGTTTTCTTCGTGACTCCGTGCGGGCTGCGCCTCTCGTCCGGCCGCCTCGTGCAACAGCCGTTCGATCTGGTCCACGCCGGCGGGCAACGACATCTCGCGCAGGTACGCGGCCCGCCCCCGGCGACCCATTTCGGCACGGGTCGGCGGCGGAATGGTGGCGGCCAACCAGAACCGGTCGGCCAACGCCGCCCAGTCCTCCGGTGGGCAGGACAGTCCAGCCCGAGCCCGTTCGACCAGCTCGGCCGTGTCCCCGCCGGCCGACGCGATCACCGGTGCGGCACAGGAGAGCGCGGCCTGGAGCTTGCCGGGCACCGTGCCGCGCAGCTCCGGGAGGTCGCGCAACATGACCAGCTGGTAGTCGGCGGCGGCGTACAGCTCGGGCATGTCGACAGGCGACCGCCGCTCCAGGAAGCGGACGTTGTTCGCGCCCAACTCGGCGGCGAGCCCCCGCACCCGCCGCTCCGCCGTGCCCGAACCGACCAGGACCAGATCCATCGTCCGGTCCAGCGCCGCGGCCGCCCGGACCGCGGTCTCCAACCCCTGCCGCGCCCCGATGGTCCCGGCGTGCATCACCACGCACCGACCGTCTCGACGGACCAGCTGACGGGCCGCCGCGTTGGGCGTCGCCGGGTGGAAGATCCGCTCGTCGGTCCAGTTCAGCACCAGCCGGACCCGGGCCGGGTCGGCGCCGGCGGCGACCACCAGGTCCCGCATCGACGGCGCGGCGACCGCGATTCGCGCCGCGGTGCGGTAGATCCGGGTCATCGTGCTGCCCATCCGCGCCGCCCAGCGCCCCTCGCCCCCCTCGTCCGCGCCGTCGCGGGCCCAGACGTCCTGTACGTGCAGCACCGCCGGCACTCGCCCGAGCAACCGGAGCACCCCGGCGGCGGCGAACGTCGTCGCCGGCAGTTGGAACACGTAGAGCACGTCCACGTCGCCGAGGAACCGGCGTGCGACCAGCCCCGCGCTGCCGGCGAAGGAGAGGTAGCTGGCCATCCGGCCGCGGATCGACGCGCCGCCCCCGGGGTACCGGGGCACCCGTCGGACGCTCAACCGCTCACTGTGGGTCTCGTGGTGCCACCGCTGTCGCCAGCCGGGATAGACGTGCCCGCCGGGGTAGTCCGGGAAGCCGGTGAGAACCCGTACCTCGTGCCCGCGCGCGGCCAACTCCTCGGCGAGGCTCCCGGGGATGAACGCCGGCTCGGGTGGAAAGTGGTACGACAGGATGCCGATCTTCACCGGTCCGCCCCCGTCCCGCAGGGATTGGCGCCGGTCGGCGCGGCACCACGGCCGGTGAGCGCGCGGCCCGCGTACGATGCCGACAACCCCTCCCCGCACGGCCACCGGCGTCGACGCACCGCCCTCGCGGTGCGAGCGCCCGTGTCCGTACCGATGAGAGGGGCACCGATGGCTGATCGCGTGCTGTTCGTCTGCCACGCCAATCTGTGCCGGTCGCCGATGGCCGAGTACCTGGCCCGCCGGTTGCTGGCCGACCAACCCGTCGAGGTGGCCAGCGCCGGTACCGACGCGATCGACGGGCTGGTCATGCACCCGTACGCCATGGAGGTCGCGACCGAGAGCGGCGCGGACGCGGCGGCGTTCCGGACCCGGGGTTTGCGCCCCGAGTACCTGGTCGACGCGACGCTCGTGCTGACCGCGACCCGACGCCAACGCTCGGTCTGCACCTCGTTGGCGCCGGGAGCGCTGCACCGGACGTTCACGCTGCGCCAGTTCGGCCGGCTGGCCGCTGCGGCCGAGCCGCCCGCCGACTCGACCGACGACCCGTTGCGGGCGGCGATCGCCGCCGCCGCCCAGGCCCGGGGACGGCTGCAACCCGCCGCCCCGGACGAGGACGATCTTCGGGATCCGATCGGCGGTACCGAGGCCGACTTCCGACGCTGCGCCGAGGAGATCGAACGGTCGCTGCGACCCCTCGCCGCGCTCATCGGGGCAGCCGGGTGAGTTCCTGGGTGTGGTCGGGGACGCCGTTGACCCCGTCGGCGGTCGCGCTGTGCCGGCCGGACGCGGCCCGGTCGGCCGGCACCGATGCCCCGGCCGTCGTGGCGACCACCCGGTAGGCCTCGTACTGGTACGCCTCGGCCTTGGCCACCTTGGCCATGTTCAGCACACAGCCGAGCAGCCGGACCGAGACCGAGTGCAGTGACCGGGCCGCCGCGGCCACCTGGGTCCGCGACGTACGGCCCTGCTGGGTCACCAGCAGCGCGCCGTCGGCCTGCACGGCCACGACCACGCCGTCGGTCACCGCGAGCAGCGGCGCGGTGTCGATGATCACGATGTCCGCCGACTCCCGCAGCGTCAGCAGCAGGTCCGACATGGCCTTGGAGCCGAGCAGTTCGCTCGGGTTCGGCGGGGCCGACCCGCTGGGCAACACCAGCAGCGACTTGTCGCCCCAGCGCTGCACGACGTCGCCCACCTTCACGTCGCCGACCAGCACGTCGGTGAGGCCGACGCCGGCGTCCAGGCCCAGGTAGTCGTCGACCTTCGGGCGGCGCAGATCCGCGTCGACCAGCAGCACCCGCCAGCCCGCCTCGGCCAGCGCGATGGCCAGGTTGCAGGAGAGCGTGGTCTTGCCCTCGCCCTGCAGAGCGCTGGTCACCGCGATGACCCGGGCCGGCTCGTGGACGTCCACGAAGCGCAGGTTGGTCCGCAGCTTGCGGACCGCCTCGGCGCGTGCCGAGGTCGCGGCGTCGCCCACGATCAGCGGGGCGCTGCGGGCGTTGGCCTCGAACGGAATCTCACCGAGCAGCGGGCTGCCGGTGGCGCGTTGCAGGCCGGCGGCGTCGCGCAGCCGGACGTCGGCGACGCCCCGCAGGATCGCCAGGCCGATGCCGAGGATCAGGCCGACCAGGCCACCGAGGGCGAGGTTGCGGACCGGCTGCGGCGAGACGGGGCTGGCGGTGACCCGCGGGCCACTGACCACCTCGATCTTGATGGGCGCCTTGCCCTCCGGCGTCGTCTCGACCTTCTGGACGAGTTCGACGAACTTGTTGGCGAGGCTCTCCGTCACGCGCAACGCGCGAGTCTGGTCGGTGTCGGTGACCGTCGCCCGCAACAGAACGGTGCCTGTCTCGGTGGTGGTGCTCACCCGGCGCTGCACCTCGTCCGCGGTGAGGCCAACCGGAGTTTCGGCCACCACGCTCTGCGCCAGCCGGTCGCTGCTGAGCAGGTCGGCGTACGACTTGACGCGCTGCTGGAGGAAGAGCCCGCCCTGGTAGGCGTCGGTGACGCCGGTGTTGGGGGTGGTGACGAAGAAGGTCACCGAGGCGACGTACCGAGGTTGGGCCCGTACGGTCAGAAACGCCGAGACGCCGAGAGCCACCATGACCGTGACCAGCGCGACCCACCAGTGCCGACGCACGTGGCGCAATTGGCGGAGCAGGTCCATCAGGCGCGCCCCCGTGCCGGTCCGGTTACGGCAAAGAACTTCACGAAAACCCCCAAGGTCGTCTCTAAACTCGTGAAACCATTAAAGCGGCTCATACGGCTTATGTCCGGAGTTATGTATTTTCCGGCGGCGAGATGTGCGCCCGCATGACCAACCCGACAAACGTCCATTCGGCTGCGGCGTGACAACGGGGAAAAAGTCGAAGGCCGATCGGACAGCGTCCGATCGGCCCAGCGGTCCCCGTCGACCGCGCCGCCGGATAGGGTCGACAGCGGTGTGCCGGGAAGTCTGGTCGGCGAGTGGATTCCGGCCGTCCCGACTCTCTTAGGTGAGCCCGCAGATGACCTCCCAGACCCCACCACCGGGGCAGCGCCCGCCGAGGATGCGGCTGTTCTCGCGATCATC
The DNA here is from genome assembly GCF_015751765.1 of Micromonospora ureilytica. Lineage (NCBI taxonomy): Bacteria > Bacillati > Actinomycetota > Actinomycetes > Micromonosporales > Micromonosporaceae > Micromonospora > Micromonospora ureilytica. The sequence goes on from NZ_JADOTX010000001.1 coordinate 2,263,598, forward strand.
CTGGCCGGAGGCCCGGCACCTGGCCGACGTGCTGCGTACCGAGACCGTCGGTGGCGTGCTGCTGCTGTCGGGCGCCGTGATCGCGCTGATCTGGGCAAACTCCCCGTGGTCCGACTCGTACACCCGGCTCGGCGACGTCGTGCCGTGGCCCGGCGCGCCCTGGCACCTCGACCTGGACGTGGCCACCTGGGCGGCGGACGGCCTGCTGGCGATCTTCTTCTTCGTGGTGGGCCTGGAGCTCAAACGGGAGTTCGTCGCCGGTGACCTCCGCGACCCGCGCCGCGCCGCGCTGCCGGTGGCGGCCGCACTCGGCGGGATGCTGCTGCCGGCGCTGATCTACGTGGCGGTGGTGCTCGGCGCGGGCGGGGAGGGCCTGCGGGGTTGGGCCATTCCGACGGCCACCGACATCGCTTTCGCGCTCGCCGTGCTCGCGGTGGTCAGCTCACATCTGCCCCAGGGCCTACGCGCATTCCTGCTCACCCTGGCGGTGGTCGACGATCTGTTCGCGATCACCATCATCGCGATCTTCTACACCGCCGACTTCCATCCCCTACCGTTGCTCGCCGCGTTGGCGCCGATCGGGCTCTTCGCGGTGCTGGTGCAGCGGGGGCGTACCTGGTGGTGGGCTCTCATCCCCCTCGCGGTCACCGCCTGGGCCCTGATGCACGCCTCGGGCGTGCACGCCACGGTGGCCGGTGTCCTGCTCGGCTTCACGGTCCCGGTGCTCGCCCGCCGACCGGCGGGCGGCGACCAGCCGGCCACCGGCGACGCGGCGGCGAGCGCTGCGGGGGCGGGCGAGGGAGGTCTCGCCGCGCGCCTGGAGCACCGCTGGCGGCCGGTGTCGGCCGGCGTCGCAGTGCCGATCTTCGCCCTGTTCGCCGCCGGGGTCACCCTGCGCGGCACCGACCTGGGCGCCCTGCTGAGCGACCCGATGGTGATCGCCATCGCCGCCGCCCTGGTGCTCGGCAAGAGCATCGGCATCTTCGGCTCGACGTACCTGCTGGCCCGGTTCACCCGCGCCGAACTGGACGAGGACATCACCTGGGCCGACCTGCTCGGGATCGCCCTGCTGGCCGGCGTCGGGTTCACCGTCTCGCTGCTCATCGGCGACCTGGCCTTCGGAGCGGACAGCACGGCCGACGACCGGGTCAAGGCGGCCGTGCTGCTCGGCTCGGCGATCTCCGCCGGACTGGCCGCCACCGTGCTCAGCCGCCGCAACGCGGCGTACCGGAGGGTGGCCGAGCGGGAGCGGCTGGACGCCGACGGGGACGGCGTACCCGACGTCTACCAGCACCCCGACGTCCGCTGACCGCGTCGGGGCCGGCCTACGCTCAGTGGCGACGTTCGGCGGGCGGCAGGTCCTCGGTCTCCTCGACCAGCGCCTCGGCCGCCGGCCCGGTGAGGTCGTCACCCGGCACCGCCACCTCCTCGACGCGGTCCTGCTCGTCGGTCTTCCCGCCGGGCGGCGGCTCCGGAGCGGTGCCGTCGCCGGCGAAGCCGTACTCATTCGGTTCGTCGTGCCGGCCCATGTGGTCATCCTCCCGCTTTTCCCGTTTCACCTGTTGAGGCCAACGGTAGGTGGTGATCGTCGTCGGCGCAGGGCGCCGAAGATTGTCGGCCGGACCACGGTGGTGGTTTGCTCAGCGCCGCCCCGAGCAGTTGACGCAGGGCGATGATCGCCACCGCGCCGGCCAGGCCGTTCCAACCCGGCTCGCCGACGAGCCGGAGCAGGCCGGCCGCGGTGAGCAGGTCCAGCAGTACGCGGACGCCGCTCCGTAACGCCCCGGTGCTGAGGGTGGTGACCACCCCGGCGACCAGCGCCAGGGCGGTGACCGCAGTGACCAGGGTGTCCATCACTGACGACGCTGCCCCTCGGCCACCTGATGCTGCTCCTGGCGGATCTCGCGGCCCAGGAAGTAGTTCAACGCCGTTCGGATCGTCGCGATGGCGGCCAGTTGGCCGATCTGCGCGAACGACGGGGACACCGCCGTGCGCAGCACGTCGGCCGCCAGCTGGAATTCCAGGCCGAGGGTCAGAAACCGACCCAGCGAGAGCCGGATCGACGTGAAGCGGGCGGCGGTGCGGTGTCGCAGCCCCTCGACCACGAACCGCGCCGCCGCCCACACCGCGCCAACGAAGATCACCAGCGCGCCGGCCACCTCCACCACGGCAACCAGCACCTGGTCGCCCTGGCGCAACAACTCGGCCGGCTCCACCCAGGGCCGTTACCCGCCCTCCGGGCAGCTAGTCGGTGCTCAGGTCAGCTCGTTCACCGCCTCCAGGATCAGCCAGAGACCGGAGATGGCGAAGAGGATCGCGGCACCGTACTTGATGGTCTTCTCCGGCAGCCGCCGACCGAGCATCCGGCCGACCAGAATGGCCAACGCGTCCGCGGCCACCATGCCGATGGTGGAGCCGAGCCAGGTGCCGAACCAGCCGTACTTGGTGGCGAGCGTGATCGTGGCGAGCATCGTCTTGTCGCCCAACTCGGCCAGGAAGAACGCCACCGAGACCGCCACGATCGCGGTCTTGCTGGTCTTCTCCGCCTTGCGCTTCTCCTCCTCGGTGAGCTTGTCACCGCGCAGCGTCCACGCGCCGAAGCCGAGGAACGCCACACCGGCCACCAGGGAGATCCACTCGGTCGGCAGCACCGCCCCGAGACCCACGCCGATGGCGACCGACGCCAGGTGCACCACAGCGGTGGCGACAGTGATGCCGATCAGCACCGGGATCGGTTTGAACCGCGTGGCGAAGGTCAGCGCCATCAGCTGGGACTTGTCCCCCAGCTCGGCGACGAAGATGACGCCGAAGCTGATCACCAGCGCGGCGAAAAATCCCTCCATGACATCCTTCCCGTTCACGCCGGGAGGAGGTACAGGGGCGCCCTCGACCCGGCTGCAACAGCCTGAGTCGAAGGTCTCGCCCGCCCCGGGAAAGACCGGGGCCGCGTGGCCGGGTGCGGAACGCACCAGTATGTCGACCACGACATTGGGGGCTACTCCCCTTCGCGCGATCAGCCTATCGGATCACCACCCGGCCCGACCGAGGCGGGTGAACAGGCTCACCGCGCCCGTGCCAGCGTGACGCCGAAGAGCGCGTCCGGGTCGGTCCAGAACTCCGCCGTGGCGAAACCGGCAGTGGCCAGCTCGGCGGCGATCCCCTCCGGGTGGAACTTCGCCGAGACCTCGGTACGCAGCTCCTCCCCCGCCGCGAAATCGACTGTCAACCCCAGCACCCGCACGGTCATCGACCGGGTCGCCCGCAACCGCATCTCGATCCACTCGTGATCGGAATCCCACACGGCGACGTGCTCGAAGGCGGCCGGGTCGAAGTCGGCGCCCAACTCGCGATTGATCACGTGCAGCACGTTGCGGTTGAACTCGGCGGTGACCCCGGCGGCGTCGTCGTACGCGGGCACGATCACCGACGGGTCCTTCACCAGGTCCGTGCCGAGCAACAACCAGTCACCGACCTCCAGCGCGGCGCGCATCGCCATGAGGAACTCGGCCCGCTCGGCGGGCAACAGGTTGCCGATGGTCCCACCGAGGAACACCACCAACCGCCGGCCGCCGGTGGGCAGCCGGTCCAGTTGCCGGGTGAAGTCCCCCACGATGCCCCGGACCCGCAGGCGGGGATAGTCGGCGGCGATCTGGGCGGTGGACCCCCGCAACGCGCTGACCGACACGTCCAGGGGAACGAACGTGCCCAGCCCACCCCGGCGGGTGAAGGCGTCCAGCAGCAGCCGGGTCTTCTCCGACGAACCGGAACCCAACTCGATGAGCGTCTTGGCCCCGGTCAGTGCCGCGATGTCGGGAGCGTGCGCGGCCAGCACGGCCCGCTCGGCCCGGGTCGGGTAGTACTCGGGCAGTCGGGTGATCTCCTCGAAAAGCTCGCTGCCCCGGGCGTCGTAGAACCACTTCGGCGGCAGCCACTTCCGCCCGGCGCTCAGCCCCGCCCGGACGTCGTCGCGCAGGCCGCGCTCCAGGTCACCCTCTTCGAGGTAGATCTCCAGTGGTTCCGCGGTCATCGGTTCGCTCCTTTCGTTCGATCAACCGTTGCGTGCCTGGCCGACGTGGCGCACCGGGGCCGGCAGTGGACGTACCCGCACCTCGCCCGCGGTGGCGACGACCAGATGCCCCTCCGGCACCGACCGCCACCCCGGATCGTCGTCGTGTGGCTCGGAGGCGAGCAGCACCGAACCCGGCGTCTCGCGGACCGACAACGCGTGCCCCGCCACGCTGGCCACCACCCGGTGCCCGTCGGTGAGCAGCAGGTTGAGCCGCGACCCGGGTGCGGCGGCGGCGACGGCGGTCACCGTCCGCCCGACCGCCTCGGCCGGGTCGGCGCCAGCTCGGAGCAGATGCCGCACCAACGCCCACAGCAGCGCCGAGTCGGTGGCGGCGTCCAGGGTGAGCAGGTCCCGCACCGGCAGCTCGGCGGCGAGCGGCACCACGGCGTCCGGCCAGCCGCGGATTACCCCGTTGTGGCTGAACAGCCACCGCCCCTCGGCGAAGGGCGCCGCCGCGCCGTCGAGCACCGCCATCCCGACCGTGGCCGAGCGCACCGCCGCCACCACCGCCGCGCTGCGGGTCACCGCCGCGAGCTGGGCGATGGTCGGGTCGCTCCAGATCGGCTGCGCCCGCCGGTACCGCACCGGCTCACCCTCACCCGGGTACCAGCCGACACCGAACCCGTCGGCGTTGATCGTGCCGCCGCCACGCATGTCGCGGGGCGCCCAGGACTGCCGCACCAGCGAGTGCGGAGGGTCGAACAACAGCTCGGCAATGGTGACCGGCGGCCCCAGGTAGGCCAGGTGGCGACACATCAGCGCCCCCGGCCCGCCGCCGGGCCGCCGGTCGTGCGGTGGCTCACCGGTACGACTCGTCCGGTCGCACGTCCCGGGCGCAGCGGAACCCGCTGAAGATCTGCCGGCGGATCGGATAGTCCCAGTTGCGGAAGGTGCCCCGACAGGCAGAGCGGTCGGTGCCGAACGAGCCGCCGCGCAACACCCGGTAGTCGTCGCCGAAGAAGACCTCCGAGTATTCGCGGTAGGGAAACGCGGCGAACCCCGGATGCCCGTCGAACGCCGTCGACGTCCACTCCCAGACGTCGCCGATGAGCTGGTGCACACCCAACGGCGACACGCCGGCCGGGTACGCGCCCACCGGTGCCGGCCGCAGATGGCGCTGGCCGAGGTTGGCGTGCGCCTCGGTCGGGTCGTCGTCCCCCCAGGGGTAACGGCGCGACCGCCCCGTCGTCGGATCCCACCGGGCCGCCTTCTCCCACTCCGCCTCGGTCGGCAGCCGCTTGCCGGCCCACGCCGCGTACGCCTGCGCCTCGTACCAGCACACATGCACCACCGGCTCGTCGGCGCGGACCCGAGCCCACTGACCGAAGCGCCGATACGACCAGTCGTCGCCGTCGGAACGCCAGTGCATCGGCGCGCTGAGCTGCTCCCGAACCCGATGCTCCCAACCGGCCGGGCTCCACCAGCGGCGCTCGGTGTAACCGCCGTCAGCGATGAAGGCCGCGTACTGGCCGTTGGTCACCGGGGCGGCGTCGATGACGTACGCCGGCAGGTCGACCCGGTGCGCCGGACGTTCGTTGTCCAACGCCCACGGATCGGTGTCGGTGCCCATGGTGAACTCGCCCGCCGGCACCAGCACCTCCGCGCCGACCCGGACCGACGGCTCGGGCGGCGCCGGGGCGTGCAGCACCGCCGGACCCGAACGCAACTGGTGGGTGGCGAGCATGGTCTCGTCGTGCTGCTGCTCGTGCTGCACGATCATGCCGAAGGCGAACCCGTCGGCGACCAGCGGCCGTTCGGTGAAGGCCACCGCGTCGAGCAGGTCGTGCACCTTGTCCCGAACGGTGGCCAGGTAGGCGCGCGCCTCCGCGGGCGGCAACAGCGGCAGCGCGGGGCGGTCCCGGCGCGGCTGCTTGAACGCGTCGTACAACTCGTCGATGTCACACCGGACCGGCTCCCGGCCCCCGACGTCACGGACCAACCAGAGCTCCTCCTGATTACCCACGTGAGCGAGGTCCCAGACCAGCGGCGACATCAGCGGTGAGTGTTGGCGCGTCAGGTCGGCGTCGTCGACCACCTCGGTCAACAACGTGGTACGAGCCCGGGCCCGCGCCAACTCCACAGCGATGCAATCGCGCAACCCCGGCTCACTCCTCGCGCTCACTGAACCGCCCTCCGTTCGCGACTGCGAGGCTCGCAACCCCGGCTCACTCCTCGCGCTCACTGAACCGCCCTCCGTTCGCGACTGCGAGGCTCGCAACCCCGGCTCACTCCTCGCGCTCACTGGTCCCTCCTCGCTGTGGCGGCCAGCCGCCGCCGTACACCTCTCTGAATCTCGTCGTGAGTGCTGGCCGGCAGCTCCAGTCGGGGTAGCGCGGTCAGGGCCAGGTCGAGCAGGGCCGCCGCGGCCGCGGCCAGCGTCGGGTCGGCCAGGCCGTGCCGGGCGGCGGCGGACCAGCGCTGCGCCACAGGCGTGGCGATCGTGTACGCCGCACGGACGGTGCGCGGGTCGCCGAACAGGGCGGTCAGCACCGCCAGCGGCAGCCGCCAGTCCCGATCGGGTTGCGCGTCCAGGTAACGCAGCTCCAGGTAGCCGCGTGGTCGCACCGGCGGGAAGAGGGTGCTGACGTGGTAGTCGAGGTCATCGGTGGTGGGCGGTTGTGGCAGCGCGCCGTCGAGCCAGTCGGCGAAGGTCACGCCGGGTGGCGCGGCCCAGTCGGCGTTGTGCCGGCGCAGACAGATCAGCGGCGCGGCGAGCACGTAGCTGGTCCAGGCGTCGATCGGGTCGTCCCCGGCACGGGCGGGCGACCAGACCGGGCGGGTCCGGGCCGGGTCGATGGCCAGCCAGGCGGCCATCCGGGCGGAAGCCCAACCGGTGCGCCGCCCCGCGTGTCGAGCGGCGGAGGCGAACGCCGCGAGCAGTGGGGGCCCGACCGCGTGGGCCGCGGCCCAACGGTCGGCGACCTGGTCCGGTTCACCGGCGTCGAGGCAGATCTGCAGGCCGGCGGTGCTGTACATCATCGTGCGGCCGGCCGGGCCATGGCGGTCGAAGGCCCCGCGCATCGCGCGGTAGCGGGGGGTTTCCACCACCGGGCGAGGCCGTCGGTGGGGGTCGATGCCGCTGCGGCCGAGGACCAGCCCGGCGGCGGCCAGCAGGTCGGTGACCTGGGCGATGTCGGCCTCGATGGCGCGGATCAACACGGCGACCGAGGGGCGGGGCGGGGTGGAGATCTCCAACTGGCCACCCGGCTCCAGGGTGACCACGCCGCCGTGTCGCAGCGGCTCGGCCGGGCTGGTGGCGTCCAGCGTGGCGGGGCTGTGCCGCCCGAGCGCCGTCCGCAGCCGCGTCGCGTCGACGGGTCGGGCGGGATCGGCGGCGTCGTGCACGGTCCATTCCAGTTCGACGCCGGTGTGGGTGGGTGGGCCGGTCTTGAAGCAGATCCGGGCCAGGTGTCGGACTGCGGCTGCGGACTCGCGCAGGATGGCGCTGCGGTCCAGGTCGGATGACGTCACCAAGGGTCGGGCCCCCTCTCCGTGCGCCGGGTCCGGCGCACCGTGCCACCGTAAACTCACCCACCGACACCGTCGGGGGCGTGCACGGTGCCACCAACCTCTGTCTAACAGAGGAATTTCCGATCCAGGGCGGAACCAACGGGCTCCGGCCGGCGACCGTTCAGCCGGCGGCGGGGTGGCCCGGCCGCGGCGGTGACGGCGGGGCCTTCGCCGACGGGGACGGCCCGCCCTTCGCCGACTCGGAGGGCTTGACCTTCGCCGACTCGGTGGGCTTCGCCTCGGGCACCAGCCGCTGGCAGTACGCCTCGACCTCGGCGGGGCCGCCGGCGGCGGTCACCAGCCGCTGGAAGGCCGGCGTGCGCAGTGCCTTCTCCCGCTGGTCGGGCTTCTTGGCCCGCCACGCGCGGCACAGTCCGTGCAGTTGGTCGGCGGGGTCGGGAACGGCGGGCGGTGTGGCGGTGACGGGCGACGGCGCGACTGGCGACGGCACGCCGGGGATCACCGACCGACCGGGCTCGGCCGACCGGGGTACGCCCTGATGCGGTGTGGGCGACGGGCGCGACGGGGCCGGCGCGACCGGGTCTGGCGCCCGGTCGCGGGTGACCGCGGCGAAGGCGGCCCCCGCGGTGGCGGTAGCGGCCACCGCGCCGATCCAGGCCACCGCGCCGGTGGTCACCCGACGACGGCGTGGCCGCTGCGGCACGGCCGGCACCGGGTTGGCCCGGGCGGCCCGGAACGCGGCCAACGCGGCCTCCTCGCCGGCCAACTCGCCGGGGCGGACGGGGCCGGTCGCCGCGGCGAGCAACGCGGCCACCGGCTCGGGCGGGGGGACGTTCGGGACGGCCAGGTGCGCCTCGGGTGATGTCGCGACCGCTTCCGTGGGCGTCGCGGAGTGCCAGTGGTCCGGCGTGTTGTCCATCCGGGCGTGGGCCGAGTCGAGCAGCCGCTCGGTGTCGGCGTGGTCGGCCCGCCGGAACGGGTTCATCGGGAGTCCCCTCACGTCAGCCGTCCGCCGCTTCGGCGTGCGGTGCTCGCAGGGCGGGGCCGCTCCCCGTGCGCGGCGGCGGCACCCCCTCGACCCCGACTGGCGACCCGGCCGGGCTCTGCCGCTCCAACAGGACCGCGAGCCGGCGTAGACCTCGGTGAGCGGCGGTCCGCACGGCCCCGGCCCGACGGCCCAGCACCCGGCCGGCGGATCCCGCGTCCAACCCGATCACCGCCCGCAGCAGGACCGCTTCGGCCTCCCGTGGCGGGAGGGTGGCGATCAGCGCGAGAGCGGTTTCGGTACCGATCGTCTCGCTGGCTCGCTCGGCGGTGTCCGCGTCGCTGGCCAGATCGACGAGCGCCTGCACCGGGACCGGCAGCGAGGGGCGACGGCGCATCCGACGCAGGTGGTCCATCGCGCGGTTACGGGCGATGGTGACCGTCCAGGCGCGGAACTCGCCCCCGGTGAAGCCGGGCAGGTCACGGGAGATCTGAAGCCAGGTCTCGGAGGCGACGTCCTCGGCGTCCGCCCCGACCAGGGCGGTCAGATAGCGCAGCAGCCCGGGCTGGAGGCTGCGGTAGAGGAAACGGAACGCCTCCTCGTCTCCGGCCTGCGCGGCGCTCACCACCTCCGACAGATCGGCGGTCATTGGCGGCCCACGCATGACCCGAGGCGAGCCGGCCCGCCCCGGCGCACGGAGGCGCGCCACGCGGCACGAGTCGTCCGCCCGATCAGCACCCGCACCGCACCGCCCTCCGCCGCTCTGAATTGTCCCCGCGACCACGATTGTCGGGGCGGCGTGTCCGGGGCCAACGCCAGGGTGGTCGATCGGCGCGCTGCCCGCCGAGGTAGCCGGGCGGCCCGAGCCGGGCTAACGCTAAAAGGGGGCTCACGACGCGACAAGTCGGCGTCGCGTCACGGAAGAGTGACAATTATCAACCGTGCGGAACGACGCGTCGTCGTAACGGGATGTGAGCAGGGGACGCCAACCGGGGCTGAAGGCGCTTTCTTGCCGCCATCGAGGACCCGGACGACGGAAATTGTCGCTTTTCGTGACACCGCACATCCGCAGCGTCACCGAGACCGATCGTCCACACAGGTCAAGCCGGATCAGCCGGTCCGAACCACCCGCCCGGCGGCCCTGCCACGGCGCGCCGCCCCGCGCCACTCTAGGTACGGTAATGCGGTGTTGTCATCGGAGGTCGTGCTCAGCGGTCGCTACCGCTTGGACGAACGTGTCGCCACGGGCGGCATGGGCGACGTTTGGCGTGCCTCCGACCTGATCCTCGGCCGGCAGGTCGCGGTCAAGGTTCTGCTGCCGGCGCTGGTGTCCGATCCCGACTTCATCGCCCGGTTCCGCGCCGAGGCCCGGATCATGGCGGCGCTGCGGCACCCCGGCATCGTGCAGGTCTTCGACTGCGGCGAGGACGACCTTCCCGGCGGTGGCCGGGCTGACTACCTCGTCATGGAGTTCGTCGCCGGCGAGCCGTTGTCCAAGCGGATCGAGGCGGCCGGGCGGCTCGACGTGGCCGAGACGATGTCGATCGTGGCCCAGGCGGCCGCGGCGCTCAACGCGGCGCATCGCGGGGGCATCGTGCACCGCGACGTCAAACCCAGCAACCTGCTGGTGCAGGAGGACGGCACTGTCGTCCTGGTGGACTTCGGCGTGGCCCGCTCCACCGACATCACCAGCATCACCAGCACCAACGCGGTTCCGGGCACCGCGCTCTACATGGCTCCCGAGCAGGCCGCCGGCCGGCCGGTCAGCGGTGCCACCGACATCTACGCCCTGGGCGCGGTCACCTACTGCTGCCTCACCGGCAGTCCGCCGTTCACGGGTGACAATCCGCTTCAGGTCGCCGTCCGGCACCTGGACGACGAGCCGCCGGAGCTGCCGCACGACATTCCGGAGGCGGTCCGCGCCCTGGTGTCGCGTGCCCTGGCGAAGGATCCGCTGGAGCGGTTCTCCAGCGGATCGGCGATGTCCGAGGCCGCTCGGACGGCGGTCACCGGCGGCGAGCCACCGACGGCGATGGCCACGCCGGTCGCGCTGCGCGACGCTGGGCCGGGCACCCGCACGGACGTGCCGGCCGGCGCGGCGGTGGCGAACAGGTCGCAGGCCGCGCGACGGCGAGGCCCGCTGGTCGGCGCGGCCGCAGCCATGCTTGTCGCGCTGGTCGGGCTCGGCGCGGCACTGGCCGCGACGCGCGACGCCGGCGGCGAGGACCCGGCGGTCAATCTGCCGACCACGTCGCCGACTGTGGCGCCGAGCGGCCCCGTCGAACTGCCCGCGGCGAACGAGCAGATCACCAGCGTCGAGCCGGGCCGGCCGAACCGGCCGAACGCCCCCGGCAACTCCCCGTCGGCCTCGGTCTCCGTGACGCCGAGCCTGCAGCCGAGCGAGACCGCCACCTCGCCGACGCCGACGGCGGCCGTCACCACGGGGGCGCCGACCGGTGCGCCGACGGCCACTGCGACGGCGAGTGAACCTCCGCCGCCGTCCGACCCGCCCACCACCACTGGCGCGCCGGTCGAGCCGGAGGTGCCGGCCGGCGACTGAGCCGCCCCCCGGTCATCGACCCCGGCAACCCCAACAGCACCGATATCCCCAAAACGGACTTACGTCGCCGAAGGCGCCTCTAGGCTCTCAGCAGGCCATTTACACCATCTGCTGCGGGAGCCTGGGTGAGCGCTGAAAAGCTGGTCGTCATCGGTCAGGGGTATGTCGGACTGCCACTGGCCATGCGGGCCGTCGAGGCGGGGTTCGACGTGATCGGCCTCGACGTCGACGTCGACCGGGTGAAGCGTCTCGCCTCCGGCGAATCGTTCGTCGAGGACATCCCGGCTGATCGGCTGGGCCGGGCGTTGGGCAGCGGCCGCTACCACCCCAGCACGGAGTACACCGACGCCGACGGGTTCGACATCTGCGTCATCACGGTGCCGACCCCGCTGCGCGACGGCACCCCGGACCTGAGCTTCGTCGAACAGGCCGGCATCGGTATCGGCCCGTACGTGCGCTCGGGCTGCACGGTGATCCTGGAATCGACCACGTACCCGGGCACCACCGAGGAACTGCTGCGCCCGCTTTTGGAGTCGGCCAGCGGTCTGACCAGCCCCGGCGACTTCCATCTCGGCTACAGCCCCGAGCGGATCGACCCGGGCAACCCGACCTGGCGACTGGAGAACACCCCGAAGGTGGTCTCCGGTGTGGACCAGGCGTCGCTGGCCCGGGTGGACGAGTTCTACAAGCGCCTCGTGGAACAGACCGTACCTGTGGACTCCACCCGCGTCGCCGAGCTGACCAAGCTGATCGAGAACACCTTCCGCCAGGTCAACATCGCACTGATCAACGAGCTGACCATGCTCTCGCATCACCTCGACATCGACGTCTGGCAGGCGATCGACGCCGCCTCGACCAAACCGTTCGGCTTCCTGCCGTTCCGGCCCGGCCCCGGCGTTGGCGGGCACTGCCTGCCGATCGACCCGTGCTACCTGTCGTGGCAGGTCAAGCGCCGCCTCGGTCGGCAGTTCCGGTTCATCGAGCTGGCCAACGACGTCAACCACGAGATGCCCGAACACGTCGCGCAGCGGATCATGGGAGGGCTGAACCGGGACGGCCGGGCCGTCAGCGGCGCCCGACTGCTGCTGCTCGGTCTGGCGTACAAGAAGAACACCGGCGACATGCGCGACTCCCCCGCCGTCGACGTGGCGCGCCGACTGCAGGCCCTCGGTGCCGAGGTGCACGCCGTCGAGCCCTACGCGGAGGCGCACCAGATCCCCGCCGGGGTCACAGTGGTCGGGCTCACCGAGCGGGAGGTGCGGGCGGCCGACGCGGTGGTGGTGGTCACCGACCATGACACCTTCGACTACGACCTGGTGGTCAAGCACGCCCGCTACGTCTTCGACACCCGCAACCGGTGCGTCGGCCCGATGGTCGAACGCCTGTAGACCCGGCACCGCTGGCCGGTCCCGCCGCCCGGGGAAGATGGCGGGGCCGGCCGGCGGATGTCCGTCCGGTCGCCGGGCTCAGGCCCGGTCACGGTCGCCGACGGCGACCGGATCACTGGTCGGCGAGCGCCTCGACGACCGGGCGGGACAGCGCCCGACGGGCCGGCAGCACCGAGCCGAGCAGGGCGGCCAGCACCGCGACGCCGAGGATCAGCCCGAGCTGACCGAGCGGCAGCACCACGTGGAAGTCGCCGCCGAGGCGGTCCAGCAGGGCCATCGTGGACGCGCTGACTCCGGTGCCGAGCCCGATGCCGAGCACCGCGCCGACCAGCGCCATCAGCACCGCCTCGACGGCGAGCACCGCCCGCATCCGCCCTCGGGTGAGCCCGACCGCCCGCAGCACGGCGTTCTCCCTGGTCCGTTCGACCACCGACAGGCTCAGGGTGTTCGCCACGCCGACCAGGGCGATGACCACGGCCAGGCCGAGGAGCGCGGTGACCAGGGCGAGCAGCATGTCGACGGTGCCGGTGAGCATCTTCTTGTACGCGCCCTGGTCCATGAGGTTCACCGTCGGGTAACGGCCCAGCACGGCGGCGATCGCGTCGCGGGCCCGGTCGGGGCTCACCCCGGCGGCCGGGTCGATCTCGGCCAGGTAGCCCCGCTGGGCGGGGAAGAGCGCGGCGAAGTCCTGGTCGGACAAATCGATGACGTGACCTGCGGTCACCTCGCCGCCAGGGGTGTCGTCGGTGACCACGGCGGCCACCCGGAACGACAGGCCTTTGACGGTCACCGGGGAGCCGACCTGCCAGCCGCGTGCCCGTGCCAACTCGCGGTGTACCAGCACCTCCCCCGGCCCGACCCGGCCGGCGTCGCCGGCCAGCACCCCGCTCAGCGTCCGACCGACCAGCGCCGGGTGGGCCGCGCGGATCTCGACGTCGTCGACGACAGTCCTGCGTTGCTCGTGCACCACACCCAACTCGGGGCGGGAGGCGAGCTCACCGACAAGCGCGGCCGGCAGGTCCTGACCGATTCCGCTGACCACGAAGTCGGTCCCGATCTGGGCGTCCACGCTGCGTTCGATGCCGTCCTTGGTGCTGCGCGCGCCAACCATGAACGCCGAAACCAGTCCGATACCGATTACCAGCGCGGTGGCGGTCGCGGCGACCCGCCGCGGATTGCGCACCGTGTTGGAGACCGCCAGCTCACCGATGGTGCCGAGCGCGCGTCGTAGCGGCCAGCCGAACACCCGGGCCAGCGCCGGGACGAGCACCGGCCCGAACAGCACGATCCCGAAGAAGGTGAGCACCCCGCCGAGCGCCACCAGCAGCAACTGACCGGCGCTGGCGGCGCCGGCCAGCGCGGCGACACCGACGGCGAGCACCACCGCGCCGACGATCAGTCGACCTCGGCCCGCACCCCGGCTCGGCTGCACCGCGGCGTCGGTGAGCGCCGCCACCGGGGCGATCCGTGTGCCCCGCCAGGCCGGCAGCAGGGCGGAGCACACGGTGAGCCCGGTGCCCAGCAGCAGGCCGGTCAGCACTGTCGAACCGGTCACGGCCAGGCCACCGGTGATCGGCACGTCCAGTCGGGACAGCAGCAGCCGCAACCCGCCGGCGAGGGCCACCCCGAGCAGCACCCCGAGCGCGGAGGCGACCAGCCCCAGCACCGCCGACTCCAGCACTGTGGACCGGAAGACCTGTCCCCGGGTGGCGCCGATCAGACGCAGCAGCGCGGTCCGTCGGGTGCGCTGGGCCAGCACGATCGCGAAGGTGTTGGCGATCACGAAGCCGGCCACCACGATCGCGACCCCCACGAAGATCAACAAAAGCATGCGGAACTGGTCCACGTTGCGGACCGCGTCCTCCACTGCCTCGTCGAGGATCTGCTGACGACTCTTCACTGTGGCTTCGGCGCCGGCCACGGCGCGTACCTTCTCGGTCAGCGCCGCGACGTCGGCGCCCGGTCGGGCCGCCACCATGACGCGGCCGTAGCCCCGCTCGCCGGTGAGGGCCAACGCGTCCGGCCCGACCAGGCCGACGAACGGACCGCCGACATCGCGGGAGGTGCCTGCCACGTCCACGGTGCCGACCAGGGTGTACGGACGGGCCGCCCCGCCGGTGGCGCCGACCCGGACCGCCGCGCCGAGCGAAAAGCCCTGCTCGGCCGCCGTCGGCGCGTCGAGCACCACCTCCCCGGCCCGGTCGGGCAACCGGCCGGCCACCACGTCGTACGAGCGCAGCGCGTCCTCGGTGGGGATGGCGACGAGCATGGTGAAGCCGAGCACCGGCCGACCGTCGGCGCCGACGATCCCGGCGGTGTTGGTCAGCTCACCGGCTGCGGCGGCCACCCCGTCGACAGCCCGCACCCGGTCGACCAGGGCCGGGGGCAACACCTCGCGGCCGGCCGAGTAGACACCCAGGTCGGTGTGACGGTCGAAGGTGCCGGCCCGCTCGTACGCCCCGGTCCGCATCCCGTCGACGAAGATCATCGTGCCGGCGACGAACGCGACGCCGAGCACGACGGCGAGCGCCGAGAGCAGCATGCGCACCGCCTCGGCACGCAACGAGCGCAGGGTCAGGCGGATCATGCGGAGCTCCCGGTGCAGGTGGCGGATCAGACCCCTCCGACGCTAGGGCCGGCACCGGTCAGTCGATCTCCACCTGCGCGCTCGACCTGCCTGCGCCCCGGGTCGCGGTGCGCCCGCCGGCGGCTACGACCCAGGTCGTACGCGGTGTCATCCGCCGGGCGTGACCAGCCCGCTCTCGTACGCCAGGACCACCGCCTGGACCCGGTCGCGCAGCTGGAGCTTCGCCAGGATCCGTCCGACGTGGGTCTTCACCGTCGCGTCGGCCACGTGCACCCGGGCGGCGATCTCCGCGTTGGACAGCCCCTGGGCGACAAGCAGCAGCACCTCCCGTTCCCGTTCGGTGAGCTGCGCGAGCCGAGGGTCGGCGCTCGGGGCGGCGCCGAGCTGCCCCGCGAACCGGTCCAGCAGGCGTCGGGTGATCGACGGGGCCACCACCGAGTCGCCCTGGGCCACCACCCGGATCGCGGCCAGCAGCTCCTCCGGCGGGACGTTCTTGAGTAGGAAGCCGCTCGCCCCGGCCTGCAGGGCCGCGAACGCGTCCGCCTCGGTGTCGAAGGTGGTCAGCACCAGCACGCGGGGGCCACCCGCGGGTCGCTCGGCGCACAGTCGCCGGGTCGCCTCCACCCCGTCCATGGTGGGCATCCGGATGTCCATCACGACCACGTCGGCCTCGGTGCGGGCGAGCACCCGCAGGGCGTCCGCGCCGTCGATCGCCTCCCCGACGACCTCCAGGTCGGGCTGGGAGTCCAGCACCATTCGGAACCCGGCGCGGACCAGCGCCTGGTCGTCCACGATCACTACCCGGACCGTCATGCCGCGATCACCTCCGTTGCCGGCTCTGACGGTAGCGGCAGCCGAACCTCGACCTGCCAGCCCCCGGTCAGCCGGGGACCGGCGGCGAGGCTGCCGTCGTACACCGTCACCCGTTCCCGCATGCCGAGCAGGCCGTGACCGCCGGACGGCGCCGGGCTGACCAGCGGGCGGCCGCGACCGTCGTCGACCACCCGGACCACGACGGCCTCGGCGGTGTACGACAGGACGACCTCGACGCGGGCTCCGACGCCGGCGTGCTTGAGCGCGTTGGTCAGCGCCTCCTGCACCACCCGGTAGACGGTCAGCTCCAGGCCCGGCGGCAGGGCCGGTGGCGTATCGGTGACAGTGCTGCGGATGTGCAGGCCGGCGTCGTCGAACCGGGCCAGCAGGTCCGGCAACTCGGCCAGGGCGAGGCGCCGGTGCTCGGGGTCGGCCGCCACCGCCAACCCGTCGGCCCCGTCCGCGCCGGACGGCCCGGCGTCGCGCAGGACGCCGACCAGCCGGCGCATCTCCTCCAGCGCCTGCCGGCCGGTGTCCGCGACCACCTTCACGGCGGTACGGGCCTGGGCGGGGTCGCGGTCGAGCATGAACCGGGCGCCGTCCGCCTGGACGATCATCACGGCCATGCTGTGGGCGACCACGTCGTGCAGCTCACGAGCGATCCGGGTGCGTTCCTCGGCGACCGCCGCCCGGGACTCGGCCTCCCGCTCGCGTTCCAGGGTCGTGGCCCGCTCCTCGAGGCTGAGCACGTAGAGCCGGCGGGTCCGCACGTTCAGCGCGACCAACCACACCGCGCCGGTGACCAGCGCGTACCACAGCGCGGTCACCCACCACTGGATGACGTTGGGGGTCTGCGCGGCGGCCAGCAGCACACCGACGGCCGCGACCGCGCCGGCCAGTACGCCGTCGCGAAGCCGTTCGCCGTACTTCACCACGCTGTAGAGCGCGATCAGGACGGCGACGTCGTAGACGAGCGGGCCCCACTCGGCGATCACCTGGATCAGGGCGAGCGCCGCGACCGCCACCGTCACCACGCTCGGGTGGGTGCGGCGGAACAGCAGCGCCACCGCCATTCCCACACCGACCAGGGTGGCCGCCCAGCCGCCGGGTTGGCTCACCGCCGCGGTCAGGCTGACCAGCGCCACCAGGGCGGCGACGGCCACGTCGAAGGCGACGCCGCGCAGCGGGCGACCGAACAGGGTGCGTCTCACGGTCACCCAGCGTACGTGGCGGGTGGGCGGACGCCTGTCGCGTGACCGGTCAGGGTGGGGTGAGTTCGCGCAGGCGGGCGATCTCGACGGCCTGCTCGGTGGCGAGCGAGGTGGCGAGCTCGTTGAGGGTGGGGTCGAGGCCGACCGAGAGCAGGTCGGTGGCCATGGTCACCGCGCCCTGGTGGTGCTCGCTCATCATGCGCACGAAGAGCCTGTCGAACTCCGTGCCACGGGCGTCGGTCAGCTGGCGCATCGCCTCGGGCGACTGCATGCCGCGCATCCCGCTGTGGTCGTGCCCGGGCGCCGACGGCGGCAGACCGCGGGTGCTGAGCCAGGTGCGCAGGACGGCGATCTCCGGGCCCTGCCCGGCCCTGATCCGGTCGGCGTAGGCCCGGATGCGGGGATCGGACGCCCGCTCGTCGGCCAGCGCGGTCATCTCCAGCGCCTGTTCGTGGTGCGGGATCATCATCTGGACGTAGACGGTGTCCAGGGCGTTGAAGCGGGGCGGGCTGTCGTCGCGGACCTCGTGGGCGGGCCGGGTGACAGCTGCCTCCCCCGGTCGGCCGGGAACGATCACCGGCGGCGGCTCGGGGCCGGTCGGGGTGGGCGACGGGCTGGCCGACGCCGGGCTGGGCGACGTCGTCGCGGCAGCCGATCGGGGCGAGTCGCCGGTGGCCCGGACGGCCACCACCACGAACACCGTAAGGACGACCATCGTTATGACGACGATCAGTAACCGGCCACGTCGGACAGTCATGCCGCACCCCCCTCAGGTCGAGGTCGCAGCGATCTTATCGATTGATGAGTCCACTTTAATGTGACCCAGGTCACATCGATGAAGTCCGACGGTCGGTAAGGTACCGGACATCGCCATCCCCCTTTCGAAGGGCGTCGCCGATGATCAAACTCATCACCCCCCGGCTCCGACAGATCCGGATCGTCAGCCTGGCCGCCGCAGGTCTCCTGCTGACCAGCGTCGCCGTCGCGACACCGAGCAACGCCCAGGAGGCGGCGCCACCGGCAGCGGCTCCGGCCAGCACGATTCCGGGCGTCGACGAGATCCGCAGCAGCCCCAACCTGCGCCAGATCGCCAACGTGCCCAAGCAGGCGCCGTTCGACACCACGGCCGCGCTCAACAGCGACATGGCGTTCCAGGGCAAGTACGCGTTCGCCGGCAACTACAACGGGTTCGTCATCTACGACATCTCCCGGCCCAGCGCACCGAAGATCACCTCGCAGGTCAACTGCCCGGGATCCCAGAACGACATCTCGGTCTACGACAACCTGCTCTTCGTGTCCACCGACGCCTCGCGCAGCGACGACTCGTGCGCCAGCGTCGCACAGCCCGCCTCCGTGAAGGAGTCGTGGGAGGGCATCAAGATCTTCGACATCAGCAACAAGGCCAACCCGCGGTACATCAAGTCCGTGGAGACCGCCTGTGGGTCACACACCCACACGCTGGTGCCGGGCAAGGACCGCAAGAACGTCTACCTGTACGTCTCGTCGTACAGCCCGCGGGCCGAATTCCCGGACTGCCAGCCGCCGCACGACTCCATCTCCATCGTCAAGGTGCCGGTGAAGAAGCCGACCCAGTCGGCGGTCATCGCGACGCCGAACCTCTTCCCGGACGGCGGTTTCCCGGGCAGCGAGACCGGCTCGGCGACCGCCGGTTGCCACGACATCACCGCCTACCCGTCGAAGGACCTGGCTGCCGGCGCCTGCATGGGTGACGGCATCCTGCTCGACATCAAGAACCGGGAGGCGCCCCGGGTCATCACCCAGGTCCGGGACACCGTCAACTTCGCGTTCTGGCACTCCGCCACCTTCAACAACGCCGGCACCAAGGTCGTCTTCACCGACGAGCTGGGCGGCGGCGGGGCGGCCACCTGCAACGAGACCGTCGGACCCAACCGGGGCGCGGACGCCATCTACGACATCGCCGGCCGCGGGAACTCCCGCACCCTGGCCTTCCGCAGCTACTACAAGATCCCTCGTACCAACGCCGACACCGAGAACTGCGTGGCGCACAACGGCTCGCTGATCCCGGTGCTCGGACGCGACATCATGGTGCAGGCGTGGTACCAGGGCGGCATCTCCGTCTGGGACTTCACCGACTCGCGTAACCCCAAGGAGATCGCGTACTGGGAGCGGGGCCCGCTCTCCGCCACCGAGGCCGTGACCGGCGGCTCCTGGTCGTCGTACTACTACAACGGCCACATCTACTCCAACGACATCCAGAAGGGCCTGGACGTCCTGGAGCTGAACGACTGGCGGACCTGGACGGCCAACCTGACCCGGTTCCGTGAGCTGAACGCGCAGACCCAGCCCAGTTACCTGAGCTGGTAGAACCGACGCGCCATCCGGGCCCGGTCCCTCGTCGAGGGGCCGGGCCCGACCGCGTCGGCCGCCGCTCGGCCGCACACCGTCGGTGGGGCCCGTCACCTGGGCGGGGGTTGCGGTCCGGCTGGTCGGAGGCTGTGCCAACGTGAGCAGATGTGAAGACCGCAGCCCCGCCCGAGCCCAGCGTGCGCTGGCGCCCGCACCCGCTCGACCTGGTGGCGGTCGTCCTCGCCGTGGCCGGGGCCGCCTGCGCGCTGAGCGGGCTGCTGCCCCACGCGGAGACCACCGCGACCCTGCACCGGATCCTGCCGCTGCTGCTCTTCCTCGGCACCGTGATCGTGCTCGCCGAGCTGACCGCCGTCGCCGGTGTCTTCGACGTGCTGGCCAGCCGGCTGGCCATCGCCACCCGGGGCAGTTGGGTGGCCCTGTTCCTGCTCTGCGGCGGCCTGGCCACGGTGACCACCCTCGTGCTCAACCTCGACACCACCGCCGTGCTGCTCACCCCGGTGCTGCTCGCGCTGGCCCGTAACCTGCGCGTCCCCGCCGCCCCGCTCGCGGTCACCACCGTCTGGCTGGCGAACACCGCCAGCCTGCTGCTGCCGGTGTCGAACCTGACCAACCTGCTGGCCGCCGACCGGGTCGGACTGTCACCCCTGGCGTACGCCGAGCGGATGGCACTACCGCAGCTCGCCGCGGTGGCGGTCACCATGGCGCTGCTCTGGTACGCCTGGTGGCGGCGCGAGCGGCCGGTCGGAGGACGATTCGTCCCGCCGGCCCGGCACGTGCCGGCCGATCCGGTGCTGCACCGCACCGCCCTCGCCGGCTGCCTGCTCTTCGTCGCCGGCATCCTCGCCGGGGTGGAGATCGAGTTCGCCTCCACCGTCGCGCTCGCGTTGGTGCTGCTCGGCTTCGTGGTCCGGTCCCCCGCCGCGCTGCGCCCCGGGCTGGTGCCCGTACGGCTGCTGCTCTTCGTCACCGGGCTCTTCCTCGTCGTGCAGACCCTCGGCCGGCACGGGCTGGACGACCTGGTGGGCGGCCTGCTCGGCGCCGACGGCGGGGCGCTGGGCGCGCTGCGCGCGGGTAGCACGGGCGCGCTGCTGTCCAACACGGTGAACAACCTCCCCGCCTACCTGGCCGGCGAGTCGGTGCTGCCGTCCGGCGACCACACCCGCCTGCTGGCCCTGCTGATCGGCACCAATGTCGGCCCGCTGGCGGCCCCCTGGGCGTCACTGGCCACCCTGCTGTGGTTCGAGCGGTGCCGGGCGGCCGGGGTGAGCGTGCCGGTGACCCGGTTCGTGCTGACCAGCACCGTGCTCGCGATCACCGGCACGCTCGCCGCGGTCGGCGCGTTGCTGCTGGTGAGCTGAGTACCCACCGGCGACGCAGGCCACTGCGCGGCGGCCGACTCGGCCCGGCTCAGCGGCGAGCGTGGTGTGCGGGGCAGCCGTCAGTGGCGGGCCGGGCGCGGGCCGACCAGCCGGCGGACCATCGGCGCGGCGTTCCACTTGGCCGCGCCGACCAGGTCGCGGGCATGTTCCAGGACTGTGTAGTCGGGTCGGGTCAGCCCGTCGGCGATGGCTCGGTCCAGGTCGTTGCCGCAGCGGCTCAGGACGGTGTCGAAGTCCCGACGGACCGGCTCCTGCAGGTCGTAGCCGAACGCGCGGTGCAGGCGGGCGAAGAGCGGCTTGTACAGCCGGACCCGCTCGTGCAATCCCGACGAGTACGACATCGGGTTCTTCGGGCGACGCAGGATGTAGTCGGGCAGCACGTCGGCGAACGCCCGCCGGACGATCCACTTCTCCTGCCCGTCACGCAGCTTCAGATCAACCGGCAACCGCATCGCCAGCTCCACCACGCTGAGGTCGAGGAACGGCACCCGTGCCTCCACGCCGTGTGCCATGGCGGCCCGGTCGACCCGCTGCAACTCGGTGCGGCACAGGTTGCGGATCCGGTGCAGGAACAGCCGGCGGGCCGCCGCCGGACCGACCTGGTGGTACATCGGGTACCCGCCGAACAGCTCGTCGGAGCCGTCACCGGTCAGCACCACCTTGATGCCCAGGTCGCGAAGCCGCCGGAAGATCGGCACCGAGACGACCGCGTTGATGATGTCGCCGTACTCGGTCAGCTCGGAGATCCGGATGGCCTCGCGGACGTCGGCGAGCCGGATGTCGCGCGGACGCAGCTCGACCACCACGTGCGGCACGTCGAGGTCGGCGGCGAGCCGCCGGGCGTACGCCACGTCGGGGCTGTCCGCCACTCCGACCGTCACCGCGACGCAGTCCGGGTGGATGTCCCGCACCTGGCGCAGGGTCAGCGAACTGTCCAGGCCACCGGAGAGCACCACCCCGACGGTCAGGTCGGTCTCCACGCGCATCCGAATAGCGTCGCTCAGCGCGGCGCGGACCAGCAGCGCGGCCTCGTCCGGGTCGTCGACGACCGGCAGGCCGTCGCCGATGGTGAGCAGGTCGACGTACGGGCTCAGACGCACGTGCCCGTCCGCCTCCGCCCAGCCGTGGTGCCCGGGAGGCACCTCGGCGATCGGGGCGCCGTGCCCGACGAGCGCCTTGACCTCGGAGGCGAGATACAGGCAGCCGGGCCGACGGGACCAGTACAACGGCTTGACGCCGAGCGGGTCCCGGGCCAGGTACGCCCTCCCGGTGGCCCGTTCGACGGCCGCGAAGGCGTACTCACCGCGCAGCCGGGTCACGGCTGCCTCACCCCACTGCTGGAACGCGGCGAGCAGCACCTCGGTGTCGCTCTCGGTGCGGAAGGCCTGCCCCAGGCGGGTCAGCTGCGCCCGTAACTCCCGGTAGTTGAAGATCTCGCCGTTGAAGCAGAGCAGCCAACGCTCGTCGGTCGACGTCCACGGCTGCACCGCCCGGTCCCGGTCCACGACCCGCAGCCGTCGGGTGCCGGCGAGCAGCCCGTTCTCGGACCGGGTCTCGGTGACCTCACCGCGTGGGGCCAGGGCGGCGAGCATCCGCCGGAAGGTCGCCGGGTCGGCCTCGGGACCGATGCTCAACGCGATGCCGCACACCGGCTCAGACCCCCATCTCGGCCTCGTACGCCCGGCGTAGGCGACGCCGTGCGGTGGGCGCGACACACAGGTGCCAGGCCTGCCCCTCGTCGATCACGTTCAGCTCGCCGGCCTCCTGCCGGCTCAGCAGCAGCTCCGCCAGGGCGTCCCGCGCGCCGAAGCGCTCGAACCAGGCCAACTCGACGTCGACGGAGTAGCCGAGGCAGTGCCCACTGGGCAGCATCGCCGCGTAGCCCAGGCGGCGCAGCCGGTACTGGTGCTCCGCGCTGCGGACCAGGCTGGTCACCCACAGCGGCGGGGTGGCCGGCGGCGCGATGGCGGTGAACTCACGTCCGATCTCGTTGAGCAGCGCCACCACCTCACGCCGGGCGCGGCGGAACAGCAGTCCAGCGGTGTGCGGGGTGGCGTCGGGTCGCAGTCGGCGACGCAGCCCGCGTGCGGCCCGGCCCAGTATCGTGGCGGGCTGCTCCTGGTAGCGGAAGCGCAGCAGATCGCGGCGGCGCAACCACTCCAGGTCGACCAGTTCGGCGCTGCCGTTGACCTGATCGTCGGTGACGAAGGTCGGCGCGTCCTGCCACCACAGCACGTCGATGCGGGAGAGCAGGTAGATCCGGACCAGCGCGCCAAGGTCACGCGCCGAGGTGCGGTCGTTCGGCTGGTAGCGGGCCATCTCCAGCAGCAGCGTCTCGCGCGCGCCGATCAGCCCCTGCGGGGTGGCGTCGAGGACCGCCGCGAGCGCCGGCTCCCGCAGCCGCTCGTCGATGAGCACCTGCCGGGCACGGGTGCTCGCCGCGTCGGCCAGGGCGCCGACCTCGACCAGCAGTTCGGCGACGGCCGCCCGGTACGCGGCCAGGTCGGGCGCGGGGGCGGGAGGGCGGCGGTGGGTCGCGCCGGAGGGTCGACGGCGGGCCGGAGCGGTGGGCGACGGAGGCGAACCGGGCTGCTGTCCCGGGCTACGGCTGGGCACTCGCATGACGGGGTCCCTTTCTCCGGTCACGGCACTGGGTGGTTCGCCCTGAAACACACCGTAATCATCGGGACCGGAACGGACCGAACATTCCTCCTATCTCCCCCCTAACGGAGCGTGGGCGTCGCACTCGTCTGGGGGTGTGACCAGTTGGGTGGGGTGCCTTTGGAGCTGATGTCGTCAACGAATCACCGCCGCCGGCTTCGCAAGAGCGGGCCCGTGATGTCACAAACGACTCAGCTCCAAAGGCACCGACCCCAACACAGTCACCCCACCGGCGACCGCCGACCGGGCCGCCCCGCCCGAGCCGCCGAGCGGCGGCCGCGACCGTCAGTCACCGCCCGTCGGCACCAGGGCCTGCACCTCCGCGTACGACGGCAGCCCCGCCGGTGCGGCGGGCCCGCCGAGGCGGACGGCGTCGGCGGCGGCGAGCGCGGCGCCCAGGGCGGCCCGGAACAGCAGCGAGCCGGTGCTGACCCGGGCCACCCCGGCGGCGCCCAACTCAGCCAGCCCTGGGCCGCCCGGCTGGTACAGCGCGTTCACCGGAGCGTCGATCCGCTCGGTGAGGACGCGCAGGGTGGCCAGGTCGACAGTCCCGGGCACGAAGATCCCGTCGGCACCGGCCACCCGGTAGGCACGCGCGCGAGCGAGGGTCTGCGGCAGTGGGTCGTCCACCCCCAGCCACCAGGTGTCGGTGCGGGCGTTGACGAACAGTTCCGGCACCGCCGCCTTCACGGCCGTGACCTTGGCAGCGGTGATCTCGGTGTCGGCGAGGGTGCCATCGGCGCGCCCGTCCTCCAGGTTGATCCCGACCACGCCCAGCCCGGCCAACTCCGCCACGTACTCGGCGACCTCCGCCGGGTCGTCGCTGAACCCGGCCTCGACGTCCACGCTGAGCAGCACCGGCAACCGGGCCAGCCGGCCGGCCAGGGCGAGGGTCTCCCCCGCGGTGGCCGCCGCGCCGTCGGGAAGGCCGGCGGTCGCGGCGACCCCGAGGCTGGTGGTGCCGATGGCCGGATGTCCCCCCGCGGCGAGCGCCGCCGCCGAGGCGTGGTCCCACGCGTTGGGCAACAGCAGCGGGCGGCCGGCGCGGTGCAGGGCGTGGAACGCGGCACGACGGTCGATCATCGGACGCTCACCTCCAGACTCGTCGGCACGCGCAGGGTCGGGTGCGGATCGTGACGCAACGGGTTCCGACCACGCCGGCACCGTTCCCGCAGCACGTCGAGTACCCCGGTGGCCAGCGCCAGGGCGTGCCGGTCGCCGGGGCAACCCCGCTCCCCCGTCCCGAAGGTCACCATCCCGGCACCGGGTCGACCGGGCTGGAACGTCGCGGGCTCGGCGAATGCCTGCGGGTCACGGTTGGCCGCGTCGAAGCGCAGCAGGACGGGGCTGCCCGCCGGCAGATCGCGTCCGCCCAGCCGTACCCCGTCGACGGTGACCCGTCGGGTGGCCCGGACCGGCGGGTCGAGGCGCAGCACCTCGGCCAGCAGGTCGGCGGTCCCCGCCGTGGTCAACGCGCGCGCGGTGGCCGGAGACAGCAGGTGATGGGCGGCGGCGCCGATCAGACCGGCGGTCGCGTCGCACGCCTGGACCAGCAGACCGATCAGGTTCGCCCGTACCACCGGCGGACCCTGCGGCGCGAGCTCCAGCAGCGCCGCCACCGCCCGGTCGGCGCGCGAGGTCACCGCCGGGTCCACCCCCGGGTGGTACGCCGCCGCGACGACAGCGACCGCCGTCCCGGCGGCTGCCGGATCAGCGAAGCCGAGTCGATCGGCCAACGCCCGCAGCGGCACCGGCCGGGCCAGTTCCCGCATCACGTCGACGCGGTCGCCGGAGCGGTCGAGCACGGCCACGGTCAGCCGCGCCGCATCCTGTCGCAGGTCGTCCGGGTTCAGCGGGGTCAGCGCCGCCACCGCGACCGCCCGACGCTCGGCGTGCAATCGCGGTGGACTGAACCGGCTGACCGTGGCGCGCAGCCAGGCGAGGGTGCCGGGCGGACCGGTATCGACGGCCGGCACCTGGAACGCCCTGTCGGTCAGCGCCGCCCGCACGTCAGCGTTGCGTGTCACCGACCAGCCGCGCTCCGGTTCGAACGAGGGCGGCCCACACGCCGGTGTTCCCGGGGCGGGCGCGATGTGCGGCCAGTTGTCAGTCACCGCCCGACCGTAGGGCGCGAACCGTTCGCCCCACACCGAACGATCCCGCCGCGGTCACCCACTGCTCGCCGGTCAGGCGCGGCCGCTTGTCGGCGCCGGGGCCACCGGCGGGTCGAGGGTGTGTTCGGGGATGGACAGTGCCGCGGCCAGGCCGGAACGGCCGGTGGGAGTGAGACGGACGGCGCGGCCGGTGCCCTGGCTGATCCAGCCGAGGTCGGTGAAGCGGCGGCAGAGCGCCGCGCCGAGCGCTCCGGCCAGGTGCGGGCGGCGTTCGGTCCAGTCCAGGCAGTCGCGGACCACCGGGCGGCGGGCGGCACGCAGCACGTCCACGGGTACGCCGAGCCCTGCCACCCAGGCCCACCCGTCCGGCGTCAGCGCCAACCCGCTGGACCGGTCCAGTCGGCGCTCGCTCAGCAGCGCGTCGTACATCAGCACGCCCAGCCGCCCGGCGAGGTGGTCGTAGCAGGTCCTCGCGTACGCCAGGGAGGCGGCGGCGGTGGTCGCGCGCAGCGACCCGGTCGGTGTGGGCGCGAGCGGGGCGTGCCCGGCCAGGTCCTCGATCAGCTGGGCCACCGCCGGACCGGCCAGACGCAGGTAGCGGTGCCGGCCCTGCCGCTCCTCGACGAGCAGCCCACCGCGGACGAGTCGGGTGAGGTG
This sequence comes from Micromonospora ureilytica, assembly GCF_015751765.1. Lineage (NCBI taxonomy): Bacteria > Bacillati > Actinomycetota > Actinomycetes > Micromonosporales > Micromonosporaceae > Micromonospora > Micromonospora ureilytica. Next base: position 2,289,842 of record NZ_JADOTX010000001.1, read on the forward strand.
GTCGCTGGCCGTCGACGGGGCGACACCGGCGCGTCGGGCCAGCTCACCTGCGGTCCATGCCCGCCCGTCGAGCAGCGCCAGGCACATCCCGGCGCGGGTGCCGTCGGCCAGCAGGGCCGCCAGCTCGGCCATCCCCCGACCGTCGGCGCCAACGCTCATCGCCCCAGTCTAGGAAGGCAGGCGCCGAGCCGGTGAACAGCGACCCGGGGGCCTCCGTCACGTGGACGAAGACCCCCGGGGTTGGTGGTGCCGAGAATCAGGCCGGCGGCGTCGGGATGAGGTGCGCGGCGAAGCTGACCGCCGACGGGCTCACCTTCGCTGCCGCCATCCCGCCGGGGGCGGCGAACCGCCGGTCCAGCGCGATTGTGGTGTTGTTCCGGTTGCGGTAGACCACCACGAAGCCAACTCCACCGCTGTTCTGGATCTCGGCGATCGTGGGATCGGTGGCGGCGGTGGCGGCGCTCGGGTCGCCCGGGTTCTCGTACAGGCGCAACCACTCACCCCAGGTGCCCGAGCCCTGCTCGGTCTCGTACACCCGGTACATCTCGTTGTCGGGCCCACGGGCGACAACGGCGATCCGGCCCAGCGCCGGGTCGACGATCGCGGCCGGGGACCCGGCAGCGGTGAACGTGCCCACCGTCTGCCAGGTGGTCGGCCACGCCCCACCCAGTTCCTGCTTCTTCATGACCAGCGAACCATCGGCCGCACGAGCCACCACCGCGGTGCGGGGGCCCTGGATGAGGAAGGCAGCCGGTACGCCTGTCACGTTTCCGCCCAGGTCGGTCCAGCCGGTGAGTGCCCCATCGGTCGAGTAGACCGCGGTCTTGATGGTGCCGGTGCTGGTCGTGGCGACCAGCTGAACTCCGGCGTCAAGCCCGAGAGTGGCGAGGCCACCGGCCAGGTCGACGTCACCGAGGCTCTTCCACGACGCACCGGTCCCGGTCTGACGGTAGTGCCAGAGGCGACCGTCGACGTCCACCGCGAAGATCACGCTGCTGCCGTCGGCGAGGGTGACCGCGACCGGCGGGGCTGCCATGGTTCCGCCGAAGTTCCCGGTGGTGCCCCAGGTCGCGGCGTTCGCCGCCGTCTGGGCACCGGCCCAGACGGTGCCCGTGGTGTGCAGGGCGCTGATCTGCATCTGCTTGCTGGCGCCCAACACGTTGAGCGCGGGCTGTCCGGTGAACGCCTCCGCGCCGAACAGAGGGGTGTGCTGGACGCTGGCGAAGTCGTCGGGGTTCTGCTGGTGGACGACCCGCACCTGACCGGTGTTGTCAGTGTGCGCGTAAACGATGGTCCCGAGCGCGCTGCCGTCGCTCGGCTTTCCCTGCCTCGCCGCCGACCGAGAGAAGGATTGCACCGGCAGGAACGGAAGCGGGTCGGCGAACCAGCCCTGCAGGTCGACAACTACGTGCACGGTCCCACTGCTGGCGTTCTTGATCCGTACCTTGCCCTCGGTGCCCAGCTTGGTCACCACGAGGCTGGACCGGGCGACGTGCGCGGCGGGGAAGTTGGTCGTCGACGCGGTGTTCGGGGAGCCGTCCAGCGGTGTGACGGTGAAGAACCCGTCGACCGTCGGTGCGACCGCGTGCACGTTGAGGACGGCGGCGGCGATGCCGCGGGTCGGCAGGCCGTTGGTGCCCGCGACGGCGACGTCGACGGTGCCGTTGGCGGGCACCGGCTGGGCGCCGGCGGGGAAACGGCTGTCGTACAGGGTGGTCGCCGGAACCATGCGCAGGCCGGCGCCGACGGTCGGGCTGCCGGTCCAGTAGCCCTGGACGGTGATGGCGATGTGCACGGCCGGCCCGCGGTTCTCCACCACCACGGTGCCGCCTGCGCTGGGGTTCAGCTTGACGACCATCCCCATCGAGGTGGCGCCCTTGGCGTAGTCGATGCCGGTCTCCGCGACCGCACTCGACCCGACGGTCACCCAGCCGTTGCTGGTCGCACCGATCACCACGACGTCCAGCATGACTGCCGTCGCGGTGCTGGGCACCAGCCCGCCACCGGAGATGTTGGCGTTACGTGTGCCACGGGTTGGCAGGGTGCCGGCGGTGATCCCCTGACCGGTCCGGCTGTCCACCACCCGGGTGTGGTTCAGCGGCATGAAGCCGGAGCCGGTACTGCCGGTGGCGGTGGTGAAGTAGCCCACCACGTCCACTCTGATGTGGACATTGCCGCCCGCGTTGCGCACCGCGAGCTTGCCGTTCGTACCGGGCTTGACCACTGCCGAGTTGGTCATGACCTCACCGATCGAGGCGTTCATGGCCGAAGCCTTCGGTTCCGTGAGGTCTGAGTAGATGGACAGGAACGTGTTGGCGGTCGGGCTGATCGCCGTCACGTCGACCATCAGCGCGCTGACGCCGCTGGACGGGATGCCAGCGATGCCGATGGCGTTGAACGTGGTGACGGACTTGGCGCCCCGAACACCTGTAGTGCCGCCGGTGCCGTCCCGGGTGTCCAGCAGGGTCACGCTGTCGATCGGGACGAAGTCACCACCCCTGCCGGCCGCGTCGGCGCGGACTGCCGTTGACGCGACAGCGATCAGTCCAACGGACAGTGTCGTAACGAGTAACGCCGCGACCATCTTATCGGGCAGCAGCCACACTCGGATTCGATGAATCAAGTTCCATCCCCCGTTTCGCATCTAATCTCGTAGAACGATCTCGTCAACAATGGTGTGGACTACACCACACTACCAATTTCGCACAAACCGAAACCCACCCTCGTCGCCACTTTCTTCGTACCCCATGGCCTGGATCGTCTTGTCCGCAGGCGACCTGCGCAGGAAATCAAGCAGACCGTTTGCACGGCCTCCGGAAAGATCATTCGCCGTAGCGAACTCCGAATTGGGATCATGACCAATGATCTCAGAGGCTCGATAGAGCAATGAGAGCGCAGCCAGCGGCTCTCGCGGATCACCCGTGATTGCCTGGGAAATCGCCGCAGCTAGTATGCCGGCACGAAGCTCACGTGCACTCTGATGACGGACCGCAAGGGACGCGGCTCGCTCCGCGAACGCATTGAGCACCCGGTCAGCGCCACCTGGCATGAGCCGCTTGATCTGTTCGAATTCGGCGCCGTCCGCCACCTCGAGGAGCAGGTCTTGAATCTGGCCGTCCCGGGCAGACGGCAGGCTGTCGCGGCCGTAGTTCACGTTGTTGTTCGGCTCAAAGATTGAGAATTCCTGCCCGTCGCGGTTCACAACGATCAACTCCTTGGAGGGCGCAGATAGCCCGCATCCCACTTGTAATCAGCATCTGCGAGCATCTTAAGTTCCCGAGCCATAACGGTCAATCGACCGTTGGTAGAGTCCCACAAATTCCCGCGTATCGGGGACGCTAGGTAAACATCCTGCTTGTTCTTTATAACCGCGTCTACCCATGCGTCGTTCTTTGCGATGGTCCAGTCCGGGATGTTGAGAACGTCGTGGCCAGCCCAGCCCTGGGCCACCTCGGTGTCCGGCAGACGACCGATAACTGCAATGTTTCCTGGCTTCGGAGCGCCAGCACCGAGGATTGAGCAATTATGGACCAATACCGGGCTACTGCCGGAGATTACATAGTACGTATGGATGGCGTCGACGGTGAGGTTATAAACCTGGCGCTGCTCAGTCCACTCCCGAGTTGCAACCACAGACGCTGGCCGGTGGTCAGCCGTCTCGAAAACGTAACCATTAACCAGATCCTGCGCCTCGACCCAGCGGCTCTGATCCGCGACCCAGAACGGGTGGCCGCCCGTAGCGGTCAGCCTCTCCGTTCGATCACCCTTCTTGCCGTCAGTGTCGATGGTGATCTCGACGAGGTCCTTGCTGCCCACACCGACGATCAGCGCCGTAACCGCACGCTTTTCGGTACGTCCGGTCGTGGGGTCCGTTGCCAGCACCCTTTCGCCGACCCGCACCTGGTCGATGCTCTTGGATCTGCCGTCCGCCATCAGCACCCGGGTTTCGCCGGTGAAGCTGTTACTGGCGCACTTGCCGAGCAGGCCCCGACCAATGCTGCGGGCCTCGCCCATACCCGCGTTCAGCGCCTTACTGCCGGCCGACCGGAGACCGCCGCCCAGGCCCCGGATGCCCGCACCCAGCGCCTGGCCGCCCATGGACCCGAGCGCACCACCCAGGGCGCCGGTGAGGCCGCCCATGGCGGTGGCGCCAGCGAGGTCCCAGCCGCGCTTGCCGTTCATGTAGCCGGTGACCGCCGAGCCGACCGCGCCGGCGAGCGCCCCGCAGGCCACCGCCCCGACACCGGTCCAGCCGATGGCCGCCCCGCAGCCCAGGCCGACGACCGCACCGACGGCGAACCCGGCGATCTCAGCGGCGTGGTCCTCGACGAACTGGGTCGCCTTGTCCCACATCTTCTCGGTGCCCTCGACGAGCGGCGCCAACTTCTGTGCGGCTGCCAGCCAGAGGTTCTGTTTGAACTTCTGTGGGTCCTGGATGGCCATTGTGGTGACCGCGACGACGCTCGCCGCCATCTTGAAGCCGGTGGAGACCACCTTGCCGAGCGTGATGAGCGGCTTGGTCAGGGCCTGGATCACCGGCAGCTTGGTGAACTTGACAGCTTGTTTGATGGCCGACTTCGCGGCGGCTGTCACCGCGACCTTTGCCTGGTAGATGCGTTGCGCGACCATCTTGGCCTGTTGTTTGGCCCAGTCGGCGGCGCGGGCGACCTGGTTGAGTCCGGACTGGATCTTGTTGCCGACGTACTTGGCGGCGCTCACCGCCTTTTCGGCGATCCACTTCGCGCTGTTGGAGATCGCTCGGCCGACCGCCTTGATGCCGGACCACGCGTAGTGAGCGACAGTTGACACGAAGTTCCTGGCGTAGCTGTACGCCGTGTACGCGCCACTGACGACGTTGGAGACGGTGTTGCTCACCGCGCTCGCGGCACGCTTCATCCAGCGTGGCCAGTGGCCGTCCGGGTCGTCGAAGTCCAGTGGGGCGCCAGCACCGTAGGTGTAGCGGTTGGCCAGGATCGAGTCGCCGGAGGTGTAGTTGACGCTGTCCCGCGAGGTGAACGTGCCGGTGCCGGGCTGGTACCAGCGGGCACCCATGTCGACCTGCCCGGTGTCCGGGTCGGTCCAGTCCCCCTGGAAGCCCAGTCGGCCCGTGCTGCCGGTGCTTGTCACCTTCTTGCCGAACGGGTCGTACGCGGTGGAGTCGTTCAGCGTGGACAGTTGGGTGTCGGCCGGGTTGATGGCCGCCACCACGTCACCGTGGGCGTCGGTCAGCGACAGCCGCTTGTTGGCGGCCTGGGCGGTGGCGAGCAGCTCGTCGTTCGGGCCCCGGCCGTAGTACTCGTACCCGTCGTGCACGACCTCGTCGCCCAGACCCGCGTAGACGAAGGAGTTGCCGGTGCGAGACGCGACCCGGTCCAGGCCGTCGTAGGTGTAGGTCTGGTCCTGCGCCCCGGTGAGCCGGTCGAAGGCGTCGAACGAGAACTGCTCGGCCAACCCGGAGCTGGTGCGGGTCCGCAGGGTGCCCCGCGCGGTGTACGCGTAGGTGTAGTCGCCGTCGGAGAGCAACCGGTTGCGCTCGTCGAAGGTCGCGGACTTGGATCCGGCCCGTACCCGGTTTCCGCTGGCGTCCCAGGCGTACGTGACGGTCCCGGCCGGGCTGGTCCAGGAGATCAGCCGGCCGGCCTTGTCATAGTCGTAGGTGTTGTTGCCGGCACCGGCGGTGCCTGTGGTGTTCTTGCTGCTGAGGTGGCCGTTCAGGTCGAAGCCGTAGGTGACCGAGGCCACCGTCTGGCCACCTGCGTTGCGCAGCACGTCGCTGGCGACCCGCCCGTAGTCGTCGTACCCGAAGGTGCGGACGCGGCCGGCGCCGTAGTCGACGGTCTTGACGTCACCGGCGGCGTCGTAGCCAAGCTTCTGCTGCTGGCCGGTGATGCTGTCGGTGAGCGTGTCGAGGCGACCCTTGACGTAGCCGAAGCTGGCGGTGCCGGTCAGATCGGTGCGGCTGGTCACCCGGCCGTCGTCGTTGTAGTCGAAGCTCGCCGTGCCGGAGGGGCCGGCGGTGGACAGCAGCCCACCCCTGTCGTTCCAGCTGTACGTGTTGCTGCCACCGGGGGCATTGACGCTCTTCAGCCGGCCGTCTTGGTCGTAGTCCAGGGTCCGGGTCGCGGTCGGGGTGTCACCCCCGGAACCGGTCTCCACTGTCAGTCGGCCGGCCGCGTCGTAGGTCCGCGTGCGGCTCACCCCACCCGGGGCGCTGAGCCGCACCGCGTTGCCGTCGGCGTCGTAGGCGACGGTCCAGGTGCGGTCCGCGGAGGTCGGGTGGCTCGCCGTGGACGGCTCGATCGCCGACTCCGGCAGACCCAGAGTGTTGTACGTGTAGATGGTGGAGTTGTTGCGGCCGTCGGTGTAGCGGGTTCGGTTGCCGGCGGCGTCGTACCCGAACGTGGTGGTGATCGGGTCGGCGTCGGTCGGCTCGATCTGCTTGACGAGCTGGTCCGCCGCGTCGTACTCGTAGGTGGTGACGGTGTTGTAGGGGTCCTTCGACGAGGTCATGTTGCCGGCCACGTCGTAGCCGTAGCTCTGGGTGCGCAGGACCGTGCCGTCGGCCTTGAGGTTCATGGTGCTGACCCGGTTGCCGAACTGGTCGTACCCGCTCCGGGTGGTGCGGCCGAGGCCGTCGGAGACCCGGACCTGGCGGCCGGCGAAGTCGTACCCGAAGATCATGGCCTCGCCGGTCGGGGCGGTGCTGCGGGTGATGTCGCCGGCCCCGTTGAAGGTGTTGACAGTGGTTGCCCCGGTCGGGGACGACGACGAGGTCAGGTTGCCCGCGTCGTCGTAGGCGAGCTTGCTGACCAGGTTGCGGGTGCTCGGCCGGCGCTCGACGACGGTCTGGGTGACCTGCCGGTCGAGGTCGTCGTAGGTCGACTCGATACGGGCGCCGGTCGGCCCGGTGACCGAGAGGACCTCGCCGGTGCGGGTGTAGGTGTAGCGGGTGAGCGCCCGGTCGTCGTTGGTCTTCGACGGTTCGTCCCGGACGGTCAGACGGTTGAGCTGGTCGTACGTGTAGCTGGTGACGCCCGCCGGGTCGGTTTCCTCCAGCACGTTGCCCAGGGCGTCGTAGCGGCGCTTGTGCTCCGGGGTGACCGTCTGGGACACCCCGGGCGCCTGGTACGTCGGCGCGAGGCTGCGCACCACCCGGCCGAGCTTGTCGTACTCGGAGGTGGAGACCCGCCCGAGCGGGTCCTTGACCGCGACCTGCTCATTGAAAGTGTTGTAGCCCACCGAGCTGCTCGGGTTGGTGGAGACGGCCGTGTTGCCGTCGCTCTCGGCCAAAACGGTCGGGCCGCTCTGCCCGATCTGACGGCCAAGTTCGTCGTAGCGGAAGGTGCTTGTGTACTTCGCCTTGTCGGCGCCGCTCACATTGCCACGCGGGTCGGTGACCGAGGTGCGCAACCCGCGCTGGTCGTACGTGTAGCTGGTCACCCTGCTCTCACTGCCGGCGGTGACCTTCTCGGTCTTCACGTTGCCGGCGTCGTCGTAGGTGTAGTCGACGACCTCGGAGGTGGCCAGCACATCCCAGTTCAGGTTCGACGGGTTGCCGGTCCGGACAGTCTGGGTGACGTTGCCGTTGTAGTCGTAGGTGAAGGTGTTGGTGCGCCGTACCCCGCTGGGGTCGATCACGGAGCTCTTCACCTTGCCGGTCTTGTCCGGCGTGTGGTCGGTGATCTGGGTGCCGTTGGCGCCAACCTTGCGGGTCACGTTGCCGGCGCCGTCGTAGGTGTTCTCCTCCACGACGTAGTCCCGTTTGGAGCCGTCGGGGTTACGGAAATCCTTGAGGGTGATCTTTTCCAGCAGGTCGTCGCGGTAGTACTTGTACTCCAGTCGCCGGCCCATGGCGTCGGTGTCGCTGGCGAGCCGCCCGGCGAAGTCGTACGAGTAGGAGTGCAGGATCAGGTAGTCGCCGGTGCCCGTGCCGGGGGTGCCGGCCGGGTCGCTGCGCCAGTCCCGCAGCCGCACCTCGGCCACCTTGTTCTGGGCGGTGTACGCCCAGTCGTAGCGGTTGCCGTTGGCGTCGGTCATGGTCGTCTTGTTGCCGAACCGGTCATAGCCGTAGCTGGTCTCGTTGCCCTCCGGGTCGACTACCCGGACCGGTCGGCCCTCGTCGTCGTACTCGGTGCTGGTGACCCGCTCGGGGTCACCGCCGAGCAGGTCGGAGACGGTGACCTTGGTGGGGTTGCCGTCGGCGTCGTACTCGTTGACCGTCCGGCTCTGGTGCTGCTTGCCGGCGACGGCGTCAGCGGTGACCGGGCCGGTGACGGTGGCGACCCGCGAGTGCGCGTCGTAGGTGATCGTGGTGGTGACACCCGCGGGATAGGTGTCGGAGATGACCTTCTCGGTGATCCGCCGGCCGAGCGCGTCGTAGGTGTACTCGGTCACCAGCCCGGACGGCTCGGTCACCTTGTGCAGGTCACCGTTGGCGTAGTACGCGTAGGCGGTGGGCTTGGTCTGCGCGTTGGTGATGCTCCTGGCCAGCAACCCGGGCGGGATGATGCCGTTGACGCCGACTTCGCCGCCGGAGGTGTAGGCGTGGGTGACCGCGCTGCCGTCGGGGTTGGTCTGGGTGAGGAGCTGTCCGGTCGGGTGGTACGTGAAGGCGGTCCGGTAGTTGTTGTCGGTCGGTCCGGTCGAGCGGCCGTCGCGCTGCTCGACGGCCAGGTCGACCCGGGGGTCGAACGGGTCGGTGACGGTTGTCGAGTAGGTGTAGTAGTTCGTGAAGCACTGTGTGGGCGTACGGCAGCTCTTGCGGGTGGCGAGACGCCCCCGGCTGTCGTAGGTCATCTCGACCGTGTCGCCGTTCTCGTTGGTGACCTTGCTCTGCTGGCCGTCCTCGTTGTAGGAGAACGAGCGGATGGCCATGCCGTCCAACGGGTGGCGCACGAAGATCGGCCCACCGGCGTCGCCAGGAATCACCGTGCAGAAGGCGGGATCGTTCGGGTCGGGCTGGGTGCAGACCTCGGTCGGTGGTGGGCTCGGGGTCGGGCTGGTCTGCCCGGGGCGGTCCTCCTCCCGGGTCTCCAGTCCGAGCGGGGTGCCGGAGCGCAGCAGACGACCGGCAAGCGCGTCGTACTCGTACAGGTAGGGGCGGTTGGCCGGGTCGAGGACCTGGACGCTGCGCCGCAGATCCGTGTCGCCGCCGTAGACGGTGGGCTGGCCCACCTTCCAGGTGCCGCCGTTGTCGTCGGTGTACTCCTTGACTCGGTCGGTGGCCGTGTCGTACTCGACCTCGGTGGCGACCCGGCCGCTGGGCAGGGTGACGCGGGTCAGCTGTTGAGCGGCCGGCTTCGCGTACCGGAAGTGCGCCTTGGCCGTGTCCGGCCCGATCGGGTGGGAGTAGACGGCAACCTCGTCGATCGTGCCGGCGAAGTAACGCTGGGCTGTGCTGCCCCAGCCCGACCACGACCCGGGCGTGGTCGCCGAGGCGAGACCGACCTGGTTGAAGGTCAGCAGCGAGTGCTCGATCGGCTGCCCGGTCTGCCCGGCCGGGTTGGGGACCTTCTCACCGTCGAGGTACATGGTCTGGGTGTTGGCCATCGCGGACAGCACGACGTGGTGCCACTTGTTGTCGTTGACGGTGCTGGCCGAGGTGATCGGTGCGATCGTGCCGTTGGCGAACTGGCCGCGCAGCTTGCCGTCGGTGCCGGTGTAGAGCAGGGGCGCGCCGCTGGTGGCGGCGGTGCCGACGGCCTTGTCCTGGTAGCCGATGAGCGGGCCACCGGTCTGGGTCAGGCCGATCTTGAACCACAGCTCGACGGAGACGTCGCGGCTCTTCTTCACCAGCCCCTTGGGCAGTTCCAGATACGCCGAGGTGCCGTTGAAAGCAGCGGCGGTGCCGGTGGTGCCCTCCACCACACCGGGCTGGCCCAGCGTGACGTTGTTGCGGTACGTGCCGGCGTCCTTGCCCAGGTTGATCGCCACGTCGCTGGCCGCGCCGGTGCCCTCGGCCTCGCCGAGGCGGTAGTACGAGTCGGGCTTGGCGTCGAGCACGGCGGTGCGGTAGTGCGATCCGGCCGCGTAGGCGTAGTTGGTGCAGGCCGACTCCGGGCCGCAGACAGTGGTCAGCAGGTCACCGTTGTAGGTGTAGTTCCAGGTCAGTCTCGCGCCGTTGACCTGGTCGGTGCTCACCGTGGCGATGTGGTTGCCGTTCCAGGTGAAGATCAGCGACCGGCCGGCCGTGTTGCTCTGGCTGTTGGAGACCTGAGCCCGAGCGAGTTTGCCGGTCATCGGGTCGAGGGTCAGATTCACTGAGCGGCCGGATTTGTCGCTGATCTTCTGGAGCTTGTAGAGCAGCGAGAACTGGTACGTGCTGCCGGAGCGGTCGACCAGCTTCCAGTTGCTGCTGTCGACGGTGAGCTTCGCGACCCGGCCCGGCGGCGGCGCGTACGTGCCGTCCGGGTTCTTGCCGAACCGCACCTCCTGGCCGTCCGGGTAGCGGACCACCACGTTGCCGGTGCCGTCGTTGTCGGGGACCAGCGTCATATCGTACCGGCTCGACCAGCCGGCGCCGAAGACGCCGGACGTGCGGGGGTCGAGGCTGTTGTAGGTGCGGACCAGGTTCAGCTCCGGCCCGACGGTGACCACAGTGGCGTCCACCGCGGAGGTGGCGAAGTTGCCGGTCTGAGCGTCGAACTCGCGGCCCTGCTCGGCGTTGGGTGAGGTGGCGATCCGGGACAGCAGGTCCGGTTGTGGCACCGACGCGAGCATCGTCGAGTACGGCGAGATGACCTCGTTGGCGCTGTCCTTGACGAAGGACCGCCACAGGTAGCTCTTGCCCCAGACCATTCGGCCGGCGGGCACCACCCAGGACTGCTTGGCCTGGTAGCCGGAGTTGGTGCAGTTGGTCGCCGCACCGGCGTCGGTGCGGTCGCAGATCTCGAACTTGAACGACAGGGAGGCGCCGGGCGCGGCGTCGGTGTCCACGGCCCGGGCCCAGAGCAACGGGGTGAGCGTGGGCGCCTGGTAGCCGTTCTCCGGGTAGAGCTCCTGCACGACCGGCGGCACGTCGAACACCTGGAGCACGATCCGCCCGGGTGGCACCTGGTGGTCGGTGAAGACCGCCCCACCCGTACGCACCATCGTGAAGTCGAGGAAGTAGTTGCCGGGCTCCAACCGCTTGACTGTCGCGTCGAGGGTGACCTTCGCGCCACGGGCCAGCGTGGTGGGCAGGTTTGCCGCCCGCTGCTGGGTCACCGCGGCGCCGGTCTGCGCGTTGTAGACCCGGTAGGCGAGGTAGTAGTTGGCCGGCGTCCAGGCCTCGGCACCGAGGTTGGTGACTGTCACCTTCACCTTGCCGTCCTGGTTGCGCAGGACGGCCGGCTCCGGCGTGGGCTTCGGGATCGCATACCCGGCGTTGTACGGGCTGTGGGTGACGTAGAGCGCCGGGGGGTTGGCCGTGTCGGTACCGGCGAACTTCTTCCACGCCAAGGTGTCGGTGGTCGACGCGCGCAGCGAAAGGCCGTTGTTGGCCTGCTGGCCGTTGGCCCAACGCTGCACGAGGTTACGACCGGCGACGCCGAGGTCGAACATCTCGCCGGCCGCCGGGCACGCGGACTGGGACTGGCCGAGAGCGACGTACCCGTGGGCGAAGGAGCGGCTGACCAGCGAGCCACCCACCGACGGACCCGGGTACGAGTAGCCGGTGCCGGCCGACCACGACCCGGTGACCGGGTGGACGGTGACCGCTCGTGCCTTGCAGGAGCCGGCGTCGAAGTTGACCGCAGAGAGCGCCGCGCCGTGGATGGTGTGGTTCTGGAGTCGGCTGACCAGGTCACCGAACTTGAGGTAGGCCGCCGCGTTGTCATTGGCGGAGCGACCGACGAGCAACTCGTCCTTACCCACGACGGAGCGGTCACCGTGCACGTACATGCTGCTGTCGGCCTTGACCGCGTCCACCGGCGGGCCGACCGTCGGGTCGACCTCCACCGGGTACCGCCGGGCCGGGTCGGCCAGCCACGCCCGGTCGGGGGTGACCTTCAGCGCCGTCTGCCCACCCGTGGTGACCAGCTCGTACGCGACCTTGGTGGAGGTGGCGGGGCCGGCCGTGCCCGATCCGGCGTCCACCATGTATCCCGGCGGGATCACCCCCCGTGCGTGTCCGTCCCGGTCGCTGAGGACAACCTGACCGTCGACCAGCTTCGCGGTGAGGTTGCGCAGACTCAGCGGGAACACGTACGACGCGGGTGCCTTGGCCGAGTGCAGGACCAGGGTTTCCTTCACACCACCGGCCCGGGGCTCCAGACGCAGGTCGACGTCGGGGCGTACGCCGGAGTAGGTGACGGCGTTCCCGTCCACCCGGCCCGGTGCGTTGGTGGCCTCGGCCAGACCGTAGCCGAACTCGGTGTCACCGTCGAAACTCAGCCGGACCAACTGGCTCGCGGCGGCGTGACCGGCGAGGCGCAGACCTACCGAGTCGGCGGTGGTCCCCCACCCGTCTGCGGCCGGCACCAGGGCGTGGTCGATGGGTGCCCAGGTGCCGTCCGGCTTGCGGTAGTTGATCGGGGCGGAGGAGAACTCGGTGGTCTGGGTGCCGTCGGCGTTGTCGAAGACGCGCTGGTCGACACCGCGCTCGGCCGGTCGTTCCCGGCTGGTGCGCTTGTCGAAGCCCTTGGTGTCGTCGACGGGTGCGGTGGCGACCGACGCCTTGTTGCGTCCGGGGGCGGGCTTGTCGGCGAGCTTGTGCGGCGGGTACTGCGCGCGCTGCGACTTCGGGAGGTCGCGGTTGGGTCGTCCGGACGTGACGTGGGCCTTGCCCGCCGCCGAGCCCCATGCCTGGGTCGGCTTCTTGCCGCCGCCGTGGCCGGTGGAGGTGGCACCGTCGCGGTCCCGGGCACCGCCCGTCGGCAGCGCGGTTACCCCACTGCCGCCCAGGTTCAGCATCAGCACACCGGCCAGGGCGGCCGCCAGGACCGACCGGGTGGCGCCGGACCCGAACACCGAGCGTTGCCGGGGTAGCCGACCACGCAGATCGGTCAGCCGACCACGCAGATCGGTCAGCCGACCGCGCGGGTCGGGCAGACGGCGGATGCTGAAGGACATGGTCACCCCTGGATCGAGGACGGGTTGAGAGGCGGAGCGAGGCAAGCGAGGGCCGCGAGACCGGCGTCGGTCACGCGAAACCGTGTGTGATCACCGTTCCCTTCACGGGCACGGCAGTACTCGTCGACCCATCGGTCGACGAGAATTCAGGAGAAACGAAGACGAAAATCGGGTGGACGGAAGTCACGTCGGAACGGTTCGCCCAACAAATCCGATCTCGCCTCGCCACGGCAGAACGCCGCCAGGTTCACGGTCACAGCTTCACACCCCCGTGTGCTGCTACTCGTCAATATGCCGCTGTAGGTTGCAGCACTGTCAATCGACTGTCAAGCGACGGCGGCGAAGGGCGTGCGGATCAGCGCTGCGACCTGGGAGGATTACTTTCCGTCAAGACACTGGGCGTTTGACGGCTTAGGTCCGTTTGCTACGCGCTCCGATCCGCGTCGACAATCCATCGTGGACACCGTCGGACTTCCCGATCCGCACCGAACCTCCGCCCGTCGACCGCCCTCGGCAGGCGATCCACGGCCGTAAATGACGGATCGCATCCATGGTGGATGAATGCACGCGGCGAACAAGGTAGGCAGTTTCGGACCGGCCGGGAATCGCGCCCTTCGTGATCTATAGCAGTCTATTTGTTTGTTGTTGATGGAGGATACGTTAACGGGACGATCCGCATCGGCTTGCCTGCTGCCCTACTCTGAAGGAGCCGCGGCGCCACTTCGGCAAGTCGAGGCCTTAGCGCCTGCATCCCGGGCGGATGGAAGCCACCGTATGATCTGGACGAAGTTCAGAAGCGACCGCACCCCTCGCCGACTCCACGCCGTGTCCGACCTGCGGTTTCCTGCCAGCGGACGTCAGCACCTACGAAATCGGTATCCCCACCTCAGCGACGACGACATCGTTCTCGTCGAAACCGCGACCCGGCAGTGGTTCCGGATCATCGCCCGCCAGCCCAACGCGAAGCTGTCGATGCCCTCGGTGGTCGTGGACGACCTGTGGCAGGAGTTGACCCTCCACGCGCAGGACTACGCCACCTTCTGCGACGCGGCGTTCGGGCGTTCCACGCACCACCGACCGATGTCCGCGATGAGCGGCGACACGACCGACGCCAATCGCGGGCCTCTCCTGCTCGCCACGCTGGGCCACGGCCGGCGGGACGAGGGGTGCGGCCCGACCGGCCTTCCTCTGTTGTTCCGGGTGGACCAGGAACTGCACATCCGCGATGGCAACCGCTACCTGGCCGACTGCGGAGGCCGAGGCGAATGCTTCCCGGTTTCCGGGCGGGTCTGCCTGCAGCACCTGGCAGGGCCGGGCAAGCGGCCCAAACCAGCCGGCATTCGCGGCGATCTGCCCTTCAACGACGGCCGCCACGGCTACGCCGGCGGCGGAGGCGGCGGCGGCGAGTTCAGCGGTGGGGGCGATGGCGGAGGCGGCGACGGCGGTGGGGGCGGTGGGGGCGGCAACTGAGGCCCGGCTCGGCCACCTGGGACGGTCGGCACCTTGTCAGCGGGCGTGGCGTTCTGCGGCCGTATGCCACCAGGCGGGCGGGCTAGGGTGGGTGACCGTCGCAGTCGGCTGGTCAGGGTGCAGGCCGATTCTCCAAAGAAGTCCTGACCCACCAGGCCAAGCGACAGTCGGCCGCAGAAACAGCATTGTTCAGGGACACCCGCGTCGCGGAACTGATCCTCGTGGGAGCCGACGTCCCGCACCCGGATTCCCCCGCTCGGACAATGAGGCGCTGAGACTAGCGGAGCCGGGTCAGCGCGGTCACCGTCCGGTCCGTGCCGTCGTAGCTGCGCGCGGCGTCGAAGTCGCCCGTCGGGCGCTGCCCACAGGCGACGGCGCGGGCCAACCGCAGGTCCGCGTTGCGGAACCGCAGGGCCAGGCTCAGGTGCGGCACCCACACCTCCGGCGCGTGCCACGGGCGGTGTCCGTCGGCCTCGGCGAGGACGTCCCAGACGGCGGCGTGCAGCGCGGTCAGCGCCGGAGTGGGTCGGACGAGCCAGACCAGTGGGGCGCTGCCGTCGAGGACGACGACCCGGTCTAGCGGCACCGGCACCGGCAGCGCGGCGTCGAACAGCTCGGCCAGGCGGTGCTCGACTCCCGGCGGGAACTCGTCGACGGCGGCGAGGGTGAGGTGCGGCCGGTTGGTCGGGTGGGTGTTGCGGGCCAGGCTGGGCAACCCGGCGGCGGCCAGACGGCCCCAGACCGCCCGGACCGCGACCTCCAGGCCGGGTGAGCAGACCAGTTCCACAGTACGCACGCGCCTACGCTAGCCGGACGGTTCACGCCGCCCCCACGGATCGGAACCGAGCCACACCCTTCAGGCTGAGTGGCGGCGGTGAGCGTCCCCGGCCGACACCGGGTTGACCTCACCCGCGATCCGGGCGCGGTGGGTCAGATCGAAGATGGCGACGACGGTGATGGTGGCCGCGCCCAGCAGGCCCACCGCCAGCGGCGGGAGTCGCGCCGCGACCGGGCTCAGGATCAGGCACGCCACCACGGCCGCGAGGCAGTGCCTCGTCAGGCGGCCGAACACCCAGATCTCGAAGATCATCCGCCCGATGAGGAAGGTCAGCGGCCCGACCAGGATCGCCACGACGTTGCCGGCCGACCGCTGCGCGTCGGGCTCCTTCAGCATCAGTTCGCCTCCGATGCCGGTGAGCAGGATGCCCGCCACCATCACCAGGTGGGTGTAGCTCGCCCGGAGGTTGAGCCGGTACGGGTCCACCGCGGTGTCGATCTTCACGGCGAGGCTGCTCGTGGTGCGATAGAAGTAGGTCCACCAGAGGAAGACCACCGTCCAGAAGGTGAGCAGAAATGCTGTGGTGTCCGCCAGGTCCCGCGTCGATAACCGGTAGAAGTTGCCGGTGGCCAGGATCGTCTCGCCGAGGGCCAGGATGATGAACTGCCGGTACCGCTCGTTCAGGTGTTCGCCCGAGAGGTGCCACTCGTTGGCCCGCGCCCGGCCGAGCCACGGCACTGGCCATCCCAGGACCGGCCCCGAGTAGTCGATCGCCAGCGCGCATGCCCACAGCAGGACTCGGGCTTCGCCGCCGCTGGCCGCCGCCCCGGCGAACCAGACCGTCGCGGACATCAAATACCAGACGACTCCCCGTACCGGCCGACGCCAGGCCGGGGTGCCGCGCAGGTAGAGGGCCATGACCAGGGTCCGGCCGAGGTGGATCCCCAGGTACGCGCTCACGAAGACGAAGCCCTGGTCACCGAAGGCGTCCGGAACGTTGATGGACATCAGCAGGCTGCCGAGCATGACGCAGATGATCAGGATCTGCACCGTGGGCCGTTCGCAGTCGAGGCTGTCGGTGGCCAGGTTGGTGTTGTACCAGATCCACCAGAAGGCCAGCAGGAAGATCACGGCCTGCGCGTCGGCGAGCAGACTGGGCTCCTCGACCAGGGTCGCCGACAAGCGGCCGAGGGTGAAGATGAAGACGAGGTCGAAGAACAGCTCGACGGCGCTGGACCGCACCGGGTCGACCGGACCCGCCGCGACTTTCCTGGGCATTTGCCCATTTTCGCAGTCGATCGGAAGACGAGGACTCGACTGTCTTTATTGACGGGTCAGAGCCAGCCGTTGTCCCGAGCGGTGCGGACGGCCTCGGCCCGGTCGGCGGCGCCGAGCTTCTGCACGGCGGCGGAGAGGTGGTTGCGCACGGTGCCGGTGGACAGGTGCACCCGGCGGGCGATCACGGCGACCGGTGCGCCGACCTCGGCCAGCCGCAGCGTCTCCAGTTCTCGTGGGGTCAGCGGGCACGGGGGCAGGGTCAGCGCGTCGGCGGCCAGCGACGGGTCGACGTAGCGACCTCCGGCGTGCACCCGGCGGATCACGTCGGCCAGGGCCCAACCCGGCGAGCCCTTGGGCAGGAACCCTCGGGCGCCGGCGGTCAACGCGTGGCGCAGGTGCCCGGGGCGGCCGTGTCCGGTCAGCACGACCACCGCGCAGTCGGGTCGGACCCGGCTCAGCTCGGCGGCTACCGCGATGCCGTCCAGGCCGGGCATCTCCAGGTCCACCACTGCCACGTCCGGGCGGTGCGCCAGTGCCGCGGTGACGGCCGCCGGCCCATCGGCGGCGTGTGCCACCACCTCGATGTCCGGTTCCAGGTCGAGCAGCGCGGCGACGGCGACCCGGATCAGGTCCTCGTCGTCGGCGAGCAGGACGCGGATCACGACCGCGCCGGCACTGTGGCTTCGAGGGTGAAGATCGCGCCCTCCCGGCGTACCCGCAGCTCGCCACCGGCAGCGGCGAGCCGGTCGGCCAGCCCACGCAGGCCGTGGCTGTGCGCGTCCGGGGCACTGTCGTCGGCGCCGTCGTTGGCCACCGTCATCCTGGCCACGTCATCCTCCCGATCGATGCGGATCCGACACCAGTCGGCCCGGCTGTGCCGCAGCACGTTGGTGCTCGCCTCCCGCAGCACCGCCGCCAGCTCGATGGCGGCGGGCTGCGGCAGGTCCGCCGGTAGTGGCAGAACCGTGCACCGCACCCCGCAGGAGCGCAGCACCCCCACCACCGCGGTGAGCTGTTCGTCGAGGTCGACGGCCCGATAGCCGTGCACGGTCTCCCGTACCTCGCTCAGCGCGGAGGCGGCCAACCGTTGCACCTCGGCGGCTTCCCGCCCGGCCCGTTCCGGGTCGACCGGGGCGAGCCGGGCGGCGAGTTCGGCCTTCAACGCGATCACCGTGAGGCGGTGCCCCAGTACGTCGTGCACGTCGCGGGCGAAGCGCAGCCGCTCCTCGGCGGCGGCCAGCCGGGCCTGGGCGGCCTGGCCCTGCCGGGCCTCGACGAGCAGGTCCCAGAACCAGACCTGGAGCCCGTTGACGGCGGCCACGGCCACGCCGATCCCGCCGGTCACGGCGAGGTGGCGCGGGACGGAACCGCCGGTCCACCAGGCCACCGCGACCGCCACCGCCAGGACGCCGACCGCGACCGCCAGCGCGGCCCGCCACCGCACCAGCAGCGGCGTCATGCCGATCAGCGCCGCACCGAGCCAGGCCCAGGTCGGCCACCTGCCGGCCGCCACCGGACCCACCAGCGGGACGGTCAGCACCGCCACCACGACCAGGCTCAGCTCGGCCCGACGCCGCCAGCGCCTGTCGAGCCACGGCGTCACGGCCGCGTACAGGACGCCGGTCTGGGCGATCACGAAGGCGAGGATGCCGACCGCGCCGAGCGCCACCCGGCCCGGGTCGGGCTCGCGGGTCAGGCCGACCGCCGGTAGCAGGACGCTCGCCCAGACGCCGGTGGCCAACGACACCAGTGTCGCCTGCCGGGCGCGGCGCAGCCGGCGGTCCGCCCGGGGAGTCACCGCCTCGCTCGCCACGCACCGATCCTAGGACCGTCCCGCGCATGCCCCACCCCTGCGAACCGTCACGGTCGGGCCGTGCGGTCCGCACGGTTTTCCCGTGACGAACGGGTCTGCCGGCCACACCGGGGGCACCGGCAGGGTCGAGGCATGGAAAACACCCGGATGTACGCGGACAGCGCCACCGCCGTACCGTCACCCACTCCCCTACCCACCGACGACCCGGCGCCCCCGGGCGCGGCACCGGCCAGCAGCAGGCGGCGGCTGCTGTGGCACCTGGGCGAGATGGCCCTGGCGATGGTCGCCGGGATGCTGCTGCTCGGGCCGTTGTGGGAGCTGGCCGGCACCGCTCTGGGCGTCGGCGAGTCGCTGGCCCGGCCGGAGGTCGCCGCACTGGTGATGGCCACGAACATGACCGTCGGGATGACGGTGGCGATGCGTTACCGGGCGCACCGCTGGCACGCGGTCGGTGAGATGGCCGCCGCGATGTACGTCCCGTTCCTGCTGCTGTTCGTGCCGTTTCGGGTCGGCCTGATCGACGCCGACGCGCTGCTGCTCGGCGGTCACCTGCTGATGATTCCCGCGATGGTGCTGGTGGCTCTCCGGCACCGACACCAGCCGTCGGCGCCGGTACGCCGACACCGGGTCGTGGTGGCGCTCGCCCACCGCTGGCCGGCCGTGTTGGCGCTGCTGCTGACCGTGGACATGTGGGTCGACCCGAGCGTGCTCAGCCCGTGGACGATGCTGGTGCTGCCCGGCGGCTACCTGGTGATCGGCATGGCCCGCCGCACGCTGGGCGGGCGGGGCGTGCTCGCCGCCCAACTCGTCGGTCTGGCCGTCTGGGTCGCCCTGACGGTGGGCGCGGTGCTGGCCGGCGGGCGGACCGCGGACTGGCTGGTGGCGTTCGGGTGGTTGGCGCACGCCGGCTGGGACGTGGCGCACCACCGCAACCGCCGGGTGGTGCCGCGTAGCTACGCCGAGTTCTGCGTGGTGCTCGACGTGGCCCTCGCCGCGGTGATGGTGCTGGCCATCCTGACCACCGACGCCTGACCGAGGCCGCCACCGGGATCATGGAACAGCCGCAGCACGAGCCCGGGGACAGCTCTTGTGGCGGTCGCCGCAACGGCCCGGACGGCGTGATGAAAGGCTTGGCACATGAGTTCCGCACCTGCACAGCACGACGCACCGATTGACGCCACGCCCGACGGCACCGACGAGGTGAGCGCCTTCACCGAGCTCGGGCTGCGCGCCGAGCTGTTGGGCGCGCTCGCCGCCCTCGGGTACGAGGAGCCGACCCCCATCCAGCGGGAGGCTATCCCACCGCTCCTGGAGGGTCGAGACCTGCTGGGTCAGGCGGCCACCGGCACCGGCAAGACGGCCGCGTTCGCGCTGCCGTTGCTGAACCTCATGACGCCCCACCGCCAGGGCGGCGACCCGGTGGCGCTGGTGCTGGTGCCGACCCGGGAGCTGGCGGTGCAGGTCTCCGAGGCGTTCCACCGCTACGGCAAGGACCTGGGCGCGCGGGTGCTGCCGATCTACGGTGGGCAGCCGATCGGGCGGCAGCTGCGGGCACTGGACAGCGGCGTCGACGTGGTGGTGGCCACCCCGGGGCGGGCCCTCGATCACATCGCCCGGGGCACCCTGCGCCTCGGTGGGTTGGCGACGGTCGTGCTCGACGAGGCCGACGAGATGCTCGACATGGGCTTCGCCGAGGACATCGAGGCGATCCTGGAGCACGCTCCGGCGCAGCGTCAGACGGTGCTCTTCTCGGCCACCATGCCGTCGCGCATCGACGGGATGGCCCGCCAGCACCTGCGGGAACCGGTCCGGATCGAGATCGGCCGCGAGCAGACGGTCGCGGGTGAGGCGCCCCGGGTGCGGCAGAGCGCGTACATCGTGACCCGGGCGCACAAGCCGGCCGCGCTGGGTCGGGTGTTGGACGTGGAGTCCCCGACCGCGGCGATCGTGTTCTGCCGCAGCCGGGAAGAGGTCGACCGGTTGACCGAGACGATGAACGGTCGGGGCTACCGCTCCGAGGCGCTGCACGGTGGCATGAGCCAGGAGCAGCGCGACCGGGTCATGGGCCGGCTGCGGGCGGGCACCGCCGACCTGCTGGTGGCCACGGACGTGGCGGCCCGTGGGCTGGACGTCGAGCAGCTGACCCACGTCGTCAACTACGACGTGCCGTCCGCCCCGGAGTCGTACGTGCACCGGATCGGTCGGGTGGGTCGGGCTGGCCGCGAGGGCGTGGCGATCACCCTCGCCGAGCCGCGTGAGCACCGGATGCTCAAGACCATCGAGCGGGTGACCGGCCAGCGGATCACCATCGACAAGATCCCCACCGTGGCGGACATGCGTACCCGGCGGTTGGAGATGACCCAGGCGGCCCTGCGCGAGAGTCTGCTGGAGGACGACCTCGACCCGTTCCGGGTGATCGTGGAGACGTTGACCGACGAGTTCGACCTGATGGAGGTCGCCCTCGCCGCCGTGAAGCTGGCCCACGAGGTGACGTCGCCGGGTTCCGACGACGAGCAGGAGATCCCGCAGGTTCCGGTCCGGGGGCCGCGCGAGGGTCGGCCGGAGGCCGGTGGCCGGGGCGGCGATCGGCGGGGCGGTGGCCGGCCACGCTCCGGCGGTGGCAACACCGTCCAGGTCTTCGTCGGCCTGGGTCGACGTGCCGGGGTGCGCCCGCAGGATCTGGTCGGCGCGATCACCGGGGAGACGGGCATCCGCGGCCGGGACATCGGTTCGATCGAGATCGCCGACCGGTTCTCGCTGGTGGAGGTGCCGCAGGGGGTGGCCGACGAGGTCATCTCCGGGTTGCGCTCCAGCACGATCAAGGGCCGCAAGGCCACCGTGCGCCGGGACCGCGGCGGCGACGAGCGCTGAGCACGCCGCCGGCGACCGCCGGCCTGAGTACGCCGCCGGCGACCGCCGGAGTACGACGGTCGCCGGCGTCAAACCTCAGAAGGAGTACGGGCCGAAGCGGCCCCACGCCACCACGGCGGCGAGCAGGAGCAGCACCGCGCAGGTGATCGCGCCCTGGATCTCGGTGCGACGCCCCTCCGCGGTGTCCTGCTTCTTCCTGTCGCGCAGGTGCACGAGGATGCCGCCGACCATGACGATGACCAGCCCGAGGGCGGCGATCGGGGTGAGCACTGTGGCGATGTCGGTGAGTGGGGGCAGCACCAGCCCGAGGGCGGCCAGCAGCTCGACGGTACCGAGTGCCTTGACCTGGGTCGGCGGGACCGGGTCCACCCACCGCATCAGTTCGCGCAACTTGTCCTTGGGCTGGGTCAGTTTGGCGAAGCCGACGCCGGCGAAGACGACGGCGAGCAGGATCTGGATGATCCAGAGCACCAGGTTCACGGGGGTTCCTCCGGGGGGACGCCTCGCGGCGAAGAGGTAGTTGAGGATTCAAGCGAGACAGTAGACCTCACCCACGTACCAAAGGACCCCCGCCGTCTCCGATGACGGCGGGGGTCCTTTGGTCGGAGCGTCAGACCGCGAAGAGCGCCGGACCGTCCAGCGTCTTCACGTCGGCCGGGCGCAGCGCCAGGGCGAGCACGTCGGCCACGTCGGCCAGGGTGTGCACGGTCAGCGCCTCGCGCACCTCGGTCGGCAGGTCGTCCAGGTCGGGCTCGTTGCGGGCCGGGATGATCACCTCGGTGAGGCCGGCTCGGTGCGCGGCGAGCAGCTTCTGCTTCACCCCACCGATCGGCAGCACCCGACCGGAGAGCGTCACCTCACCGGTCATCCCGAACTCGGGGCGGACCGGGCGACCGGTGACCAGCGACGCCAGGGCCGTGACCATGGTGATGCCGGCGCTCGGACCGTCCTTGGGCACCGCGCCCGCCGGGAAGTGGACGTGGATCCGGCGTCCCGCGAGAGCGTTCGGGTCGATGCCGAAGCGCCGCCCGTTGGAGCGCAGGTAGGAGAGCGCGATGTGAGCCGACTCCTTCATCACGTCACCGAGCTGGCCGGTCAGGGTCAGCCCCGGCTCCCCCTCCATGCTTGTCGCCTCGATGAAGAGCACGTCCCCGCCGGCGCCCGTGACGGCCAGGCCGGTGGCCACGCCGGGCACGGCGGTGCGCTCGGCCGATTCCGGGGTGAACTTCGGCCGACCCAGGTAGCCGGCGAGGTTGTCGGTGCCGACGCGTACCGGCGTCGGGTCCGTCGCCAGCGTCACCGCCACCTTGCGCAGGATCTTGGCCAGGGCGCGCTCGAGCTGCCGGACGCCGGCCTCCCGGGTGTACTCCCCCGCGATCAGCCCGAGCGCCTCGTCGGCGACGCCGACCTCGTCGGCGGTCAACCCGGCCCGCTCCCGCTGCCGGGGCAGCAGGTGGTCGCGGGCGATGGCGACCTTCTCGTCCTCGGTGTACCCGTCCAGGGTGACCAGCTCCATCCGGTCCAGCAGGGGGCCGGGGATGGACTCCACCACGTTGGCGGTGGCCAGGAAGAGCACGTCGGACAGGTCGAGGTCGACCTCCAGGTAGTGATCCCGGAAGGTGTGGTTCTGGGCCGGGTCGAGCACCTCCAGCAGGGCGGCGGCCGGGTCACCGGCGTAGCCGGCGGCCAGCTTGTCCACCTCGTCGAGGAGCACGACCGGGTTCATCGAACCGGCCTCGCGCAACGCGCGGACGATCCGACCGGGCAGCGCCCCCACGTAGGTGCGCCGGTGCCCGCGGATCTCCGCCTCGTCGCGGACGCCGCCGAGCGAGACCCGGACGAAGTTGCGCCCGAGCGCTCGCGCCACGGACTCGCCGAGGCTGGTCTTGCCCACCCCGGGAGGACCGGCGAGGGCGAGCACCGCGCCGGATCCGCGACCGCCGACCACACCGAGGTTGCGCTCGGCCCGCCGGTTGCGCACCGCCAGGTACTCCAGGATGCGGTCCTTCACGTCGGCCAGGCCGGCGTGGTCGGCGTCGAGCACCGCGCGGGCCGCGGCCAGGTCGGTGTTGTCCTCGGTACGCGTGCCCCACGGCATCTCGAGCACGGTGTCCAGCCAGGTACGGATCCAGCCCGCCTCCGGGGAGGCGTCACTGGCCCGCTCCAGCTTGCCGACCTCGCGCATGGCCGCCTCGCGCACCTTCTCGGGCAGCTCGGCGGACTCGACCCGGGACCGGTAGTCGGCGGAGCCGTCCGGCTCGTCCTCGCCCAGTTCCTTGCGGATGGCGGCCAGCTGCTGACGCAGCAGGAACTCGCGCTGGGACTTCTCCAGCCCCTCGCGGACGTCACTGTTGATCTGCTCGGTGACCTCCTGCTCGGCCAGGTAGTCCTTCACCCAGCCGACCAGCAGCTCCAGCCGGGCGGTGACGTCCGGCGCGGCGAGCAGTTCGGTCTTCTGCTCCAGCGTCAGCCAGGGCGCGTAGCCGGCCGAATCGGCCAGCTCGGAGAGGTCGGTCATCCGCTCCACCGCGTCGATGACCTGCCAGGCGCCCCGCTGTTGGAGCACGGAGGTCACCAGGGCGCGGTACTCGCGGGCCAGTTCCCGGGCCCGACCGGCGTAGGCGGGTTCGTCGAGTTCGGTCGCCTCGACCCAGAGGGCGGCGCCGGGGCCGGGCACGCCGGAGCCGATGCGGGCCCGGGACAGGCCACGGATGACGGCGGCGGGCTCACCCTCGGGGAGCCGGCCGACCTTCTCGATGGTGGCGACCACGCCGACCGGCCCGTACTCGCCGTCGATGCGCGGCACGGCCAGCAGCTTGCGGTCGCCGGTCGCCCGTGCCGCGTCGATCGCGGCCTGGGTGGTGGGGTCGAGGGTCACCGGGATGACCATGCCGGGCAGCAGTACGGCGTCGGTCAGGGGAAGTACCGGAAGAGTTGCCATCGAACACCTCGCGTTGAGTTGAGCGTGTCTCACTCAAGTAACAAAGCGTTCCCCTTGTTCCGGCATGTGACCTAGACCACTGGGTTGGTGCCGTACAGGCGGGGGTCACCCGGGGGCAGCACCGGTTCCGGCGCGTTCGCCCGCGGGTTGTCGTCGTACCGGAACTCGCCCTTGCCGTCCGGCGAGGGCCCGGACGCCCAGCGCCCCTGGGCAGCGTCGGTGCCCGAGGAGAAACCCAGGTAGGTGTAGCCGTACTCCTCGGCGAACTCGCCCGAGTCGGGGAACGCCTCCGGCACCGGCATCTCCTCCAACCCGTCCTCCTTGAGCTGCTCGATCGCCGCCAGCCACATGTTCTGGTGCATCGTGTCGCGGGCCAGCAGGAAGCGCAGCATCTGCTTGACGCCCGGGTCGTCGGTCATGTGGAACAACCGGGCGACCTGGAGCCGACCCTGCGCCTCGGCGGTGACGTTGAGCTGGAAATCGGCCAACAGGTTGCCGCTGGCGGTGACGAACGCGCCGCTCCAGGGCACTCCGTTGGAGTCGGTGGGCAGGGCGCCACCACCACCGTGGATGAAGTGCGCCGGGTTCTCGCCGGCGTACGTCGCGGCACCTCCGGGGTCCTCCGCGATCCCCTCGGTCAGCGACAGCGGCGCGTTGTCCAACAGCCGGGTGATCATCGTGACGATCATCTCGACGTGGCCCATCTCCTCGGTGCCGACGTCGAGCAACAGGTCCTTGTACTTGCCGGGCAGCCGGCAGTTCCAACCCTGGAAGAGATACTGGTTGGCGACGGTCATCTCGCCCCACTTGCCGCCCAGCACCTCCTGCAACCGGCGGGCGAACGCCGCGTCCGGGCCGTCCGGTCTGGCCTCGAACTGCAGATCCTTGACGTGGCTGAACATCCAACCTCCTCGGCACCAGAAACAGGTAGCGAGGCCGTTCCCGCCCCGGTGACCCGCGCGGGCCAACCGGTGTCCCGCCCGGGTCAGCGCAGCGGGCGAGCCTTCGGCAGCACCACCTCGAGCGCCACTCCACGGGGCCGCAGCCGGTGTGCCCGCAACGCTCCCCCGTCCGTCGCGACGAGCTGCCGCACGATCCACAGGCCCAGGCCGGACATCCCGACGGCCGGCGCCGGACGCCGCAGCGCGACCAGCAACGCGTCATCGACCCGACCCTCGTCGGTGACCAGGATGCTCACGTCGGGGCCGCGCACTGTGGCGTAGAGCCCTACCTGTCCGTCCGGTGGCCCGTGCCGCAACGCGTTCTCCACCAGGTTGACCAGCACCTGTCGAGTTCGTCCGGCCGGCACCGGGCAGGAGGCCGCCCGGCGGGTGGCCCGTGCGCGCCGACGGCCGACCGGCACCAGCGCGGCGGCCTCCCGCAGGATGCCCGCCAGCGCAACGGCCGGCTCCGGCTGCGGGGGCAGCGTCAGCACACCGGCGCCGGCGGTCGCGTCGCGCAGCAGGCTCTGCAGGTGGGCGGCCTGGTCGCGGGCCAGCTCACTGATCGCCCGCCGGTCGTCGCTGGTCAGCTCGCGTCGCTCGTCGGCCAGCGCGCGAGTCAGCGAGGTCAGGGTGCTGATCGGGGTCCGGAACTCGTGGCACAACACCCGCAGCAGCAACTCCGAGTCGGCCTCCGTCGGGCGCCTCTCGCCGGGCGCCGGCTCGAGGTGGCGCAACCCTCTCAGCAGGTGCCGCAAACCGTGCCGCACACGCATCCACCCAACTCCTCTTGTTCGGTGCGAACCCGCATGATCGGTACCCGCTGGGGAACGGCCCAGACATGCCGGGAGCCTCCACCTTGCGACTCGTCGTCGTGGACGATCACCCCCTTTTCGTCCGCGGCCTGGAGTTGCTGCTCCCGATCACCACGAACGGCCGCGCCGAGGTGGTCGCCTCGACCGGCGACGCCGCCGCGGCGGCGGCGCTGGTCAGCAACTGCCGCCCCGACCTGGCCCTGGTCGACCTGCACATGCCACCGCCCGGCGGCATCCGAGCGGTGGCCGCGATCCGGCGGACCACACCACGGGTACGAGTGGTCGCGATGTCCGGTTTCGCCGACCCCGCGTCGGCGGTGGAGGCGCTGCGGGCCGGCGCCGAGGGGTTCCTGCCGAAGACCAGCGAACCGGAGGAACTGCTTCCCCCGCTGCTGGCCATCCTCGACGGCTGGGCGGTGCTGCCGGCCGAACTGCTGCGCGCCATGCTGCGGCCCACGCGCTCCGCCCCCGTCGACCTGGACGGCGAGGAACGGCGACTGCTGCGGGCGATCGCCGCCGGCCGCAGCACCGTCGACATCGCCGAAGAACTGCACGTCTCCGAACGGACGGTGAAACGCATGACCGCCGCGTTGCTGCGCAAGTTGCGGGTCTCGAACCGGGCCGAGGCGGCCGCCGTCGCCGGTCACAGCGGCATCCTCGGGGAATGAAGCCTCGCCATCGGACCGATTCACGGTTTTGCTCGGTAACGGAATCGCGACGCGCCGAATGAATGGAAGGCATATTGTTGCGGATTACCGGGGTGATAGGTCAGACTTTGGACACATCCCGCCGCACACAGGGAGTAATCGGCAATGGCGAGAAAAGTAATCACGGTCCTGACCGACGACCTCGACGGTGGGAAGGCCGACCGGACGGTCGAGTTCAGTCTCGACGGCGTGGCCTACACGATCGATGTCTCCGACGAGAATGCCGGCGTCCTGCGCAAGGCGCTCGACCCTTACATCAATGCGGGCCGGCGGATCGGGCGCGGCCCGGTGGAGAGCGCCCGTTCGGTCCGGCGGCCGGGGCGACCCGCTGGCGCGGGAATGGATCGGGAGCAGAACCGGGCCATCCGGGAATGGGCCGTCAAGAACGGCTACAAGATTTCCGAGCGGGGCCGGATCCCGGTTGAGGTCGTCGAGGCGTACAAGAGCCGCTGACGCGACTCGACGACGGGGCCCCGCCGGAAACGGCGGGGCCCCGCCGTTTGTCCGGACACCTGAAGTGAGCGACGGCCGGCCACCCCGGGTTGTCGCCCCGGGTGGCCGGCCGCCGTTGGTACGTCAGGTCAGTTGACGTCGATGCGCACCGAGTCGAAGGCGGGGGTCTGGTTGGCCCGCTCCATCATCGGCAGGCGGTGCGAGCCGTCACCGGCCCAGACGGAGCACTGGGCGGTACCCGACTCCGGCAGGCCCGGAATCTGGATCGTCACCTCGTCGGCCTGGGCGCCACCGCGGCCGTCCTCGGTCGCGACGAAGAACGCGGGCACCTCCTGCGGCTCCGGCGGAGCGGTCAGGCTGTCCAGCATCCGGCAGGCGGTGTGGAAGTGACCGCGGACCAGGCCCTGGTCGTTGAGCAGCGAGCTCTCCACGTAGTAGCCACCCTGACCGGCGGCCAGGAAGCGGTCCCGGACCAGGTTGCGGGTGCTGACCCGCAGGGTGAAGGGCTGGTTCTGGCCGACCTGGTCGGGGAACTGGGTGATCAGCAGCGACGGGTTGTTGGCTGCGGCGCCGACCTCACCGAACTCGGTGCTGACGCAGCGGTCGCCCCTCTGGAAGCCGTCGTGCGGTTGGAGCCGGCTCTCGTCGCAGTCGTTGGCGAGCACGCCGAGCCCGGCGCCGGGCTCGGTGCCGCCACCGTTGTTGCCGCCACCGTTGTTCCCGCCACCGGGCGTCGTGGTGGGCGTCGTGGTGGGCGTGCTACCGCCACCGTTGTTGCCGGTGGGCTGCACCTGGCACTCGGCCAGCTGCGCGAGGCCCTGCGGCCGGGGTCCGACCCGGTCGATGGCGGTCGTGATCCGGTCCAGCACGGCGCGCCGCTTGCCGGCAAGCGGCTGCAGGATGGCGCTGCGGATGAACGCCTCACCCTTGTTGCCCTCGGCGGCCAGTCGACGATCCGCCTCGGCGATCTGGGTCTGCAACTGGGCGAGGTTGCGGTCCACCTCGGCCCGCGCCCGGTCCGGCACCTGCGGCAGTTTGGCCGCAACATCCGGACAGGCGATGGCCGTGCCGGTGCCGACAGTGCCGTCCTTGCCGTCCTCGCACTCGGGAACCGACTGCTGTCCGTCACCCCAGTGGTTGCGCACCCACCGACCGTTCTGCCAGGTCCGGCTGGTCGAGCCGCCGCCAGTTGGCGCGGTCGCGCCCGGGCTCGGCTCCACGCACTGCCCGGAAGCCGGACGTGGCTTATTTGTCCGCCGGTCCTGGGCCGACGAAATCTGAGTCACGGCGACAACTCCGCCGAAGACCGCGAGCGTGCCGACAACTGCCAGCAGACGCTTGCTCCGCGCGTTGCCGGAAGGCCGGCGCGCCCGAGTGGACCTGCGCATCGAATTGCTCTCCTTCTCGATCCGGTAGTGGATTTCTGCCCTCGGCGGACCGACGGATGTGTGTTGGCACGCCGCGGCGGGTGACCCACCGTGACCTACCCGGTAATGCGTCGATGGCCGACGATGCCCTTTCCGCACCGTCTCCCGCGCCCGGTGGACGCGGATGGGGAGATCCTGTTCATTCGCGCAGGAGTACGGGGTGGCGGCCGGGAAGGTTCAACAGACGTACAGGAAATTGCCGCGACCCGACGCGGAGCCGGCGCGGAGCGGGGATCAGCAGGTGAAACGGGCGCCGGTCAGTCGGCGCAGAGGTGGTCGAAGGCGAACCCGCCGACCAGTTCGTGACGGCGCTGGCTCAGCGCGACGATCTGCGCGGTCCACTCGGCCCGCGGCAGCAGGTCCGCGACCGCGTTCTCCCGCAGTCGATCCCCCACGGCGACGGCGGCGAGATCCTCGGCAAGCCGGGCCGCGTCGATACCGCAGGAGAAACGGTGTTCGGTCACCGAGACGCGTTCGATGAGGCACGCGTCGGGGCGTACCTGCACCCAACTCCACCCCTGCGCCGGCCCGTCCACCCAGCGCACGTGCAGCCCTCGCACGATCGGGTCGGCCACCTGCCCGGCCACGTACGCCTCCACCGCCGCCGCGCGGGTCAGCGCGCCGAGGTCGTTGACCGGCCCGGTACGCCCGTCCGGCAGCCGGCCCAGGATGTCCCGGAAGCCCACCGGCGCCGGTTCGGGCCCGGCGGCGGTGGACCCGGCACCGCCCGCGGCGTAGGCGCGCGCGTCGATCACGTACTCGACCAGGCGGCGGCCGTGGTCGGCGGCCCGCAACGTCGGCGAACCGATCCGCAGCACGGGCAGGCCGGCGGCCGCGCTCACCGCGTCCTTGAGTCGCTCCACGCGTTGTTCCGCTGATCCCGCGGACGGCACTGCGCCGATCTCCACGGCGACGATCGGGCGGCCGGTGTCGGCGGCGTAGACCACGAAGTCGAAGCTGGCACGACTTGCCGAGGTCCACTGGCTGCCGGTGACACCGGGTGGGCGGCCCTGGACCAGATCACTGAGCCGGCGTGCCGACAGGACCCGGTGGCCGGCGCGGCTGGGCAGCGCGTCGCGCCCCGCCTCGGCGGGCATCGTCCGCAGCCAACCGCGGTCGTCGCTCCCGATGCTCGTCATCTGCCTGATCCATCCGCCGGTCGGTCGAGCCGGGCCGAGTCTAGGTGGTCGATCATGGGCCACCGACTTCTAGTGTGACCGGGATCACAGCAGCGTCGACGTTCCAGGGATGGCCCCCGGGTGTATCCAGCGACCGCCGGTACCCGACCGGTCCGGAGGTGACCATGTCGCGACAGCAGTTCGGCTTCCTCGCCGGGTTCCTCGCCGTGGCGGTCTGGGCACTCGCCGGCGTCGGCGTGGCCGCCCTCGCCGTGCTCGCCGGCCTGCTCGGATGGCTGGTCGTCCGGGTGCTCGACGGCGACCTCGCGCTGACCGGTCTCGGCGACCGCCGCGCCGACGCTCGGCGACGCCGATGACCACCCGCCCGTCCACGGGGACGAACCCCGGTACCGGCCTGGCCACCGGAACCACCGGTTCGGAGCGCCGACCGGGCGACGCGACGGACGTCGCGCGGATCGCGGTGCAGGCGGCCAGCCTCGTACCGGGCGTGTCCGTCGTCCGCCCGGCGGCGGTCCGCTTGGACGACCGGTCCGTCGGACTCGACCTGCACCTCATCACCTGGTACGGCCACAGCGTGCCGACGATCGCCGAAACGGTTCGGGCGGTGGTCGCCGACCGGGTGGCCGCCCAGACCGGGCTCACCGTGGCGGTGGTGACCGTCACCGTGGACGACCTGCTCGTCCCCGGCGTCGACGGGCCCGGAGCCGGCGCCGCGGCACCCGAGGACGGCTGAGATGCGCACCGCCAACCGGGTCGCCTCGTTGCTGCTGGCCACCGCCCTGCTCATCGGTGGCGCGGCGGTGGCCGTCCAGGCGTTGCTGCTCACAGTGCACCGCCCGACGCCGCTCGACACCACCGGCTGGTTCGACGCGCTGAGCGGCACCCGGTGGCACGACCCCACGGTCCGGGCCGTGGCCGGCGGGACGCTGCTGCTGGGACTGGCCATCCTCGTCGCCCAGCTGCGCCGCTGGACACCGATCCGCCTGCGAGCCGACGAACGCGACGGCTGGTACCTGCACCGGCGCTGTGTGGAGCGGCGGCTCGCTGACGCCGTCAGCGCGGTGCCGGGCATTCGCCGCGCCCGGGTCCGGGTCCGACGGCGCGGCGGCCAGTGGCGTCCCCGGGTCCGCGCGACCGGCGACCCGGCGGCCCGGGTGGAGATCGAGTTCGCCGTGCACCAGGAGTTGCACCGGCTCACCGCGCCCCGCCCCGCCCGGATCGACGTCCGGCTGCTGCCTCGGCGGCGGCCGGCGTGACCAACGCCGGGCACCGACTGTTGTGGACCATCATCGCGCTGCTGCTGGTGGCGGGCGGCGCGGCAGCGCTGGCGGCCAGCCTCGGCACGCTGCCCGGAGTCGACCCGGCGTCGGTGCTGCTCAGCGCCGAACTTGTCGAACGGTGGCGGCTGGCCGCCCCGTGGAGCACCCTGGCCGCGGCCGTCGCCGGGGCGCTGTTCGCGCTGGCCGGGCAGCGTCTGCTGGCCCGGGAGCTGCGGGGCCCGGGCGGCACGCTGCGCGGCACCCTGAGCCACCCCGGACGCCGGCCGGGCCGGACCCGGCTGGCCGCCGACGTGCTCGCCGACGCGCTGGTGCGCGACCTGACCGGGAACCCCGGGGTACGCCGGGCCCGGGTGGTGCTCACCGGCGCGCCACCGCACCCCGACGTGTGGATCCGGGTGGACCTCACCGCCGACGCGCCGACCGCTGGCGTACGCGAGCACGTTCGCGCCGCGGTCCGTCGATTCGCGGCGACGACCGACTGCCAACCCGCACACCTCGACGTGACGGCCCGCATCGAGCCCGGCCACCTCTGACCCAGCGCCGGCCCGAGGGGCATGATCGGTGCTGGCGGCGAACGGGGGGATACGCGGATGCGGGTGGTGTCGCTGGTGCCGTCACTGACCGAGGCGGTGGCGCTGACCCTGCCGGGAGTGCTGGTCGGGGCCACCGACTGGTGCAGCCACCCGGCCGGGCTCGACGTGGCCCGGGTCGGCGGCAGCAAGTACCCCGACCTGGACCGGGTGCGCGCGCTGCGGCCGGACCTGGTGCTGCTGAACGTGGAGGAGAACCGCCGGGCCGACGCGGAGGCGCTGCGGGCGGCCGGCGTACCGGTGCGGGTCACCTATCCGCGGACCGTTCCCGGCGCGTTGACGGAGCTGGGCGACCTGCTGACCGAACTGGGCGCGCCGACGGAGCCGGCCTGGCTGCGGGCCGCACGGCGGGCGTGGGAGACGCCACCCCGGCTCACACCGACCCGCCGCGCGGTGGTGCCGGTCTGGCGTCGGCCGTGGGTGGTGCTCGGCGGCGACACGTTCGCCGGCGACGTGCTGCGCCGCCTCGGCGTGGTCAACGCCTACGACGAGCACCCCGAGCGCTATCCCCGCCCGGCCCTCACCGAGCTGCGCGAAAAAGAGCCCGACCTGGTGGTGCTGCCCGACGAGCCGTACCTGTTCACCGCCGACGACGGGCCGGAGGCGTTCCCCGGCGTACCGTGCGCCCTGCTCTCCGGGCGGCACCTCACCTGGTACGGCCCGTCCCTGGCCGAGGCGCCCGCGCTGCTCGCCGACCAGTTGTCCCGGCCGGTGCTGGTCGACTGACCCGGCGGCTCAGCCGTTGGGTCGGCGGCGGGCGGCTACGGTGCTGGCGGCGATGGAAACCGCCAGGGTGACCACCACCACGGCGAGCGTCAACCAGACCGGCAGCTTGCCCACCGGCGTCTCGGCGAGAATCAGCTTCAGCCCGGCGAAGGCCAGCAGCAGTGCCAACCCGTACCGCAGGTAGCCGAAATGCCGCAGCAGGCCGGCGAGGCAGAAGTAGAGGCTGCGCAGCCCCAGGACGGCGAACGCGGTGGCCGTCCAGACCAGGAAGGTGCTCGTGGTGATGGCGAGGATCGCCGCCACCGAGTCGATGGCGAAGACCACGTCGGTGGCCTCGATGGCGACCAACGCCACCAGCAGCAACGTCGCCACCCGTCGGCCGCCCACCCGGGCGGTGAACCGGTCGCCGTGGTAGCGGGCGTCGGTGGGCACCAGCCGCCGGAACAGCCGGACCACGACGTTGCGTTCCGGGTCGACGTCCGGCTTCCCGCGGACGGCCAGCCGCCAGCCGGTCCAGATCAGGAACGCGCCCAGCACGAAACCGGCCCAGGTGAGCCGGTCCAACAGCTCGGCACCGGCGAAGATGAACAGCAGCCGGAAGACGAGTGCCCCCACGACACCCCAGAACAGCACCTTGTGCTGATAGCCGGGCGGCACCTGGAAGTAGCCGAAGAGCAGCGCGAAGACGAACACGTTGTCCACCGAGAGCGCCTTCTCCAGCAGGTAGCCGGAGAAGTAAACGATGGCCGGGTCACCGCCGAGCCCCCACCAGACGGCCAACCCGAACAGCAGACCCGCGCCGATCCAGACGGCGCTCCACAGCAGCGCCTCGCGGAGCTCGATGACGTGGTTGTCCCGGTGCAGGAGCACATCCACGGCGAGCAACACCGCGATCACCGCGCCGACCGCCGCCCAGGCCCACAGCGGGACCGCGACCGTCGCCTCAGCCACCGACGCCCTCCGCATCGACCACGGTGCACCGCCCGTCACCAGGCCGGCCGTCCCCTTCCGAGCCTAGGTGAATCGGCGACCTGGCATCGGGCGGTCCACCGAAGTCGGGGCGGGCCCCACGACGACGATCTCGCACCTACCGACGAGCACAGCGGCGCCTGCGGACCCGAGGAGGTCGAACGTCCCGAGCGGTTGCGGTCTGTCGGCCCTGCCGCCGAGACCGCCATGGGCGTCCACTGAAGATGCCACCGGGAAGCGCGGTGCGAAGCTGAGAAAGGACGTGGGGACCATGACCGCGACGATCGAGCGGGTCACCGCCGAGAACACCGCACCGAAGGCCGGCACCGCTCACCAGCGGGCCGTCCGGTACATCCTGGCCGGCACCCGGCTGGCACTCGGCTGGATCTTCCTCTGGGCCTTCGTCGACAAGATGTTCGGCCTCGGGATGGCCACCGAGTCGAAGAACGCCTGGATCAACGGGGGTAGCCCCACCAAGGGATTCCTGACCTTCGGCGTGACCGGCCCGTTCAAGGATCTCTATACCGGGATCGCCGGCGCCGCCTGGGCGGACTGGCTCTTCATGGTCGGCCTGGTCGGGATCGGTGTCGCGCTGCTGCTCGGCATCGGCATGCGGGTCGCCGCCGTGGCCGGTGGGCTGCTGCTGGTCCTGATGTGGGCCGCCGTCCTGCCTCCGGAGAACAACCCCTTCATGGACGACCACCTGATCTACGCGGCGGTGCTTGCGGTCCTGGCGCTGGTCAACGCCGGTGACACCTGGGGCCTCGGCCGGGTGTGGGCGACGCTGCCGATCGTCCGGCGGATGCCCTGGCTGCGGTGAGCACCGCACACCCCCTCGGCGGGCGTCACCAGCACCGGTGACGCCCGCCACTACATCGCCCCACCGCCCGGGCCCGCGGCACCACCGGCGCCGTCGGTGCACGACCGGAGGATGGGCCGCAGAGCAGGTTGCGGGTCCGCCGGACATCGGTGAGGGATGATCCGGCAGGATCGACGGTGACCGGACACATCACCCAACAACGGCAGGAGATCCCCGCATGAACCAGGCAGCAGGCGCCCAGTCGGGCAAGCCCGAGGTTGGTCCGACCGAGGGTGCACCGCCGGCCGACCTCGTGATCGAGGACATCACCGTGGGCGACGGCCCGCAGGCCGAGCCGGGCCAGTTGGTCAGCGTGCACTACGTCGGCGTGTCGTACTCCACCGGCGGCGAGTTCGACTCGTCCTGGAACCGGGGCCAGGCGTTCGAGTTTCCGCTCGGCGGCGGTCAGGTCATCGCCGGCTGGGACCAGGGCGTAGCCGGCATGCGGGTCGGCGGTCGGCGCCGCCTGATCATCCCGCCGCACCTGGGGTACGGCGACCGGGGCGCCGGCGGCGTCATCAAGCCGGGCGAGACGCTGGTCTTCGTCGTCGACCTGCTCGGCGTGAACTGACCGATTGTCGGGGTCGCCGGCCCACGCCGGCGGCCCCGGGCGCCCACCTCGTGGACGGGGGCTCAGGCGGCCAGTTGCAGGTCGGTGGTCGCGACCACCGGGCGACGCGCGGCCTCGATCGCCGCGGCCGGCTCCAGAATCGCCATCACGCGGTGCAGCCCGCTGACGCGCAGCACCCGCGCCACCACCGGGCTCGGGTCGACCAGTACCAACTCGCCACCACAGGCCCGCACGCGCAGATGCGCGGCGAGCAGGGTGCGAACGCCGGCGGCGGAGAGCAGCCGCAGCCCGGACAGCTCCAGGTGAAGCACCGGGCGGGCCGGCGCGGACCACAGCGCGGACCGGAACGCGCCCACCGTGGCGATGTCGATCTCGCCGGCCACCCGCATGAGGACCATCTGGTCACCCACGCTGACCTGCACGTCGAGCCGATCGCTGTGCTCTTCCATGCCCAGAAATCTAGCCGCCACCACCGACACTTTCGCCCCTCCAGGGAGTGATTCCGGGTACGCCCAGGGGCATACCCCGAGGTACCCCACCTCCCTCTCGGGGTGGAGTCGGGGGTCCAGACGGCACGCCGCGCGGGCGCGGAACGCGGAGTCGGCCGAGAACGGGGTGGAGAATAGGTCGATGCTGATCCCCCGGCCCCGGCCGCCCCGGCTGATCCGTCCCGTCCGCGAGCCGGCGACCACCCCTCCGGCGCTGGCCGGGGCGTGGGCCCCGACCGACCGCCGGCTCGACCACGCCGAGGTGCTCCCCCTCCCCGCGGGCGCCGTCGGCCCCGAGGACGTGCTGGTCGACGCGGTCGGGCGGGTGATCAGTGGCGACGAGGACGGTCGGATCTGGTGGTGGCCGGTCGACGCGCTGGCCGGCACCCGACCCCAACTGCTGGCCGAGACCGGGGGCCGTCCGCTCGGCATCGAGCTGGACCCGTCCGACGAGGCCCTGGTGGTCTGCGACGCGTATCGCGGGTTGCTGCGGGTCACACCGGACGGCGCGGTACGCGAACTGACCGGAACGGCGCCCCCGGTGCACCTGGCCAACAACGCGACGGTGGGCCGTGACGGCACCATCTACTTCACCGACAGCTCCGACCGGTTTCCGGTCTCCCACTGGAAACGGGACCTGTTGGAGCACCGCCCCAACGGTCGGGTGCTGGCCCACCATCCGGGCAGCGGCCGCACCGAGGTGGTGACCGACGGGCTGTACTTCCCCAACGGGATCGCGCTGACCCCGGACGAGTCGGCGCTACTGCTTGTGGAGACCAGCACGCACCGCCTGCTGCGCGTCGAGCTGAACGGCGGTGTGCGGGTCCTCGCGGACCTGCCCGCGTACCCGGACAATCTCGCCTCGGTGGGTGACGGGACGTACTGGATCGCGTTGCCCAGCCCACGGGTGCCGATCGCCGAGCGGCTGCTGCCCCATCCGCGGCTGCGTCAGATCGCCGCCCTGCTGCCCGATGCGATGCAGCCGCAGCCACGCCGCTACGGGCTGGTCGCGCTGGTCGACGGCACGGGCGCGGTCCGCCGGACGCTGCACGGCCCGAACGGCCACTACTCGATGATCACCGGGGTACGCCAGCACGGCGACCAACTCTGGCTGGGCAGCCTGACCGGCTCCGGGGTGGCCCGCGTACCCCTGGGGTGATGGGCGGCGACAGGGCCGGTCCGCCGTCGTGGCGGGCCGGCCCTGTCCTGCCGTCAGTGGTGTCTCAACGGCCGCTGACCGAGGGCGCCGGTGCGGGTGATCCGCCGGCCACCGCGCCCGGATGCGCCGGGGCGACCGGTGCGGGCTTGAGCCCCGGCGGCACCGGCAGGGCGCTGCCCCGGGCGAACTCGTCCCAGCTCACGTTCCAGGCGGTCCAGCCGTTGCCCGGCTGCAGCTCCACCTCGGTGCCCTTGACGGTGACCAGGTCACCAACCTGCGTCACCCCCATCAACCAGTCCGCAGCCGTCGCGGAGACGTTCGCGCAACCGTGCGAGACGTTGGTGTTGCCCTGGTCCCCCTCCGACCAGGGGGCGGAGTGGATGAACTCGCCGCCCCAGGTGTAGCGCTGGGCGTCGTCGACGTCGACCACGTAGCCGCCGTCCGGCTCACCCCGGGTGTCGAAGGTGACCCGCTCGTGCTTCTCCATGATCACCATCTTGCCGCTGGAACTCGGCGTGCTCGGCTTACCCAGGCTGACCGGGATCCGGCGGACCTGCTTGCCGTCGCGCAGCACGGTCATCTGCTTGGTGGCGTTGTCGATCTCCAGGGAGACCTGTCGTCCGATCTTGGAGGTCGCGGTCCGCTCGGCGTCGCCGACCAGCTTCTTTCCGATCGGCAGACCCTCCAGGCCGGCCCGCAGACTGATGGTGGTCCCCGGCTTCCAGAAATCGGGTGCCCGGTAATAGACCTGACTTCCGTCCTCAAGCCACGACCACGCACCTGGCTGCGGTGGATTGGTCTTTACGAACAACCGGCGCTGGACATCCGCTCTGGCCTCTTTCGGAATTCCCGGGTCGAACGCCACCGTTACCGGCATCGCCGTGCCGTACGTCCGATTGCCGTTGAAATAGAGGGTGCTGGTGATCTGTGGTTTGGTCGATTTGGCCATCGTCGTGAACGTGGTGGTGCGGGTGGTGGTGGCCCCGGAGTCACCGGTCGCGGTCACCTCGGCGGTGTAGGTCCGTCGTGGTTGCAGCGGAGCGTTCGGCACCCAGCCGGAGCCGTCCTCGCGCGGCTCGGCGT
Organism: Micromonospora ureilytica; assembly: GCF_015751765.1. Taxonomy (NCBI): domain Bacteria; kingdom Bacillati; phylum Actinomycetota; class Actinomycetes; order Micromonosporales; family Micromonosporaceae; genus Micromonospora; species Micromonospora ureilytica. The sequence goes on from NZ_JADOTX010000001.1 coordinate 2,327,250, forward strand.
CGACCTGCTTGCCCTTGTCGTCGGTGAGGCGTACGCCGGTGACCCGCCCGCCCTTGACCACGGTGCCCACCTCGGCGCTGACCGGGACGTCCCGGGCCTTGTCCCCCGGTGTCACGGCGAGTTCCGGCGCGGCGGCGTGCTTCTTGGCCGAGCCGGTCGCCGACTCCCGGTCGGCGGTGCACGCACCCAGGGCGAGTGGTGCGGCTGCGATGGTTACCGCCAACAGCGTCAATCGCCGCCTAGACGTCATGTTTCAGTCCCCCCGTTTTCGACTACCCTCCGCCACATTCTGACCTGCCCAACAGGAGTAGCCGCAGCATTCCGAAATAATCGTCAGCGCATTTACCGGCGCATTTTCCGACAATGTTCCAGTTGGCGGAACAGGGGTTCAACCGACCCATGTCGGGCGCTCTGCTCCGGTTGAGCGACGCAACGTCGACTGTCCGAATGGCGGGCGCGTGGTGGCACCCGGGGGCGACGTTTGTCCGGTCTGCGGGCACCGGTGCGGCCGACCCGGGGCGGCCGGGGCCGGGCCGGGCCGGGCGGATCGCGCACGGCGCGGTGGGCGGGGGAAGTAGAAGGTCATGCCGGGTGGCGCACCTCGTGGGCGGACTTTTGTCAGTTGAAGCGAAACTTCCGGCGAACGCGACAAAGCTTTGCCTTCGTCCGGGGGCAAGGGTAAGGTCTCGATCTAGATAGAGGGTTGCCCATTCGTCGATCAACTTGCCGCCACCTCTGCCGGGTCGCCGCGTTCCGCTCCCGATGGGTCCGGGCCGCACCCGCGCCGTCCCTCACCGTCCAGCCGGAGCCCGCCTCCGGCCGGTTCGGCGCGCCCGGCGGACGGCAGTCAGGTCGACCGCCGCCGACGGCGTACCAGCCGTCAGGAAGGGACCACCACCATGGATCAACAACTCAACCGACCGGGGCCGACACCGGCATCCGAGCCGGTCAGCCGGCGTGGAGTGCTACGCGCCGCGACCGTCTCCGCTGCCGCAGTCGGCGCCGCCGGTCTGCTCGCCGGTCCGGCCTCCGCCGCACCCGCCGCGCCCGGCCAGCAGGCCCAGGGCCGCCGTCGGGTGCCGGTGGACCGGATCAGCATTCAGCTCTACACGCTGCGTGATCAGCTCGCCGCCGACCTGCCCGGCTCCCTGGACGCGCTGCGCCGCATCGGTTACCGGCGGGTGGAGCACGCCGGTTTCGTCGGACGCACCGCCGCACAGTTCCGGGCCGCGCTCGACGAGGCCGGGCTGCGTTCCACCTCCGGGCACGTCGGCATCCCGCAGCCGTTCGACGCCGCCACCTGGGAGCAGGCCCTCGCCGACGCCAACGTGGTGGGCTGCAAGAAGATCGTCCACCCGTACTTCGGTCGGGACGCGAGCGGTCAGCCGATCCGGGACCCTGCCGTCTACCGGGCCCTGGCCCGGGACCTGAACCGCGCCGGGCGGCTCGCCGAACGCGCGGGGCTCGACTTCGGATACCACAACCACCAGCTCGAGTTCGTGCCGCTGACCGGCGGCTCGACCGGGTTCGACATCCTCACGGCGCAGACCGATCCTCGGCTGGTCCACTTCGAGCTCGACCTCTACTGGACCTGGCGGGGCGCCCACGACCCGGTCGACGTGTTCCGGGCCAACCGTGGTCGGATCCGCCAGGTGCACGTCAAGGACCTCGACGTCGACGGTGGCTTCGCCGACCTCGGCGACGGCGTCATCGACTTCGGCCGCATCTTCGCCCACGAGCGGGAGGCCGGCATCGAGGAGTACATCGTGGAGCGTGACGACGCGGGCACCGCGCCGCGCTCCCCCGCCGACGCCCTGGACACCGCTCGCGTCGGCTTCGACTATCTCGCTTCACTTCGGTACTGAAACCACCCCGGGGGACACACCTGATGAACAGGACCGCATTCGCGTCCGCCCTGCTACTGGTGACGGCCGGCCTGGCCGTACCACCGTCGGCAGCGGCCGCAGCGCCGGCCGCACCGCCGGACAGCAGCTTCCAGAAAGTGACACTGAACGACTTCCCGGGCGAGCCGATGAGCCTCGCCGTTCTGCCCGACCTGCGGGTGCTGCACACCTCCCGCACCGGTGAGGTCCGCATCCACGACCCGCGCACCGGGCTGAACACCCTCGCCGCCGACATCCCGGTGTACGAGCACGACGAGGAGGGGTTGCAGGGGGTCGCCATCGACCCGAACTTCGCCCAGAACAAGTGGGTGTACCTCTACTACTCGCCGCCGATGGAAACTCCTGTGGACGACCCGGCGACCCCGGGCGTCAACGAGGGGGACGCGCCGGAGACCGGCACCGAGGCGGACTGGCAGCCGTTCAAGGGCGCGCTGCGGTTGTCCCGGTTCAAGCTCGACGGGTCGAAGCTGAACCTCGCCAGCGAGCAGCAGATCATCGACGTGCCGACCGACCGGGGCATCTGCTGCCACGTCGGCGGCCAGATCGACTTCGACAGCAAGGGCAACCTGTACCTGTCGACAGGTGACGACACCAACCCGTTCGCCTCCGACGGCTACATCCCGATCGACGAGCGGGCCGACCGCCACCCGGCCTTCGACGCCCAGCGCACCTCGGCCAACACCAACGACCTGCGCGGCAAGCTGCTGCGCATCAAGGTGAAGAACGGTGGCGGTTACACGGTGCCGGCCGGCAACCTGTTCAAGCCGGGCACGGCGCAGACCCGCCCGGAGATCTACGCGATGGGGTTGCGCAACGCGTTCCGGTTCTCCGTCGACAGGCGTACCGACAACGTGTACGTGGGCGACTACTCCCCGGACGCCTCCAACCCGAACCCGGAGCGCGGCCCGGCCGGGCACGGTCGGTGGATGCTCGTGGACAAGCCGGCGAACTACGGCTGGCCGTACTGCGTGACGCCGACCATCGCGTACCGCGACTACGACTTCGCCACCGGCGAGTCGGGCGCCAAGTTCAACTGCAAGCGCCCGGTCAACGACTCGCCGCACAACACCGGCAAGCGCGTGCTGCCGCCGGTCGAGCAGCCGGAGGTCTGGTACGCGGCCGCCCCCTCGGCCGAGTTCCCGCAGCTGGGCACCGGCGGCATCTCTCCGATGGGTGGCCCGGCGTACGAGTACGACGGGACCAGCACGTCGCGTACCCGCTGGCCGGCCTACTACGACGGGGTGCCGCTGTTCTACGAGTGGTCCCGCGACTACATCAAGGAGTTCCGCCTCGACGAGGACGGCGACGTGACGGACATCCGTCCGGTGGCGCCGTCGCTGGTGGTGGACAACCCGATGGACATGGAGTTCGGCCCGGACGGCGCGCTCTACGTCCTGGAGTACGGCGACGGCTACTTCGCCGAGAACCCGGACGCACAGCTGTCCCGGATCGATTTCGTCCGCGGCAACCGGACGCCGATCCCGAAGATCAGCGGCACCCCGACCGTGGGGCAGGCCCCGCTGACCGTCGCGTTCTCCAGCGCGGGCACGACCGACCCGGACGGTGACAAGCTGAGCTACGCGTGGGACTTCAACGCCGACGGCTCGGTGGACAGCACCGCTCCGAACGCGAGCTGGACGTTCCCGGAGAACGGCTCGTACACGCCGACGTTGAAGGTGACCGACCGCACCGGACGGTCCGCCTCGGCAACCCTGCCGCTGGTGGTCGGGCCGACCGCGCCGGTGGTCGAGTTCGTCACCCCGGAGGCTGGGCAGCCGTTCCAGTTCGGGCAGACGGTGGCGTACGAGGTGAAGGTCACCGACGACCTGCCGGTGGACTGCTCCAAGGTGAAGGTCACCTACGTGCTCGGGCACGACGAGCACGGGCACCCGCTCTCCACCTCGACGGGCTGCACCGGAAGCATTCCCACCTTCCTCGACGGTGGGCACAGCGGTGCGGACAACCTGACCGCCGTGTTCGTCGCGGAGTACACCGACGCGGGCTCTCCCGCGCAGTCGGGCTCGGCCACTGTCGTGCTGGACCCGACCCCGGTGGCCGGCCTGGCCGGCTGACCAACCCACGATGACAGCGGCGGCGACCGGATCACTCCGGTCGCCGCCGCTCGTCGTCTCTGCTCCGGCCGGCGCGAGGCGCACACGCGCACATCGCGCGACGACGCGGGCGGGCCCCCGCTCGTCGTTCAGGTCCAGTCGTTCTCGACGTGGTTGTCCCGCCACCGTCCGCCCACCGGCGGGGTGTCCAGTCGCATCCCCTCGTCGGCGTTGCCGGCCAGGTCGTTGTCCTCGACCCGGCAGTCCACGCAGCTGCCACGCCCGGTGATCCACAGTCCGTGCGTCTGGGTCTGGTTGTCGTGGTTGTCCCAGATCCGGTTGCCTCGCACGGTGGCCGAGTCGAACGGCGCGTCGATGGTGATACCGGCCCGCAGTTGGGGTGCGGCGGCCAGTTCGTACGCGCATCCTGGCGGTGGCACGTCCCCGCTCCACGCCGAGAACGCGTCCGGGCGGACCGGGGCGAGCGTGAGTTCGTCGCCGGTGTTGGAGGCCACCATGGCAATGGTCTTCCCGACCCGCAGGACCTTTCCCCGATGCCCGTCGTGCGGCCAGGTGGCCGACCGGTCCACCAGGCACCGCTCGCTGTAGCGGACGGCGTCGCCCGCGCCCCCGGTGCCCTCGCCGTACTGCCGCCCGTTGTTGCGGATCCGGTTGTTGAGCAGCACCGCGTCGGTCATCTGGTGGTTGATCCGGACCGCGTCCAGGCCGTTGCCCCAGAACTCGTTGCTCTCGATCACCACGTCCCGGATCGAGCCCCGGTAGCCGCGTCCGAGGTCGTGCGCGTGATAGCCGTGCCGCCCGTTGCCGCTGATCCGGTTGCCGCGGACGGTGTACGGGCCGGGGCTGTTGCCGATGCTGACCCCGTCGTACATGTTGCCGTCGATGACGCAGTCGGTGAGCAGCCCACCCCGGCCGGCCACGGACGAGGTGCCCTGCGCCGACACGTCGAATCCGGTCTCCAGGTTGCCGGTCATCGTGCAGGCGGAGACGATCAGGCCGTCGGCGCCCCAGTCGGAGATGCCGAAGCGGTTGCCCTGACTGTGGCAGCCGATGATGCGGTAGCCGCGCGGCGGCGCCCAGTAGTCCTTCTGCAGTTCCAGGAAGATGCCGTTGGTGCCGTTGGCCAGGGCGGTGCAGTTGGCGATGGTCAGCCGCTCCACAGCTCCCCAGCCGCCGATGCCGATCCCGATGCCGGCGCCGCCCATCTGCTCGCCGTTGTCCAGTCGGCCGCAGCCGACCACCACCACGCCGTCGATCAGGGAGTCCTGGAGGAAGTCGCAGCCCAGCCCGGTGGCCGCGGTGTGGTGGATGTAGAGGTTGCGGAAGACGCCCCGCACCACGTACTGGAGGCCGAGGCCCTTGGCCAGGTAGTTGTACTCGGCCATGGCGACGCCGGAGCCGTCGATCTGGAAGTCGGAGAAGGTGCAGTCGGCGATGTGCCGGTCCCGGTCGGCGCCGTGCTGCACAGTGGTCCAGAAGGCCAACGGGGTGGGGTCGGCCCGGTTGCCCTCGTTGCTGAGCATGAACCGGGTCGCCGCCGGTCCCGCGCCGATCAGCGACACGCCGCTGCGCCACACCGTGCCGGCGTCTCGGATCGAGTAGATGCCCGGCGGGCAGTAGATGACCCGGGCCCGCCCGTCCGAGGCGTACCCGGCGCCGAGGCGGTCCACGAGGGCGGCCAGCGCCGGTTGGTCGTTGGTCGAGCCGTCACCGGTCAGCCCGTAGTCAAGCGCGTCGCAGTAGAGCGGCGCGCCGGCGGAGGCGGGCCGTCGTACCCGGACCGAGTTCAGTAGCAGCTCGTTCGCCACGGCCACAGGCCCGGCTCCCTTCGTCGCGTTCGGTGCGCTCCGGCGGGGCCGACTTCCCGGTGCAGCCGCCGGGAAACCCCGGCCCGCTGGCACCGCCGGGAGACCCCGGACGTGCGCCGGCCCCGGCGCCGCACGGGTGGCGCCGGGGCCGGGGGTACGCGTCAGACGGCGGCGATCAGCAGCGCCGGGCGCTCCACGCAGTCGGCGACGTGCCGCAGGAAGCCACCGGCCACCCCGCCGTCGCAGACTCGGTGGTCGAAGGTGAGGCTGAGCTGGGTCACCTTGCGGACCGCGAGTTGCCCGTCGACCACCCACGGCTTGTCCACGATCCGTCCGACCCCGAGCAGGGCCGCCTCGGGGTGGTTGATGATCGGTGTGGAGCCGTCGACGCCGAACACCCCGTAGTTGTTCAGCGTGAAGGTGCCGCCGGTCAGCCGGGCCGGGGGCAGGCTGCCGGCTCGCGCGGCGGCGGTGGTCGCGGTCAGTTCGGCGGCCAGTTCGGCGGTGGTGAGCCGCTGGGCGTCGCGCAGCACCGGCACCAGCAGACCCCTGTCGGTCTGCGCGGCGATGCCGAGGTGCACCCCGGCGGACTGGATGATCCGCTGCCCCTCGGTGTCGACCCTGGCGTTGAGCTGCGGGAATCGGCGCAGCCCGCTGAGGCAGATCCGGGCCAGTAGGGCCAGGATGCTCACCGGCGCGTCGGGCGTCGCCGCGTTGATCGCGGCGCGGGTCTCCAGCAGCCCGGTGGCGTCCACGTCGACCCAGATGGTCACCTCCGGGATCTCCCGCCGGCTGCGGGAGAGCTTGTCGGCGATGACCTTGCGGACGCCGGTGAGCGGGACGATCACGTCGCCGTCCCCGACCGGCGCCGAACCCGGCTGCGGGTCCGGAACGGCGGCGAGTCGGGCGGCGGGCACGGTCGGCGCGGCCTCCACGTCGGCGCGGCGGATCACGCCCCCGGGCCCGGTGCCCCGCAGCGTGGCGAGGTCGACGCCGCGCTCGCGGGCCAGCCGCCGCACGATCGGCGAGATGACCAGGGCGGCGGGCGGCGGCGCCGGGTCGCCGGACCCGGCACCCGCGTCGGGCGCACCACCGGCGGCAGCACCGGTCGGGTCGGCGTCGGCGGTCGAGTCGGTGTCGGCCGGTTCGGGGGCCACCGCCAGGCGGGGCCGACGCCGACGGCGGGTGGTGTTGCCGTGGCCGGTGCCGTACCCGATCAGCACATTGCCGGAGCCGGCCCGCTCCTCCTCGCGGTAGGTGGCGTGTCCGGCGGGCTCGTCGCCCCCGTCCAGCGGCGCGATGGTGATCAACGGCTGGCCGACCGGGCGTACCTCACCGGCCGCGCCGTGCAGGGTGACCACCCGGCCGGCGTACGGGCAGGGCACGTCGACGACGGCCTTGGCGGTCTCCACCTCGACCACGCTCTGGTCGACAGTGACCACGTCGCCGACGGCGACCCGCCACTCGACGATCTCGGCTTCGCTGAGCCCTTCGCCCAGGTCGGGCAGGAGGAAGACCTGTGTCCGTCCGACGATGGTCATGCCGCCGCCCAACGCGCGTCCGGCTGGTCGTCCCACTGGAGGCGGGCCACGGCGTCGAGCACCCGGTCCACGCCGGGCAGGTGGGTGTGCTCCAGCATCGGGGCCGGGTACGGGATGTCCAGCCCGGCGACCCGCAGCACCGGGGCGTGCAGCGCGTGGAAGCAGCGCTCCTGCACCCGGGCGGCGATCTCCGCGCCGACGCCCGCGAAGCCGGGCGCCTCCTGGATCACCACGCACCTGCCGGTACGGCGGACGGAGGCGGTGATGGTGGCGTCGTCGAACGGCACGATCGTGCGCACGTCGACGACCTCCAGGTCCCATCCCTCCTCCCGCGCGGCCTCGGCGGCCTCCAGCGCGACCGGCACCGCCGGCCCGTACGCCACAAGTGTGGCGTCGCGTCCGGGCCGGCGCACGACGGCCCGGCCGAACGGTTCGGTGCGGGTCGGCAGAGACGCCTCGTCGCTGGCGAAGTAGAGCTTCTTGGGCTCCATGAAGATCACCGGGTCGGGGTCCTCGATGGCCTCGCGCAGCAGCGAGTACGCGTCGTCGACGGTCGCCGGGGTGACCACCTTCAGCCCGGGGGTGTGCGCGTAGTACGCCTCGGACGAGTCGCAGTGGTGCTCGACCCCGCCGATCCCGCCCGCGTACGGCACGCGGATGACGATCGGCACGCTCAGCGCGCCCCGGGTGCGGTTGCGCAGCTTCGCCACGTGCGAGGCAATCTGCTCGAACGCCGGGTACGCGAACGCGTCGAACTGCATCTCGACCACCGGGCGCAGGCCGGACATGGCCAGGCCGACGGCGAAGCCGACGATGCCGGCCTCGGCGAGGGGGGTGTCGAAGCAGCGGTTCTCGCCGAAGCGGGCCTGGAGGCCGTCGGTGATCCGGAAGACGCCGCCGAGCGCGCCGACGTCCTCACCGAAGACGACGACCCGGTCGTCGGCGGCGAGGGCGTCGGCGAGCGCGGTGTTGAGCGCCTTGGCCATGGTGGTGGCCATCAGGCGTCACCCTCCTCGGCGTGGGCGGCTGCCAGCTCGGCGCGGACCTGCTCGCGTTGTTCGATCAGCTGCGGGGTGGGCTCGGCGTAGACGTGGTCGAAGAGGCTCAGCGGGTCGACGGTGGGCTGCTCGTTCATCCGGGTCCGTAGGTCCGCCGCGTACGCCTCGGCCTGCTCGGCGATCTCGGCGACCGCCGCGTCGTCGAGCACACCGCGGGCCCGCAGGTAGGTCTCCAGCCGGGCGACCGGGTCCCGGTCCCGCCAGGCGTCGACCTCGGCGCGGTCGCGGTAGCGACTGGCGTCGTCGGCGTTGGTGTGCGGCTCCATCCGGTAGGTGTGTGCCTCGACCAGGAACGGCCCCTTGCCGGCCCGGGCGTGGGCGACCGCGCGGGTGAGCACGGCGAGCACCGCGACGGGGTCGTTGCCGTCGACCTGCTCGCTGGGTACGCCGTACCCGACGCCCTTGTAGGCCAGCGACGGCGCGGCGGTCTGCCGCGACAGCGGGACGCTGATCGCGTACCTGTTGTTCTGCACGAAGTAGACGACCGGCGCCTTGAACACGGCGGCGAAGTTGATCCCCTCGTGGAAGTCGCCCTCGCTGGTGGCGCCGTCGCCGATGAAGGCCAGCGCCACGGTGTCGCGACCCTGGTACGCCTCGCCGTGCGCCAGTCCGGCGGCGTGCACGCACTGGGTGGCCAGCGGGGTGCACTGCGGCGCGGTGCGTACCTCGGTCGGGTCGTAGCCGCAGTGCCAGTCGCCGCGCAGGAGGGTGAGCACCTCGACCGGGTCGATGCCCCGGGCAACCAGCGCCATCGACTCGCGGTACGTGGGGAAGACCCAGTCGGTGTCGCGGACCGCGAGGACCGCGCCGACCTGGCACGCCTCCTGACCCCGCGAGGACGGGTAGACGGCGAGCCGGCCCTGCTTGGTCAGGGCGGTCGCCTGGGTGTCGAAGCGGCGGCCGAGCACCATCCGGCGGTACAGCTCGCGCAGCACCTCGGCGGGTGGTTCGGGGTAGTCGGCGCGGGCGGGCAGCGGCGTGCCGTTCTCGGCGAGCAGGCGGACCGGCTCGGCGTCCGGTAGCAACGAGCGTGCCGGGTCGGGCGGGGTGACCGTCCGACGGGCGCGCGGGGATGCCCTGCGGACCGCCTGGGGAGTGGTCGTCACGGCGGAACCTCCTGGGACGTGTGGTGAGCCTATGCTTCCGCTTGTGGATGATTGACTCAAGATCGACACAGAAGGCGGGACGGTTGGCATGCGGAGGGCCCATCAGTGAGCCAGGAGACCGCCGACGAAGCGAGCCGGGGCGCGGGATCGGGACGATCGGCCCGAGTGTTGGACGAGGTCGACAGGCGGATCCTCGACGAGCTGGTCCGCGACGCCCGGACGTCGGTGCGCACCCTGGCCGAGCGCATCCACATCTCCCGCACGAACGCGTACGCCCGGGTGGAGCGGTTGCTCCGCGACGGGGTGATCACCGGGTTCCGGGCTCAGGTGGCGCCCGAGGCGGCCGGGCTGGGCACCTCGGCGTACATCGCCCTGACAATTGAGCAGAACACCTGGCGGGAGGTGTCGGCCGAGCTGGCCCGGGTGCGCTACATCGAGCACGCCGCGCTGCTCAGCGGCGAGCACGACGTGCTGGCCCTGGTTCGGGCGCCGGACAACGCCGCCCTGCGGGACGTGGTGCTCGACCGGGTGCAGCGCATCGCCGGGGTGCTGTCGACGCGGTCGTGGTTGGTCTTCGAGGAGTTCGACGGGACGCAGAGCCCGTGGCAGTAGCGCCATAACACGAACCAGATGACAAAACACCCGAGGTGGCTGTTTCGGGGATAAATACGCCTTACGCTCCGCGACGTGGTTATCGCAAACGAGTTGTGGACACAGGCCAGGGCCGTCGCCGCCCCGCCGCCACCGCCCGCGTCGGCGACGCCGGCCGGCGCGCGCTCCTTCCGCGGGGACATCGAGGGCATGCGGGCCGTGGCCGTGCTGCTGGTGCTTCTCGGCCACGCCGGAGTCCCCCACCTGCCCGCCGGCTTCGTCGGCGTGGACGTGTTCTTCGTGATCTCCGGCTTCCTCATCACCGGTCTGCTACTCGAAGAGCTCGACCAGCGGGGACGGCTCTCGCTCACCACCTTCTACGCCCGACGGGCGAAGCGCCTCCTGCCCGCCGCCGCGACGGTGCTCGTCGCCACCCTCGTGCTGACCTACTTCTTCCTGCCGCGCGGCCGCTGGTCCACGACAGCCTGGGACGTCATCGCCAGCGCCTGCTACGCCATGAACTGGCGGATGGCCGGGCAATCCGTCGACTACGTCGCCGCCAACAACGCCCCGAGCATCGCCCAACACTTCTGGTCCCTCGCCGTCGAGGAGCAGTTCTACCTCGTCTGGCCACTGCTGCTGCTCACCCTCGGCTGGTTCGCCCGCCGTCGCGGACGGGGTCACCGCGGCCTCTACCTGCTCGGGCTCACGCTGATCGCGGTCCCCTCGTTCGCCTGGGCGCTGTACGTCTCGCCGACCGACCCGTCGGCGTACTACGTCACGACGACCCGGATGTGGGAGTTGGCTCTCGGCGGTGCCGTCGCCGTCACGGCGGCCCGGCTGGGCCGGTCTCCGCGTGTGGTGGCCGTGCCGCTGGCCTGGGCCGGGCTGCTCGCCGTCGGCGCGTCGGCCGCGCTGATCGGCTCGACGGCCGGCTTCCCCGGGTACGCCGCGCTCGGCCCCACCCTCGGCACCGCCGCCGTGATCGCGTTCGGCCCGGCGGCCGGCCGCGCCGGACCTGCGCTGCTGCTGGGCCGACAACCACTGCGCTACGTCGGTGGGATCTCCTACTCCCTCTACCTGTGGCACTGGCCGGTGCTGATCGCCGCGCGGGCGCAGTTCGGGGAACTCGGCGTCGGTGCCGCGCTCGCGGTCGTCGCCGTCTCGACGATCCCCGCCGCGCTGACATACCACCTCGTCGAGAATCCGGTGCGCCGGTCACCGACCCTCACCCACCAGCCATCCGTCGCCCTGCGCGTCGGCGCCGTGTGCACCGGCGCCGCCGCGCTGGCCGGTCTGGCGTTCCAGCTGGCCATCCCCTCGACGGACGGCCCGGCTCCTGCCTCGACGGTCATCATGGGCCAGGTCCCCGGTGCCAGCACGCAGGCGGCGCCGCCGCCCGCGCCCGGCGCCGTGGCTCTCGGCTCCTCGCCCCGCACCAGCCGCGCCGGGGTACCCGTCGACCGGGTCGACTCGATCATCCCCAACCCCGCGGCGGCGGCTCGGGACGCGCCGCTGTTGCAGCCGCCGAAGAGTTGCCACGTGTCGCTGGAATCCTCGACCCCGGAGGTGTGCGTCTACGGCAAGGAGGACGCGCCGACCAGGATCGCGCTCGTCGGCGACTCCCACGCCGACCACTGGGTACCCGCCATGCGGCGCGCCGCGGAGACGAACGGCTGGCGCCTCGAGACCTACACCAAGGGCGGCTGCCCGTTCCTGACGGCCGAGATCCTCCAGAATGACCGGCCCTACACCTCCTGCACGGAGTGGAACCGGAAGGTGCGGGAGGGACTGCTCGGCGGGAACCGCCCCGATCTCGTGATCGTCACCAACGCCGAGTACCCGGTCAGAGGCGAGCCGGGGCGGTCCGCGATGGCCCGCGAGATGAGGAAGACGTGGAGCGGCATGGTCGCGGAGAAGATTCCGGTGGTGGTGCTGCGGGACACGCCGCTGCACCTCAACGACATCGCCGAGTGTGTGTCCAAGAACCCGAAACGCCTGACGACGTGCGCCAATCCCCGAGACGAGGCCCTCGGCCGTGGGGGCGGTCCCGCTCAGGAGGAGGCGCTCGACGGACTCGTCGGCGTCCGTCTGGTCGACCTGAACGACTGGATCTGCCCCGCGGACCGCTGTGCCCCCGTCATCGGAGGCGTCCTCGTCTGGCGCGACGCGCACCACCTGAGCGCCACCTACTCGTCGACTCTCGCAGGGCCGCTGGGCACCGTGCTCAAGCCCGTGATCGCCGCGCTGTGACCTCCACGGTCGGCCGGAAGGCTCACCGCTCGGGCGGGGCCTCCAGGCCGTCGCGGTCGGCCAGTTGCAGCAGGGGCTCCAGCGAGTGCCGGTCACCGTCCAGGCCGGCGTGCGGGTCGCCGCGCTCGGCGAACCGGGCCGGCATGCTGAGCACGTCGAAGTCCTCCGGGCGGACCTGGTCCAGCTCCGACCAGTCCAGGGGTGCGGAGACCAGCGCGGCCGGCGTGGGCCGGATCGAGTACGCCGAGGTCACCGTGTGGTCCCGGGCCATCTGGTTGTAGTCGACGAAGACCGGCCGGTCCCGCTGCTCACGCCACCAGGTGGTGGTGACCAGGTCCGGCAGCCGGCGCTGCATCTCCCGGCCCAGCGCGAGCACCGCCCGACGGCAGTCACCGAAGCTCCACCGCGGCTCGATCGACAGGTAGACGTGCAGGCCCCGACCGCCGGTGGTCTTCGGGTAGCCGGTCATGCCCAGCTCGGCGAGGAACGCCCGCACCTCGTGCGCCACCGGCACCACCTGCTCGAAGCCGACGCCGGGCATCGGGTCCAGGTCGATGCGCAGCTGGTCGGGGCGTTCCACGTCGGCGGCGGTGACCGGCCACGGGTGGAACCGCAGGGTGCCCAGGTTGGCGGCCCAGATGACCACGGCCAGCTCGCTCGGCGCGACCTCGTCGGCGGTGCGGCCACTGGGGAAGGTGATGTGCGCGGTCCGCACCCACTCGGGCGCTCCCGCCGGCAGCCGCTTCTGGTAGAACGCGTCGCCTCGGTTGGTCTGCCGGGTGGCGATCGTCGCGCCCTCGAACACGCCCCGGGGCCAGCGTTCCAGCATGGTCGGCCGATCCCGCAGCGCGCGCAGGATGCCGTCACCCACCGCCAGGAAGTAGCGGACCACGTCCAGCTTGGTCAGCCCTCGCTCCGGAAAGTACGGCTTGTCGGGGCTGGAGACGCGGACCAGCCGCTCCCCCACCTGGATCTCCTCCGCCGCCGTGGCCACGCCCCGAGGGTACGCGGCGGTCGGGTGATCAGCGGGGCACCGACCACGATCAGCGCTGTCCCGAACCCGACGGCACCGCCAGGCACCGACTGGCGTCGATTCCACCTCTTGACCCGGTCGGGCAGGATGGCGTCGTGCGCCAGCAGAAGACCGGATCGGGCGGGGCACCCACCGTCCGGATCGACGACGCGTCGACCGAGGACATCCCCGCCCTGCTCGCCCTCGACGCGCTCTGTTTCCCGCCCGGCGACCCGGCGTACGAGCCAGCGGCGCCGAACGAGATCGAGAACGGCGTCACGGCCGGGCACGTCCGGGTGGTCCGCGCCGGCACGGAGATCGTCGGCTTCCTCCAGTACGAGTTGCCGAGCGCCCATCACCTCTATCTGAGTGGGCTCGGGGTGCACCCGGATCAGCGGCGCACCGGTGTGGGTGCGGCACTGCTCGACGACTTCGTGGCCCGGGCACGGGCGGTGGGGGCGCAGCCCCACCCGACCATCTCCACGGTGACCAGCCCGGAGAACCTGGCCATGCTCGGGTTGCTGCTGTCCCGCGGGTTCGTCGTGCGCACCATCGTGTCGGGCTACTTCGGCCCGGGACGCGACCGCTACTACTGCCAGCACAAGTCACGGGTGGAGTACGTCGACGCCGACGAGCGCTATCTGATCCCGGTTGCCGCGTCGGCGCAGATCGCCACCCTGCTGGCCGGCGAGCAGAACGTCATCACGGGACTGGTGAACCTGCCCGCCGGGCCGGCCCTGGAGCTGTCCCGGTTCGAGAAGGAAGACTTCGCGGCCCTGCAGTCCGACGAGAGCGCCGCCGGGATCACCTTCGCCAGCGGCATCCTGGCCTCGATCGCGTTCGTGCTCGGCCTGTCGTTCGCCTCCCCGGCCTATCCCGATGGGGTACGGGTGCTGCTGATGTGCTCGGCCCTGGCCACCACCGCGTCGCTGATCATCTATGCCAACACCTCCGGTGAGCTGGCCCGACTGCGAACCAACAGCTTTGGCCGGTACACAAAGTGGGGCAACGTGCTGTCGGAGTTCGGCGGTGTCTTCCCCTTCCTCATCGCCCTACCGGTCACCTTCGCGAAGATCACCTCCTCGGTGGGCGTGGCCCTGGCGGCCGCGGCCCTCTTCGGCGCCGCCCTGCTCGTCTACGACCGGTCGACCTTCGCCATCTCGGCGCGCTTTCGACAAACCGTCAGCACGACCGCCCTGTCCGTCTTCGTCGCCGCCACGCCGGTGCTGGGCGTCCTCGCGGTACGCCACTCCGCTCCGACGGTCCCCTGGGCCTGGACGGGAGCGGTACTCCTGGCCCTGGCCGCCCAGTCCTTCACCTACCTCTTCCGTCGGCGCGACGAGTCCACACCCCAGGCGGGGCCGCGTCCCTGGCAGAGCCGCCGCTAGGCAGCGGTCCGATTACCGGACGCTCGTGCCGGGTAGGGGGGCGGCATGGCGGAACTGGCAACCCTCTGGATCGTCCGGCACGGCGAGAGCACCGCGAACGTCGCGGCGACGCGGGCCGAGGCGTCGGGCGCGGAGCTGATCGACCTCACCCACCGCGACGCCGACGTGCCGCTCTCCGCGACCGGCGAGGATCAGGCTCGGGCGACCGGCCGGTGGCTGGCCGACCTGCCGGATGCGAAGCGCCCGGATGTGGCGGTGGTGTCGCCGTACCTGCGCGCGGTGCAGACCTCTCGGCTGGCCCTGGCCGGCACCGACATTCCCGTCCACCGCGACGAGCGGCTGCGCGACCGGGAGCTGGGCATTCTCGACGGGCTGACCGGGCACGGGGTGCGGCGGCGGCACCCGGACGAGGCCGACCGTCGGGAGCGGTTGGGCAAGTTCTACTACCGGCCGCCAGGCGGGGAGTCCTGGACGGACGTGGCGTTGCGGCTGCGGACGCTGCTGGGCGACCTGCGCCGCGACCACGAGGGTTGCCGGGTGCTGCTCTTCGGACACGACGCGCTGGTCTTCCTGCTTCGCTATCTGGTGGAGGGGTTGACCGAGGACGAGCTGATGGCGCTCACCCGGCAGGACGTGATCGCCAACTGTTCGATCACCGAGTGGTCGGCGGACGGCGAGGAACGACTGAGGCTCACCGCCTTCAACGATGTCGAGCACCTGCGTCAGCAGGGCGCCCAGCCCACCAGGGAGGACGAGATCCATGCCGAGCCGGTCTGAGGTGAAGGTGATCACGCCGGGGCTGCTGCGGGACTGGGCGCTGCCGGTGCCGGTCGGCGGGAAGGAGAGCCGGGGCACCGTGCTGGTGGTCGGCGGCTCCCGCTTCACGCCGGGCGCGGTGCTGCTCGCCGGGGTGGCCGCGTTGCGCGCCGGCGCCGGGGTGCTCCAACTCGCCGCCGCCGAGTCCACCGCCGCCGCCCTGAGCATCCAGGTGCCCGAGGCGCTCGTGGTCGGCCTGCCGGAGACCGCCGACGGCGCGGTGGCCGCCGACCGGGACGGCCAGCTCGGCGAGCTGGTCGCGCAGGCCGACGTGGTGACCCTCGGCCCCGGCCTGAAGGCGATCGACGAGACCAACCGCCTGTTGGGCCTGGTCCTGGAGGCGGCCCGTCCGGATACGTCGCTGGTGCTCGACGCGTACGCCCTCGGTGCGCTCAGCCACGCACCGGACCTGCTGGTCGGCTCGGGTCGGCCCGTGGTGCTCACCCCCAACGTCACCGAGGCCGGGCACCTGCTCGGGCGGGACCCGGGCGACGACCTGGACGCCGAGGCGGCCGAGTTGGCCGCCCGGTACGAGGCGGTCGTGTCGCTGTACGGGCACGTGGCTGCCCCGGACGGGCGGGGTTGGCGGGAGGAGAGCGGCGACGCCGGGCTGGGCACCTCGGGCAGCGGGGACGTGCTCGCCGGGTTGTTGGCCGGGCTGCTGTCCCGGGGTGCCGACCCGGCGCAGGCGGCCTGCTGGGGCTCGTTCGCCCACTCGGTAAGTGGCCAGCGGCTGATCCCCCGCTACGGCCGGATCGGCTTTCTGGCTCGGGAACTGCTCGACGAGATCCCCCGCACACTGGCCATGGTCTGAGACGTTTTCACCTGTTTCCGCAATGGGCGTGGGGGTACCGGAACTCCACCAGCCGAGACTTTTCAGGGAGGTCACACCGGTGTCGACCGATGCCATCGTCCTGCTCAAAGAGGACCACAAGGAAATGCGCCGCCTGTTCAAGGCCTTCCAGGACGCCGAGGAGGGGCCGGCGAGCCAGCGGCAGAAGCTGGTGGACCAGATCCTGGAGGCACTGACAGTGCACACCTATCTGGAGAACGAGGTGATGTACCCGGAGGTCCGCCGGCTGCTGCCCGACCTGGAGGACGACATCCTCGAGTCGTACGAGGAACACCACGTCGCCGATGTGCTCTGCGCCGAGCTGGCCAGTATGGACGCCGACGACGAGCGGTTCAACGCCAAGACGACAGTGTTGATCGAGAACGTCACCCACCACGTCGAGGAGGAAGAGGAGGAGTGGTTCCCCAAGGTCCGCGACGCGCTGGGCCGCAAGCAGCTGCAGGAGATCGGCGAGAAGATGATCGCGCTGCGCGCGGACGCGCCGCGTACCCCCACCGCGCCGAAGGCGATCAAGAAGGCGCTCGATGCGGTGACGGCCTGAGGCACCCGCTCACACCGAAGGGCCCGGCATCATGCCGGGCCCTTCGTCGTGCACCACGGGTCAGTTCCCCGATCCCGGCTCGGCCATCCGGCGGTGCTGCTCGGACTTGAGCTTGTCCGGAATGATCTTGCCGGCGGCGGTCTGCATCTTGTTCATCAGCGAGCCCGCGGTGACCGTCTGGTCACCCTTCATCATCGCCTCGAAGCCCTGCGCGGCGACCTTCGCCGGGTCGTCCTTCCGGCCCGAGCCCACCCGGGTGTCCTCCATGTCGGCCCGGTCGAAGAACTCCGTGTCGGTCGGGCCGGGCATCAGCGCGGTCACCGTGACGCCGGTGTCCTTCAACTCGTTGCGCAGCGCCTCGGCGAAGGACTGCACGAACGACTTCGACGCGTTGTAGACCGCCTGGAACGGCCCCGGCATGGTGGAGGCGATCGACGAGGTGAAGAGGACCCGGCCCGCGCCCCGCTCGACCATCCCGGGCAGCAGCCGCTTCGCCAGGTGCACCGTCGAGCGCACGTTGAGGTCGACGATCTCCAGCTCGTCGGCGAGGTCGGTGCCGCCGACGAAGGCGCCACCGGCGCCCCGACCGGCGTTGAGCGCCAGCGCGTCCAGCGGCCGGCCGGTCGCGGTGACGGCGGCCACCAGCTCCGTCACGCCCTGCTCGCGGGCCAGGTCGACGCGGACCGACCAGACCTGCGGGCCGCCGTCACGGCGCAGCTTCTGTGCCGCCAGTTCGATGCCGTCGTCCTCGGCGGCGATGACCAGGTCGAAGCCGTGCTCGACGAACTGCGCCGCCAGCTCGTACCCGATCCCGCTGGAGGCCCCGGTCACCAGGGCGAGGGGCCGGTCGGAGGTGGGTGTGTTCATGATCTTGACTCCTTCTGTGCGAACCGTTCGGACCCTGGCCGCACCGCGGCGGTGCGGTGGTCACCTACCGAGTGCCCCGCGACGGACCGCGCAATCCCGTCGGCGGGTCGACTCCCGGAGGGCGGCCCGAACGGCCAGACCCGGCCCGGTAGGATCAGCGCAGGCCGTTACTGGCGCGTGGGGATGGACAACCATCGGGGAGCGGCCTCGTCACGTGGACGTTTGCCGAGCGCCTGGGCCTTCCCGCACGTCTGTTGGAGGTCGCATGTCGCGCAACGCCGAGTCCACCGCATTCCGTAGTGCCCTTGAGGTGATCAGGGCTGTCGAGCCGCGGGTGGCCGACGCCATCGGCGCCGAGCTGACCGACCAACGCGAGTCGCTCAAGTTGATCGCCAGCGAGAACTACGCCTCCCCGGCGACCCTGCTGGCCATGGGCAACTGGTTCAGCGACAAGTACGCCGAGGGCACCGTCGGCCGCCGCTTCTACGCCGGCTGCCAGAACGTCGACACCGTCGAGGCGCTCGCCGCCGAGCACGCTCGGGAGCTGTTCGGCGCCCCGCACGCGTACGTGCAGCCGCACTCGGGCATCGACGCCAACCTGGTCGCGTTCTGGGCGGTCCTGGCCGACCGGGTGGAGTCCCCCGCCCTGAAGAAGGCCCAGGTCCGTCAGGTCAACGACCTCACCGAGGCCGACTGGTTCGCCCTGCGCCGCGAGCTGGGCAACCAGCGGATGCTCGGCATGTCACTGGACGCCGGTGGCCACCTCACCCACGGCTTCCGGCCGAACATCTCCGGCAAGATGTTCGACCAGCGCAGCTACGGCACCGACCCGGCGACCGGCCTGATCGACTACGACCGGGTGGCCGAGGCCGCCCGCGAGTTCAAGCCGCTGATCCTGGTGGGCGGCTACTCGGCGTACCCCCGGAAGGTGAACTTCCGGATCCTGCGGGAGATCGCCGACTCGGTCGGCGCCACCTTCATGGTCGACATGGCGCACTTCGCCGGCCTGGTGGCCGGCAAGGTGTTCACCGGCGACTTCGACCCGGTGCCGCACGCGCACATCGTCACGACCACCACGCACAAGTCGTTGCGCGGCCCGCGCGGCGGCATGGTGCTCTGCCAGCCCGAGCTGGCCGACCAGGTGGACCGGGGCTGCCCGATGGTGCTCGGTGGGCCGCTGCCGCACGTGATGGCCGCCAAGGCGGTCGCGCTCGCCGAGGCCCGCCGGCCCGACTTCGCCGACTACGCCCAGCGGATCGTCGACAACGCGCAGGCGCTCGCCGAGGGGCTGCTGAGCCGGGGCGCCACGTTGGTCACCGGTGGCACCGACAACCACCTGGTGCTCATCGACGTGTCCGGGTACGAGCTCACCGGCCGGCAGGCCGAGCAGGCCCTCCTCGACTCGGGCATCGTCACCAACCGCAACTCGGTCCCGCAGGACCCGAACGGGGCCTGGTACACGTCCGGCATCCGGATCGGCACCCCGGCGCTGACCACCCGGGGCCTCGGCGCCGCCGAGATGGACCAGACCGCCGAGCTGATCCACACCGTGCTGACCCAGACCACCGCCGGCGCCAACGCCGACGGCACCCCGTCGAAGGCGAAGTACAACCTGGACGCCGGCCTGGCCGACAAGGTAGCCCGCCACGCCACCGACCTGCTGGCCACGTACCCCCTCTACCCCGGCATCGACCTGACCTGAGCCGCCGCTCCCGTCGATCTTGGAGTTGTGGTGCCCGACCCGGGCTGGTGCGCGACTTGCGTCCACCACCACAACTCCATGATCGACGCGGGAGGGTGCAGGGGCGACCGTCAGGCCATGGGGCGCTTCAGGTGGTAGCGGTGGACTTCGGTGCTGCCCTGGACGTTGTTGACGTCCTCGGCGGCGGAGACCAGCTCCCACCCCTCCCGACCGGCGCGGTTGAGGTGCGCGATGGCGGTGTCGCCATAGGCCGTGATGTCCTTACGTGACCCGTCCGGCGCGTACCAGACGAACGAGACGTGAAAATTGCGGCCCTGTCCCTGATAGCGACGGACGAGCAGGGCGTACTCCCAGGCAACCATGCGGCTTATTATGACCGTCCACCCAGGACGGCGGCACGCGGGTCGTCGCGCATTGCCATCCGATGAACGCGCTGTGTCAACCCGCCCGGTGCACCGCTCACCCCACCCCGAGGGTACGCAGCTCGCCGGCCGCCACCGTGTCTGAGCAGCCGGCCAGGGTGAGCGCATCGGTCAGCTCGGCGGCGAGCAGCGCCAACGCGTCCCGGGCGGCCGGTTCGCCACCGACGGCCAGCGCCCAGAGCAGCGGTCGGCCGACCAGCACCCCGGCCGCGCCCAACGCGAGCGCCCGCAGCACGTCGGTGCCGCCCCGGATGCCGCTGTCCAGCAGCACCTGGCAACCGTCCCCGACCGCGGCGACGACCTCCGGCAGCATGGTGACGCTCGCCGGTGAGCCGTCCAGTTGCCGCCCGCCGTGGTTGGAGACGACCACCGCGTCCGCGCCGACCCGTACCGCCTCGGTCGCGTCGCGCGGGTCCAGCAGCCCCTTGACCACCAGCGGCAGGTCGACCTGCTCGCGCAGCCACGCCAGGTCCGCCCAGCGCAGCGCCGGCGCGAACGACGCGGCGGTGTGCGCGGCGATCGCGGACACCCCGGGGGCACCGGAGTGTGCCAGCGCGTCGCGACCGTCGGGGAGGTTCGCGGCGACCACCTCGGCCGGCAGCCGGAACGCGTTGCGCAGGTCCCGAGGACGTCGGCCGAGCACCGGGACGTCCACGGTGACCACCAGCGCCCGGCACCCGGCCGCGACGACCCGGTCCAGCAGGTCGCGGACGAGGGCCCGGTCGCGCAGCCAGTAGAGCTGGAACCAGACGTCCGCGCCCACCCCGGTGACCTGTTCGATGGGTGTGCTGCCCAGAGTGCTCGCCAGGTACGGAATCCCGGCCGCGCCGGCCGCCGCCGCCAGACCCAGCTCTCCGTCCGGGTGCACCAGTCGCTGGTACGCCATCGGCGCCACCCCGACCGGCATGGCGTACCGACGGCCGAGCAGCCGGGTGCCGAGGTCGACAGTGTCCACGCCGCGCAGCACCCGGGGCAGCACCGCGACCCGGTCCAGTGCGTGTCGGTTCGCGGCGAGGGTCACCTCGGACGCGCTGCCGCCGGCCAGGTAGTCCCACACGTCCGGCGGCAGCAGGGCCCGGGCTTGCTCGGCGTAGTCGGCGAGCGACACGGCCGGCAGGTCGGTCAGCACCCGCTCACCCATCGCCCGGACCCGGCGTGGCCACCGGCTCGGCCGGGCCGGCCAACTCCTCCACCCCGCCCGGACCGTCGGCTTCGGCAGCCTCGCCCGGACCGGCCGCCAGCCCGAAGCGATCGCGGAGGAACGCCGCCGCGCTCCCCTGCGCCCGCCGCCCGTCGGTGAAGGTCCCCGGCATGGCGAAGAACCCGTGGATCATGCCCGGGTAGTGCTCCAGCCGGGTGGACACACCGGCGTCGCGCAGCCGCTCGGCGTACCGCTGCCCCTCGGTGTGGAGGGGGTCCAGTTCGGCGGTGATCACCAGCGCCGGCGGCAACCCGGACAGGTCGTCGGCGAGCAACGGGGAGGCCAGCGGGTCCCGGGCATGGGCCGGGTCGGCCAGGTAGTGCGTCCGGTACCAGACGATCGAACGGCGGTTGAACAGCGCCGGGTCGTCGTCGCCGGCCGGTTCGCCGCTCTGGTCGGTGTTCGGATAGACCAGCAGTTGCGCGGCGAGTGGGGGCCCGTCCGTCCGGCTGAGCAGGGTGACCGCGGCGGCCAGGTTCCCGCCGGCGCTGTCCCCTCCCACCGCCAGTCGGGTCGGGTCCACGCCCAGCCGGTCGGCGTGCCGGGCGACCCAGGAGGCGGCGGCGTGGCAGTCGTGCACCGCCGCCGGGAAGGGGTGCTCCGGGGCGAGCCGGTAGCCGACGGTGATCACCTGACAGGGGACGGCGTTGGCCAGGCGTCGGCAGATGCCGTCGGCGGTGTCGATGCTGCCGAGCGTCCACCCGCCGCCGAAGAAGTAGAGCAGGGTGGGCAGTGGACCCGAACCGGCCGGCCGGTACACCCGCAGCGGTAGTTCCCCGGCGGGGCCGGGGATCCGCTCGTCGCGTACCTCGGTCACCGGCTCGACCGCGCCGCCGCCGGCGCGGATCGCGGCCAGGTCCGCGGCGCGCGCCTCGGAAAGGGTCTGCGCGTACAGCGGCGGGGTGCCGGCCGCGGCACGGGCCGCACGGTACGCCGCCACCTCCGGATGCAGGGCCATGTCGCTCCTATCCACAGGTGCTCACCAGTAACTTGTCGATTCCGCGCAGGAACAGGCTGCCGCTGTACGTCGGCGTCTCGGTGACCGTCAGCGCCGGGAACCGGGCGAACAGCCGGGGCAGCGCGAGGCGACCCTCCAACCGCGACACCGCCGCGCCGAGGCAGAAGTGCAGACCCACCCCGAAGGCCAGTGACGGAGGGCCGGGACGGGTCGGGTCGAAGGTGTCCGGGGCCGGGAAGCGGGCCGGGTCCCGGTTGGCCGCCCCGATCATGATCAGCACATTGTCGTCCTTCGCGACCGGCGCGCCGTGCAGCACGGTGTCGGCCGGCGCGGCGCGCGCCAGGAAGTGCACCGGGCTCGCCAACCGCAGCACCTCGTCGACGCAGCCCTGCGCCAGCGTGGCGTCGGTGGGCAGCGCCGCGACCGTCTCCGGGTGCGCCAACAGCAACGGCAGCCCATTGCTGAGCATGTAGACGGTGGTGACGAAGCTGGCGTTGAACAGCACGATCAGGTTGCTGACCAGCTCCTCCTCGGTCAGCTCCACCTCCCCGGAGTCCAGCGCCTCGACCAACCCGCTGAGCAGGTCGTTCCCGGGCACTCGACGGCGGTGTTCAAGCAGCTCCCGGTAGAAGACCCGCAACTCCCGCGCGGCGGCGTTGGCCGCGGCCAGCCGCTGCGGGGTCTTCCCCGCCACGTCCAGGAACTCGTCGATCCACTCCACCCGCTCGCGGTACCACGGCAGGTCGGCGGCCGGGATACCGATGAACTCGGCCATCACCAGGGCCGGGATCGGGTACGCGAAGTCGGCCACGAAGTCGACAACGCCCTCCCCGGCGTCCGCCATCCGGTCCAACAGCTCGTCGACCACCCGCAGGATCACCGGTTCCAGAGCGCCGAGCCGGCGCGGCGTGAAGGTGCGGGAGAAGACGTGCCGCATCCGGGTGTGGTCGGGCGGGTTGACGAACATCATCGAGGTTTGGAAGGTACGCAGGATCTCCTGCTCCTCCCAGCCCGGCGGCGGCTGTTTCGTCCACTCCGGATCACGCAGCAACTCGTCGACGAGGTCGTAGCCGACCGCGACGGCGGCCACCGTAGGGTGCTCGGCGCGCGCCGGCACCGCGCTGATCGGGCCGAGCCGGTGCAGCGCGGCGTACCACGGGTACGGATCCTGTCTGCCCTGATCGCTGTACAGGCCGGTGAGTATCTCCTCCACGTCCACGGCCAACTCCTCCCCAGGATGTCGGTGGCCGGGGACGACGGGGATCACCCGCCGTCCCCGACCGTTGTCACAGGTCGAGCAGCCGCAGCGGCACGGCGTTGGCCAGTGCCTGGTTGCCGGCGTCGTTCGGGTGGATGTGGTCTCCCGAGTCGTACGCGGGCAGCAGTTGGCTCGGCCGGGCCGGGTCGCGCAGCACCCGGTCGAAGTCGAGCAGCCCGTCGAACTCCCGACTGCCGCGCAGGTACGCGTTCACCGCCTGGCGGGTGGCCTCCTTCTGCGGCGTCCACACGCCCGGCGCCCCGTGCCCCTCGTACGGTGTCAGCGTGGCCACCAGGCTGGTCAGCCCGCGCTGCTGGAGCTGCTGGTTGATCTGCCGCAGGGTGCCGATGATCGCCTCGGGTGCGTCGTTCGACATCCAGATGTCGTTGATGCCCAGGTGGGTGACGACGGTACGCACCCCGGTCTGCCCGAAGACGTCCTCGTTGAGACGGGCCGCCGCGTTCGGGCCGAGCTGGTAGTAGCCGGGGTAGCTGCCGTCGCCCGGCTCGGTGCCCTCGTGGTTGAGCCGGTTGCCGGCCAGGCTCAGGTTGAGCACGCCCGGGGTGCGCTTGTCCGGCCGGTCGGCGAGCAACCGGTCGGAGAGCAGGTCGGGCCAGCGCCGGTTGGCGTTGACGGTGCTGCCGTTGCCGTCGCCGATGGAGTCGCTGAGCACGACCAGCGCGCCGGGGCTGCCCTTGCGTTGCACGTCGACGCCGGAGAGGAAGAACCAGCAGCAGGTGGGGCGGGTGGTGAACCCGGTGCCCTCGGCCGCCCCGGTCAGGTCCCCCGCGCCGATGAAGTTGGCCTGCTGCGACTGGCCGTGGAACGTGGTCGGGCCGGTCGGCGTCGGGAAGTGCACTGTGACCACCAGGTCACTGTCGTCCGCGACCGGGAAGGCCAACGGGTCGCTGAGCAGTTCCGCGCCCCGGTTCATCGTCGCCGTGGTGGTGCCGGTGAAGGTCAGCGGGCGCACCGACGCCGCGTCGATGTCGGAAAGGTCGTCGGGGGTCGCGGTGTTCGGCCGGGCGACGGTGGCGCGACCGACAGCCACCGCCTGCTCGCCGTAGAGGTTGCTCAGGCGTACCCGCAGCGCCGGGCCGCCCACCGAGACATGCACGATCATCCGGACGCTCTGGTCGTTGAGACCGGTGTTGGTCAACCCGACCGAGTTGCCCCGGGTGACCGCGGTGGCCCAGCTGCCCGCCCACTCGGCGCGGTCGGGTCGGCCGGCGGCGGTGCCGGACGGACCGGCGCTGGCGACGACGGCGGGCGCGCCGGCGACCAACAGCGCGGCCGCGGCGGCGATGACATGCCATCTCTTCGGGGTTGCCGTTGCCATGGAACCTCCATCGTGTGGCAGCCCAGGGCCGTCCGCTGACGGCGCCCGTCTGGACGATGGTCCAGAAACCTAGCCGCCGCCGCTGACGGGCGTCAATCAACCTGATCGACGCGATCAAATGTCCGGCGGGCCGCTCGGATCGCCCGTCGGCACGGTTCCGACCAGCCGTTTCCGGCCTAGGCTTCCAGGCGGCGGCGGTGCGGTCGCCCAAGCGCGCCACCGTCGCGTCGTCACCGGGAGCTGCCCGGGACCGCCGCTTTCTCGGATGGGGGCTGCCGGATGACTGACGGACCCGGGCACACCACTACCTACGTGGACAGGGTGTTGGACCTGTTCGCCGAGTTCGGCGACCGGGAGGCGTTGGTCGGCGCCGATCAGCGACTCACCTACACCGAGGCCGCCGCGCGGGTTCGGGCGATGGCCGCGACGTTGACCCGGCACGGCGTACGGCCCGGGTCGGCGGTGCTGGTGACCGTCGCGAACGCGGTGGAGGGGCCGCTGCTGCAACTCGCCCTGCACCTGCTCGGCTGCCGGACGATGTGGGTCGCCCCGGTGACCGCGCGCCGGGAGGTCGACGAGTTCATCCGGTTGGCCCGCCCGGACGCGCTGGTCTACGACGCCCGGGACCGGGCCGGTCTGGGCCCGGAGCTGGCTGCCGCGCTGCCCGGCACGCCGGTGTGCTGTCTGGGCGCGGGTGGCGCCGGCCCCGACCTCACCGCCGACACCGACGTGGCGGAGCTGCCGGTGTCAGTGCCGGCACCCGAGTCGTTCCTGCAGACCAGCGGCACCACCGGAAGCCCCAAGCTGGTGCACCACCGGGAGAGTTTCTACGCCCAGATCCTCGCCCTGGCCGCCGACTTCCGCGCCGCCGGGTTCCCCCTGCTGCGGCACCTGTCGCACTCGCCGATGTGGCTGGCCAGCGGGCAGATCACCACATTGTTCAACCTGTTCACCGGTGGGGTGCTGTTCCTGCGCGACGACTGGGACCCGGTGGCCTTCGTGGACACCGTGCAGCGGGAACGGATCAACTCGACCTTCGTCACCCCGCCGATGCTCTACGAGGTGTTGGACCACCCGGCGCTGGTCGGGGCGGACTTCTCCGCCATGTTCATGTTCAACGTGGGCGCCGGGCCCGCCGCGCCCGCCCGGCTGCGCCAGGCCATCGCGCGGTTCGGCCCGGTGCTGCGCATCGTGTACGGCCTCAGCGAGGCGGTCGTGATCACCGCGCTGCCCGGGTTGACCGACGATCCGGAGCACCCGGAGCGGTTGGGCTCCTGCGGGCGGCCCTACGGCGACGTCCGCATCGAGATCCGCGGCGACGACGGCACCGTGCTGCCGACCGGCCGCGACGGCGTGGTGTGGGTGCACACCCGGCTGAGCTTCGCCGGCTACCACGGCCAGCCGGAGCTGACCGCGCAGACGCTCGTGGACGGCTGGGTGCGGACCCGCGACATCGGACACCTCGACGACGACGGCTACCTCTACCTGGTCGACCGGGCAGACGACGCGATCCTCACGCAACGACGGAGCTGGCCGATCTTCTGCCGCCCCATCGAGGACGTGCTGGCCGGGCACCCGCGGGTACGGGCCGCCGCCGTGATCGGCGTGCCGGACGAGACGGCCGGTGAGGTCCCGTACGCGTACGTGGTGCTCGGGCCGGGCGCGACGGTCACCGGGGCGGAGCTGATCGACCTGGTGACCGTCGACCTCAACGAGATGTGGGCACCGGCCGCTGTGGAGTTCCTCGACCGGTTGCCGGTGAACCGGTCGATGAAGGTGGACAAGCGGGCGCTGCGCGAGCGGTACGCGGCCCGCCGGGCGGCGGCGGTCGGGGCGTGACCGCCCGCCGACAACTGGTCGTCCTGGTCAGCGCGGACCTGATCTCCAACCTGGGCACCCGCATCTCGGTGGTGACCATTCCGTGGTTGGTGCTGGTCACCACCGGCAGCCCCACCAAGATGGGCCTTGTCGCGTTCGCCGAGACCCTGCCGTACCTGCTGTCCAGCGCGTTGGGCACACCCTGGGCGGACCGGATCGGCCTGCGCCGTACCTCGATCCTCTGCGACGGGGGCAGCGCGGTGGTGATGGTCGTCGTGGCGCTGACCCCGTGGTTGGGCTTCGTCCCGCTGGTGGCGCTCGTCGCGGTGGCCGGCGCGCTGCGGGGCATCGGGGACCGGGTGAAGCACGTGATGTTCCGCCCGGTCGCGGAGGCCGCCGGGGTGCCACTGATCCGGCTGACCTCCGCGTACGACGGGCTCAGCCGGGTGGTGACCCTGTTCGGCGCCGCAGTGGGCGGCCTGCTGATCGCCGTCTTCGGGGTGACCGAGGCGATCCTCATCGACGCGGCCAGCTTCGGGGTCTGCGCGCTGCTCATCGGCGTTCTGGTCCGCCCTCCGGCCGTCCCGACGCGACCCGCCCAGCCGGAAAGTTACCTGCGCGCCCTGCGGGGTGGCTTCAGCTACCTGGGCCGGGACCGGCCGCTGCTCGGCATGCTCGCCGTCATCTCGGCGCTGAACATGGTGGCCAACGCCAGCGTGGCCGTCTACATCCCGGTCTGGGTCGCCCGGGAGCTGCCCGGCCCGAGCGGTCTCGGCCTCGTGCTGGCCGCATTCTCGGCGGGCGCGCTGCTGGGCAACCTGGTGTTCACCGCGCTCGGGCCTCGGCTGCCCCGGCGGCTGACGTTCCTGGTCGGCGCGCTGATCGCCGGCACACCCCGGCTGGTGGCGCTGGCGATCAGCGACGAACTGCCGGTGGTGCTCGTGGTGACGTTCCTGTCCGGAATCGGCATCGCGGCGGTCAACCCGCTGCTCGGGGTGGCGCTCTACGAGCGGGTGCCGCCGGAGTTGCAGACCCGGGTGATCGGCATCGCCGGTTCGTTGGCGTTCGTCGGGTTGCCGGTCGGCGCGCTGCTCGGCGGTTGGTCGGTGGACGCCCTGGGGCTCACCCCGGCCCTGCTGACCATGGCGGCCGCGTGCCTGCTGGTCACCGCGTACCCGCTGCTGGTCAGGACGTCAGGCCCGGAAGCGCCGGCCCGGCCCACCCCCGTCACCACACAGTGACCGGCCCAGCCTCCTCTGTGGGTGCCAACTCCCCGCCCCAGCGCGCCGACGACGCAGCGCCCACGACGCCAATCCGACAGCGCCCGCGCGTTGTTCGTCGGACGTTCGGCTGCTGGCCGCGTGGGCGTCGGCCGGGGACGGCTAGCGTCGACAGTCGTCACCGCACCTGGAGGCCGCCGCGTATGCCGTCGTCACCCACCCGCCGCCGCGCCGCCGAGGTCACCGCCGTGCGCCGGATCGGCGACAGCGCGCCGCACAGCGCGTTCACCGACCTCGTCCGGTACGCCGGGAGCTGGTTCTGCGCCTTCCGGGAGGCCCGGACCCACCTCAGCGACGACGGCGTGCTCCGGGTGCTGACGTCGACCGACGGCCGGTCCTGGACCTCCGCGGCCGTCATCGCGCAGGCCGGCGCCGACCTGCGCGACCCGCGCTTCGTGGCGCGACCCGACGGGCGGCTGCAACTACTGGCGGCGGCCGTCACCGGTGAGGCCACCAAGACGTTCCAGACGGTGACCTGGCTCTGCGCCGACGGCCACACCTGGGGCGATCCGGCCCCGGTGGGCGAGCCGGGCGTCTGGGTGTGGCGGGCGGCCTGGCACGACGACGCCATGTACGGCGTCGGCTACGCCACCCGGGAGCCGAGGTTCGCCCGGCTCTACCGCAGCACGGACGGGATCGACCTGCGGCCCTGGGTGCCGACGCTGTTCGAGGACGGGTACCCCAACGAGTCCGGTCTGGTCTTCGACCCGGACGGCACCGCCCGGTGCCTGCTGCGGCGGGACGGGGCCACCGCGAGCGCGCAGCTCGGCCGGGCCGTTCCGCCGTACCGGGACTGGACCTGGACCGACCTGGGTGTCCAGGTGGGCGGGCCGACGCTGCTCCGGCTGCCCGACGGGCTACTGCTGGCCGGGGTGCGCCTGCACGACGGCGAGGTCCGCACCGCGATCTGCGTCGTCGACCCGGACCGGGGCGAGCTGTCCGAGCTGGTCGCGCTGCCGTCCGGCGGCGACACCAGCTACCCCGGCCTGGTCTGGCACGACGACCTGCTGTGGGTCAGCTACTACTCCTCCCACGAGGGACAGACCCACGTCTACCTGGCCGAGGTCAGGCTGACCGTCTGAGCCTGGCCGGGGCGCCCGCCGGTCGGTTAGCGTGCCCGCATGCCATCGACGCTCACCGAATCGACGGACCCGTACTGTCTGCGCCCCGGGGAGGCCGCCGAACTGCTGCACGGGCACCCGTGGCGGCGGTTCGTGGCGCTCGGCGACAGCGTCGTGGAGGGCATGTGTGAGCCGACACCGGGCTACCCGGACGTGCAGTGGGTCGACCGGCTCGCCGCCGAGCTGACCGCCGTGCGCCCCGAGCTGGCGTACCGGAATCTGGGTCGACGCGGGCTGCGCGCGCACCAGGTGCGGGCCACCCAGCTCGCCCCGGCGCTGGCCTTCGCACCGGACCTGGCGCTTGTCGTCTGTGGCGGCAACGACGCCTTCCACAGGGCGTACGACGCGGAGGCGGTGGACGCCGAGCTGACCGCGATGATTACCGCGCTGCGCGACGTGGGCGCCGACGTGATCACCGTGGGCATGTTCGACGTCTCGCACAGCCCGGCGGTGCCCGAGCACATCCGGCCCGGCCTGGGCGAACGCATGCGCCGCCTGTCCGCCCACACGGCAAACCTCGCCGAACGCCTGAGCACAATCCACGTGCACCTGACCGACCATCCGCTGACGGCCGACCCCACCCTCTACAGCACCGACGGCCGCCACGGCAGCGCCCGCAGCGACGCCATAGCAACAGCCCAAACCCTCCGCACCCTCTCCCCCCACCGCCCCTCCCCCCACCCCGACCCCACCCCCTCCGGCCCCGTTGATCATGAAGTTATTGCCACGACACGCCGCGCCGGAGCGCAATAACTTCATGATCGACGGGGGTCAGAGCCCGGGCGGGTCAGTCGCGCAGGAGGATTCCGGTTAGGAGGACGCCGTGGGCCAGGTTGAGGATTCCGTCGCAGCCGGGGTAGCCGACGCGGGCCAGGCCGCCGGAGGCTTGGCGGCCGAACAGGTACGGGGCCAGGGAGTACGGGACGTCGGCGGTGACCGTGTCGCCGGTCTCGATCTGGACGAAGTCCATCGACACCCGGTCGGTCGGCAGGTACTCCTGCAGGATGGCGCCGCCCTGGTCGACGGCGGCCCGCACACCGTCGGCCCAGTCCGCCGCGCTCAGCTCCGGGCCGAGCAGCACACCGTGCCCGGCCGAACCGTCGGCCGGTTTCGTCACGAGCGTGGCCTGCTCGGCGATGGCCCGGTCGAGCACCGCCGCGGTCAACGGCACCGTGTACGGCACGTGTCGGCGGATCAGCGCCTGGTCGTCGGCGGGCAGGCCGTCCACGTCCTCCCACAGCCAGCCGAACGTGGTCTTGTTGCCGAGCAGCCAGGCCGCCGCCGACACGAACATCGGTAGGGTGCCGGCGGCGAGGGCCACTGCCACCGCGTCCAGGCCGGCGGTCGGGGTGACCCGGTTGGGCACGAACAGCCGGAACAGCGCGTGGACCGGCGCGCCGTCGACGACGAGGCGGTTGTCGGCGTCCACTGTGGCGGTGGACACCGGGGCGATGACCAGGTCGATGCCGAAGTCCCGGGCCCGGACGGCGAGGGGGTCGAGGATCCGGATGAACGTCTGCGGGTCGTCGAGGCCCGGGTAGTCGGCGTCGAAGTCCATCAGCAGCGCCACCCGGGCGCCCTCGGGCAGCCGCAGCTCCTCGCGGATCGCCACGAACCTCTGGTCGAGCAGGGACGGCGCGGCCCGCACCGGCAGGTCGTCGAGGATGCCCTGCTCCCGGTAGAGGCGCGCGAACCGCTGGATGACGGTGTCGGCGTCGAACCCGCCGCCGAGGCTGCTGTCGATGTTGTACTCGACGAACTTGGGCACCCCGGCAGAGAAGATCACATCCGGCCGGTACGCGGCCAGCAGCGCCTCGGTCAGCGGCTCGGCGTCGTCCAGCAGCCTGGTCTCCCCCGTCGGTACGCCGAGCAGCCGGCGCAGCTCGCCGGCGGTGCCGGCCCGACGACGGCAGGTGTCGAGGATGAGTTGGGCGAGCCGGTCGCAGACCTCGTTCAGTTCCCGCCAGGCGTCGGCGGTAAGGACCGGAGGGCGGGCCAACCGCCACTGCTTGTTGTAGGTGGCCCGGCCGTGGAAGACCTGCTCCCAGGCCGCCGCCCCGCTGGTCACCATGGCCCGGCGGGCCGGTTCCGGCAGGTCGGTCCAGGCCCGGTCGGCCGCCGGCCACGCGTAGTTCGGGTCGATCATGACGTGTCCTTCATGGTCAGGTGGATGGCGGTGGCGAGCTGGTCCCGTCCGGGCTGGACGGCCCGGTCCAGTGCCGGGGCGAACGGCAGCACCGCCCCGTCCGGTCGGGTGACGCGGCGGGGCGGGGCGAGCAGCCGGACCCGTTCCACCACGCTGGCGATGATCTCGGCGGCCATCCCGCAGGAGCGGTTGGCGTCGTCGAGCACCACGATTCGCCCGGTGCGGGTGACCGACTCGGTGAGGCCGTCGATGTCGAACGGGTACAGGGTGCGCGGGTCGAACACCTCCACCGAGACCTGGTCGGCCAACTCCTCGGCGACCGCGAGCGCATCGTGCACCAGGTGCCCGATCGCGACCACTGTGACGTCGTCGCCGAAGCGGTGGATCCGTCCCCGGCCCAGCGGCACCGGGGTCAGGTCGTCGACGTCGTCGCGCAGGTCCATCGCACCAGCGGGGGCGAAGACCACCACCGGGTCGTCGTGGCGGATCGCGGTGACCAGCAGCCCGTACGCGTCGGCCGGGGTGGCCGGCACGACGGTGACCACGCCGACGTGGGCGAAGAGGCTGTACGGGTGGTCGGAGTGCTGCCCGGCCCACCCGGTGCGCGAACCGGAGCCGGGCACCAGGTAGGTGACGGGAACACTGCACTGACCGCCGGTCATCAGCGGGAACTTGTGCGCGTGGTTGACGATCTGCTCGAAGACCAGGAACAGCAGCGACGGAATCTGGAACTCCACCACCGGCCGTAGCCCGGCCAGCGCCGCCCCGGTGGCGAAACTGGTGAACGCCTGCTCCGACAGGGGGGTGTCGCGGACCCGTTCGGTCCCGAACCGCTTGGCCAGCCCGGTGGTCACCAGCGACGCCCCGACCTGGACGTCCTCGCCGAGCAGGAACACCGCCTCGTCGCGCGCCAACTCGTCGGCGAGGGCCCGGGTCAGCGCCCGGCGGTACGACAGTCGGGGCACCTCAACCACCTCCGGTGCGGGCGGTCAGACCGCTGGCGTACAGGTAGGTCAACGCGTCGGCCGGGTCGGGTTCGGGGCTGGCCAGGGCGAACCGCACCGCCGCGTCGAGGGTCGCCTCGACCTCGGCGTCCACGGCTGCGCGGTCGGTGTCGGAGAGGCGTTCACCCTGGATGCGCACCGGGTCCCGGGCCCGACCACGGGTCACCTCGTCGGGCGGGCGGTAGTCGAGGCGTACCGCGTGTTCGAAGGTGTGGTGGGCGTCGAAGCGGTAGGTCCGGGCCTCGATCAGCTCGGGGCCGCCGCCGGCGCGCATCCGGTCGACGGCGGCGGCCGCGGCCACGCGTACCGTCTCGGGGTCCTGGCCGTCGACCTGGACGGCCGGGAGGTCGAACGCGGCGGCCCGGCCGGCGATGCTGCCCGCCACCGCGCCGGCGACCGGCATGGTGGTGGCGTAGCCGTTGTTCTCGCAGACGAACAGCACCGGCACCCGCCAGAGCGCGGCAAGGTTGAACGCCTCCAGCAGCATCCCCTCGTTGACCGCGCCGTCGCCGAAGAAGCTCACCCCGACGGTGTCGCGGCCCCGGCGGCGGTGGGCCCAGACCGCGCCCGTGATGATCGCCCCGGAGGCGCCGACGATCGCGTTGGCGCCGAGGACCCCGATGCTCAGGTCGGCGGCGTGCATCGAGCCGCCCCGGCCGGCGTTGAGGCCGGTGACCCTCCCGCACAGTTCGGCGAGCATCCGGGCCGGGTCGGCTCCGCGGGCCAGCACGTGCCCGTGGCCACGGTGGGTGCCGGCGAGCACGTCGTCGGCACCCAGCGCCGCGCAGACGCCGGCGGCGATCCCCTCCTGACCGAGGTACGGGTGGATGCCGCCGACGATCTGCCCGGCGTGGACCAGTTCCACCGCCCGTTCCTCGAACCGGCGGATCAGCCGGACCGTGCGGTAGAGCCGGACCGGGTCGGCGTCGGTCACGCAGGCCCCTTGATGGCGGCCAGGATGTCGTCCCAGAGCCGGGCCCTGGCAGCGAGGGCGGTGTTGACCGTGTCGGCGCACTCCTGCCACTTGGCGTCGTCGTCGCCGCACAGGTCGGCGAGCATCTGCATGGCCATCGGGGTGTGCTGTTCGCCGTCGACCTCGATGTGCCGCTCCAGGTAGTCGACAAAGGTGTGCAGCCGGTTGCTGTGCTCGTTGACCGAGACGACCTGGGTGAACATGTCCGGGATCAGGTCCTCCCGGCCGAACGCGAAGGCCGCGGCCTGGCAGTGCACCGGGGTGGACTCGATGATCTGCCAGGTGGTCGCGGCGAACCTCGCCGACGCCTCCGGCACCCCGGCCTCGGCGAGCGCCTCGGTGACCGGCCGGCCGGCGCGCAGCAGGTCGATGAGGGCGTTCACCGCCGTGGTGTCCGCGCCGGCCTCGGCCATGCCCTGCACGTACAGCTCGAAGTGGCTGATGTAGCCGCCGCCCAGCTCGTCGCTCTCCTCGACCATGACGATGTCGTTGATGAGGCGGCGGCTACCGGTCGGGCCGGTCGGGACCCACGGCACGGTGACGCAGGTCAGCTGCCGCTGCAGCGACTTCAGCAGGGACATGAAGTCCCAGACCGCGAAGACGTGGTGCTGCATGAAGGTGACAAGCGCCTCGTGGGTGTCGAGGTTGACGTAGAGCGGGTGCTTGACCACGGCGTCGCGCCGGTCGGTCACCGCCCGCTCCAACCGCTCGATGCCCGGGTGCGTCTTACCCCAGTCGTACCGTGACATGTCAGCCTCCCTGCTGGGCGCGGTGGCGCCAGATGATCGGGCAGTAGTCGGGGTCCGCGTGGTCCGGCCGCCCGTCGTGGGTGCGGCGGACCAGCACGTCGTGGTTGTACGCGGGGTGCGGCATCGATCACCCCCTCGGCTCGGCGACGCGGGCCAGCAGCAGGCTCACGTTCTGGCCGCCGAACCCGAACGAGTTGGTGACCGCGTACTCCAGGTCGGCCTTGCGGGGTGTGCCACGGATGTGGTCCGCCGGGCAGGCCGGATCCGGATCGTCCAGGTGGTACGTCGGCGGCAGCAGCCCTCGGCCGAGCGCCATCGCGGTGGCCGCCGCCTCCAGCACCCCGGAGGCGCCGAGCAGGTGCCCGCTGAGCGCCTTGGTGGAGCTGACCGGCACACCGCCGACGCCGAAGACGTTGGCCAGGGCGGTGGTTTCGGCGATGTCACCGAGCTTCGTGCCGGTGCCGTGCGCGTTGACGTAACCGACGGCCGCCGCCGGCACACCGGCGCTGCGCAGCGCCCGGCGGATGCTGGCCGCCGCGCCGGCGCCGTCCGGGCGGGGCGCGGTCGGGTGGTACGCGTCGGTCGTCGCTCCGAAGCCGGCCACCTCGGCGTACCCGGTGACGCCCCGTGCCGCGGCGTGCTCGGCGCGTTCGAGTACCAGCAGCGCGGCGCCCTCGGACAGGACGAACCCGCTGCGGGAGGTGTCGAACGGCCGGCTCGCCCGGCTCGGGTCGGTGCCGGCGCGCGCCAACGCCCGCGCGTTGCCGAAGGTGTCGGCGAAGGTCGGGAAGAGCGGCGCCTCGCTGGCCCCGCAGAGCACCACGTCGACCTCCCCGGTCGCGATGAGCCGCACCCCGTCGGCGATCGCCTGGGCACCGGAGGCGCAGGCGGTGCCGACCGACGAGCTGTAGCCCCGGATGCCGTGCGCGATGGCGATCCGCGCCGCCGGCATGTTCGGCAGGATCCCGGTGAGCAGGTACGGGCTGACGGCCGACCGACCCCGGGCCGCCCGGGCCAGCACCTGCGACTCCAGGGTGGCCATCCCCCCGACCCCGCCGACGATCACACCGATCCGGTCGGGGTCGACGTCGCGGCCCACCTCGATGCCGGCGTCGGCCAGGGCGTCGGCGGCGGCCAGCAGGGCGAGAACGACGACCCGGTCCAGCACCCGGGTCTCCGGCCCGGACATGACGGTCCGCGGGTTGATGTCGGGCAGCAGGCCGGCGACGTCCAGCGACTCCCTCGCCGGATGCCCCTCCGGTGGGCGGGTCAGCCCGGACCGGCCGGTGGTCAACGCGTCGAAGGTCTCCTCGACGCCCCGCCCGACCGGCGTGAACAGACCCATACCCGTGATGAAGGCGGTCATGAGTTCGCCTCGGTGAGGTAGCGCTCGCGCAGGACCACCTTGCGGACCTTGCCGGTCACGGTGACCGGGATGTCGGCGGAGCGCACCGGCACGACCCGGCGCAGCGTCGCGCCGACGTCCGGGCCGAGGGCGGCGCGGACCCGCTCGGTGCGGTCCTCGGCCTCGTCGGCGCCCGCGGTCAACTCCAGCAGCACGTCGGTGACCACCGCGCCGGCCTCGGCGACGATCACCACAGTGCAGTCGGTGACGTCCGGGCAGGCGGCGAGGATCCGTTCCTCGGACAGCGCTGTGTAGAAGTGCCGCCCGGCACCGGCGTCGACCGAGTCGACCGCCCGGTCCAGGTGGTAGTAGCGGCCGTCGGCGTCGGCGCGGACCAGGTCACCTGTGAGGTACCAACCGCGCTGGCGGAAGCGGTGGGTGGTGACCGAGTCGTTCCAGTAGCCCCGGAACAGCGACGGCGAGTCGATGCCCAGGAAGCCCACCTCGCCGACCGGCACCGGTTCGCCGTCGGCGTCGAGGACCGCGACCTTGGCGAACTGGTACGGGCGGCCGATGCAGCGGCCGTACCTGTCGGTGTCGGCGCGGTGGGTGATGTGGAACATCGAGTGCCCCATCTCGCTGGAACCCAGCCCGTCGATGAAGACCGAACCGGGCACCTTCGCCACCCCGTCCCGGGTGACCGTGTCGTGCCAACCGACCGCGACGAGGCGGCGGATGTGCGGTTCGTGCGAGGCGTCACCCGTGTTGAACCACAGCCGCACCGAGTCCAGGTCGTACCCGGACAGGTCGAAGCGGGCCAGCTCCACCCAGGTGACCGAGAAGCCGAACACCCCGTCGGGGCGCCAGCGTTGGATCGCGTCCAGCACCCGCTCGCCGCCCTGCTCGGACAGCAGGAACATCTGCGCGCGGTTGCCCAGCGCCTGGTTGACCATCAGCACCGTGGCGGTGTGTGGCGCGGGCAGCGCGTTGAGGATCCGGGTGGTGCCCTGCGCCTGCGGCATGGTGAGCAGGTGCCGGGTGGCCGCGAAGAGGCTGGCGTGCGAGTGCAGCACCGCCTTGGGCACCCCGGTCGTACCGGAGGTGTGGGTGATCACGATCGGGTCGTCCGGGTGGTGCCGGTAGTGCGCCGGGGCCGTGGCCGGGTCACCCGTGCCGGCCTGCGCGGGGGTGCCGAGCAGCGGTACGCCCAGGTCGTGCCCGGCCAGCAGCGCGGTGTGCGCGTCGTCGGCCAGCACACCGACGCCCCGCAGGCGGCGGATGTACTCGGCGGCGATCTCCGGGCGGAGTTTGCCGTTCATCAGCGCCGGGATCGCCCCGAGCCGGGCCAGCGCCAGGAAGCTGAGCACCATGTCGGCGGCGGCGGTGGCCCAGACGGCGACCGGGTCGCGGGGGCGTACCCCGCGCTCGTGCAGCCAGGCGGCGCGGGCGGCGACCCGCTCGTCGAGCCGCCCCAGCGTCAGTGGCGTCTCGGCGGGGTGCCCGTCGACGGCGGTGTCGAAGGTCAGGCCGGGCCCGTCCGGGTCGGCGCCGTGCGCCAGTACCCGGGCCAGCACGTTGCCCGCACCCAGCTCGGTGTCGGCGGCCAGTGTGCCGCGCAGTCCCCGTGTCCTCATGGTCGTGCTCCTCCCCCCAGCAGCACCGCGACCGCCTCGGTCGGCCGGTCGGGTGCCTGTTCGATCAGGATCAGCAACACCTCGTCGGCGTCACCGTCGTCGCGCAGCAGGTCGGCCTCGGCGACCCCGTCGGTGTACGGGTCGCCGGTCGGGCTGAGACAGACCACCGGGCCACGCAGGCCCCAGCGGGCCGCGAGGTGCCCGGCGACGCTGTTGGGCACGGACTGGAAGAAGAACAGCGGGCCGATCCGCCCGCCGGTCTCGACGGTGGCCCGTACGTGCTGGGCGCTGGCGAGGTCTCCGCTGGCGCTGACCAGCACGATCCCGGTCCGCACCCCGGCGGGCACTCCCTCCGGCCCGTACCCCCGACGCAGACACCGCTCGGCGACGGTCACCACCACGGGCGCGAAGTCCGAGTGCACGAACCCCGGCACCCTCGCCACCGCGCCGTCACCTTCAGGCCACCAGGCCCGCGCCCTCTCCCCCGGCGATCTTGCGGTTTCGGTCGTCGGTTTGGGCGCTTGGTCGGATTCGTCGGGACAGAAAGTGCAAGATCGTGGGGATTCGGGGGCGGTCATCGGACGCCGACCAGGAGAGCGGTGTTGGCGCCACCGAAGGCGGCGTTGAGGGTCAGGGCGTGGGTTGCCGTCGTCCTCTGGGGACGGTCGGTCACCACGTTCACCGGGCAGGACTCGTCGGGGCCCAGCCAGCCCGCGTTGACCGGCAGCTCACCGTGGCGCAGCGCAAGCGCGGTGACCACCAGTTCGAGGAGCCCGGACGCCTCCAGCGCGTGCCCGTGCACCGACTTCGTGGAGCTGACCGGGACCCTCGTGGCGTGCCCGTCGAGGGCCCGGCGCAGTGCGGCCGCCTCGGCGGCGTCGCTCTGCGCGGTCCCTGTGGCGTTGGCGTTGACGTAGCCGACGGCCTGCGGTGGCAGCCCGGCCCGGCGCAGCGCGCCGTCGACCGCGCGGGCCAGCCCGGTGCCACCGGGCTCCGGCTGGCAGGGATGGAACGCGTCACCGGACCGTCCCCAACCGGCCACGGTGGCCACCGGATCAACACCGCGTCGTCGGCCGGTGCTCGACTCCAGCACCACCGCGGCCACCCCGTCACCCAGCAGCAACCCCCGGCGGCCAGCGCTGAACGGGCGGACCGCACCGTCGACCGCGAGGGCGCGACCGGCGTCGAAGAGCGCGAACTGGTCCGGCTCCACCAGGTAGCCGGCCGCGACCACCACCCGTTCGACCTCTCCCCGGGTGATCTGGGCTGCGGCGTCGGCCACCGCCGTGCTCGCCGAGACGCAGGCGCTGGTGTAGACCCGGGTGTGACCCGAGAGCCCACATCGGGTGGCGAGCTGACCGGCGAGCACGGTCGGGGTCGGACCCGCACCCGGGGTCGGGCCGCCGTGCACGGCGAGCAGCAGGGCGCACCCCGTGCGCTGCGCGCGGTTCAGGCCGGCCGCCCGGCAGGCCGCGTCGATCGCGAAGGCCAGTTCGTCGGGGAGCGTGCCGACCTCGGGCAGGGTGGCCGCCACGGTGACCCGGCGGGCGGCGGTGTCGAATCGGCCCACCGGCCCGAACGCCGGCACACCGGCCAGCACACCGGCGAGCTGCGCGTCGGCGCCCCGCCCGAGGGCGCTGACGGCGTGCATGCCGGTGAGCTGGGCGACACGCGCCTCAATCATCTGCGGAGGCGGTCAGCGACGCCCGCAGCACCACCAGGGCGTCATCCACGGTACGGATGCGGGCCAGGTCGTCGTCGGCGAGGTCGAGCCGGCGTTCGTAGCGCTGTTCGACGAGGTGCACCAGCCAGGCAAGCTCCATCGAGCCGATTCGGTCGGACACCTCGGCAGCCGGTTTCGCGGCGAGTTCGGCGAGCATGGTCATCAGGTCAGCTCGCCCCAGATCGGGCTGACCGCCCATCAGGCTCTGTCGCTCGTCGCCTCGGTGACGCGATTGGCGACCATTGTGGTGAACTCCCCCACCGTCATCAGGGCCAACTGCTCCGACTCGTCGTCGGCGAACGTCAGGCCGAAACGGTCCTCGACCCGGACGGCCAGGTCGGCCAGTGCGAGAGACTCCAGGTCGACGCCGGAGGGGCCGAGTGTGGTGTCGTCGTCGAGCCCTTCGACGTCGTAGTTCATGTCGGCGAGCTGCTCGACGACGAAGGCGTGGACCTCGGCTCTCATGGATACCCTCTCTGCGTGGCTCAGCTGACGGCGTCCGGTCGGGACACCGCCTACGTGTGGGTCGGCCGGGACACCGGCGGTCAGCCGGATCCGGCCGCTGTGCTGCTCCGCCCGCTGCCGGCGCTCGCGCCTGTCGACGTCGAGGTGGCGCAGTGGCCCGCTCACGGGTTGACCGCCGAGCGCAGCACGTCGATCGAGCGGACCAGCTTGCCGGTGGTGGTGCGGGGCAGCTGGTCGAGCAGGTGCAGCGCCCGGGGGCGTTTGTAGCCGGCCAACCGTTCGGCAAGGAGCTTGTCCAGCGTGTCCTCCGACAGTGGGCCGTCGGGTTGGACGTACGCGGTGATGCCGTCGTCCCAGAGCACCACCGCGGCGGCCACCCCGGTCAGCCCGGCGACGGTGGCCTCCACCTCGGTCAGGTCGACCTTCATCCCACCGACGGAGACCTGCGAGTCGAGTCGACCGCGCACCGTGACCAGGCCGGTGTCCTCATCGACGGTGCCGGCGTCGCGGGTGTGCAGCCAACCGTCGGACCAGCGAGACGGGTCACTCAGCCCGACGTACGGCGACGCCGGGCAGGACACCCACAGCTCACCGCCGGACTCGCGGACCTCGATGCCGGGCGCCGGGGTGATCGACGGGCGGTGCGCCCCGTACAGGTCGGTGCCGATCACCCCGACCTCGGTCATCCCGTACATGTTGCCCAGGGGCACCCCGTACCGGTCGGTGAACGCCCGGGCGACGGCGGCCGGCACCAGTTCGCCGCCGGTGGTCATCCGTCGCAGCTGCGGCAGTGGACGGGCCGGTCGGGTGGAGGCGAGCAGTCCGATGTGGAACGGCACACCGAGCACGGTGGCGGGCGTGGTGTCGGCGGTGATCGCGGCCAGCACGGCGTCGCCGCTGAGCCGCTCCGGCGGAACCAGCTCGACCCCGGCGTGCAGCCCGTAGAGCAGGCCACCGACCAGGCCGAGCACGTGCACCATCGAGGGCAGCAGGATGATCCGCTCGCCGGGGAGCGCCACCCCGTCGATCCGGGTGTAGCGGTGCACCTCGGCGACCAGGTCCGCGGCGGTACGGCCGATCACCTTGGACGGGCCGGTGGAGCCGGAGCTGAGCTGGATCACGGCGTGGCCGCTGACCGCCGGACGGTCGGCGTACCGTGTGACTCCCTCGGTGACGTCGACGAAGATCTTCAGCGCGCCGCCACCGGTCCGCAACGGGGCGACCACCACCTGCGGGGTCAACCGGGCCAGCGCGCGATCCACCTCGTGGTCGGTGAGCCGGTGGTCGAGCAGGATCGCCTGCCCCCCGGCGCGCCAGGTGGCCAGCAGGTTCACCACGTACGCAAGTGAGGGTGGCAACCGCAGCGCCGCGGCGCCGCCGGGGCGCAGTCCGGCGGCGGTGAGGCGGTCCTGCGCGGCGGTGACCAACCGGTGCAGGGTGGCCCGGTCGATGGGTTCGGGCAGACGCAGACAAACGTCGGTCGGGTGGCCGGCGAACAGGACTTCGTCCACCCATCCGGGGGCTGTCGCCGTAAGATTTTCCGCCACCACTACCGTTCACCGCCCAGCATCAAAGAGGGCGAATCCGCCCATCACGTACGCTTGTCGGGGTGCTGCGGGGAACCATACGACGCCCACAGGGTCATTGCTAGATGCGAATGGATGGATCAAAAGAAGCGGCCGGCCGGATTGCCGACAGCCCGTTCGGCGGACAGGATCGGGCGGCCGATTCGGCAGAGCGTCACCGAGGCATGACGCCTCGTACAACCGTCGCGCGGCCCCAGCCGGACGGCCGATGGCATCATGGTCACCGGGTGGCGCGTGCTAGCTCGGTTTGATGCTGGCCAGTTGGACGAGCAGCTGCACCAGCCGGTACGCCTCGGCGAAATCGACGGCGTGGAAGGCGACCGTCCGGCCGCCGCCGACGCGGGTCACACCCGGCACCAGAGTTGCGAGGTCGACCATGTACGGGCCGTACAGGTCGACCTCGACGTCCAGCGGCCCGGCCAGCTTCGTCGGGGATACCGAGGCACGCCGGGCGATGGCCTCGGCGGCAGCGTGGCGCAGCCGCTCCCGTGCCTCCTGCGGATGTAGAGCCACCGCGGCGGCCTGACCCAGGGTCTGCTTGACGGCAACGGTGATCGCCGAGGGCACCAGCTCACTGAATTCCGTGCAGGCGGTGTCGTCTCCGCTGAGCAGGACGACCGGCGCGTCGAGGTGTCCCGCCATGGCGACGTTGAGGCCGATCTCGCCCAGCGATCGTCCGGCCACCCGCACGTCGAGGATGGCGTCACTTATCGTGTGGGCGAGGACGGCGGGCCCGGCACCGGCCCGAGCGTGATAGCCGACGAGCAGAACGGCGTCCGTGTGCTCGTCCAGCCCTGCGAGCATGCCCAGCGGGCGGGGTTTGCCTCGCACGAGGTAAGCACGCCGGTCAAGGTCCTCCGGCAGGATGTTCCGAAACGTTCCATGTGCGTCGGCGACCCACACCACCGCGTCGGGTTCGGCATCGAGAACCCCGGCGATCACCGCGTTCGCCTCGGCGGTCATCAACGCCCGGCCGCGCTCGTAGTCGTACCGGTCGGGATTCGTCTCGGCGGGATGCACGATCCCCGAGATGCCCTCCAGGTCCACCGAGATCAGCACCTTCATGGCTACCTGACCCTACGCGCACTTTCCCCAATGTCGACCCCGCGCGGCGCAGGGCAGAGCCCCACCCCGTCCCGCCGCGCCGCGCCGCGCCGATCTTGCACTTTCTGTCGCCGAGACGCGTTAAATGCCCTCTATGTCGCGACAGTAAGTGCAAGATCGCGGGGCGGGTCCGTCGATCATGGAGTTGTGTGCCTTGCTTGTCCCGGTGAGGGGCACTTTGTCACCCACCACAACTCCATGATCGACGGGGGCAGGGCAGGGCAGGGCAGGGCGGGGCGGGGCGGGGCGGGGCAGGGGCGGAACCGTCAGGGCAGGGCTGGTGTTTGGGCGTGGATGTGGAAGCGCAGCGAACGGGCGTCGGTGAAGCACTCCCGCATCGGGCGTACCAGCTCCCGATGCTCGGGACTGCGTTCCCAGTCTTCGAAGTCGGCAAGGCTCGCCCACTCGCTGGTGATCAACCACTGCTCCGGGTCGGTCGCCGACCGGCACACCTGGTCGACCAGGTGCCCCGGCACGCCGCCGGCGACCAGGTGCCGCACCTGTTCGTACGCGGCGAGGAACTGCTCGGTGCGCGGCGCCGGCACCCGTACCAGGAAGACCACCCGCGCTCGTTTGTCGCTCATGACGCCTCTCCCCTCATCGGCGCGGCCCCGCGCAGGACCAGCGCGCTGTTGAACCCGTCGAAGCCCCGCGCGCAGACCAACGCCAGCCGGCTGCGCGGCCGGCGGTGTTCCCGCAGGAAGTCCAGCTCGCAGCCCTCGGCCACCTCGTCCGGCCCCGCCGACGCGGGCAACGTGTCGTGGGCGAAGGCCAGCAGCGCGGTGGCCACGTCCAATGCCGAGCCGCCCTGGTACGCCCGACCGGTAAGCGGTTTCTGCGTGGTCACCGGGGGCGGCCGGTCGGCGAACACGGCGCGCAACGCCTCGGCCTCGCTGCGGTCGTAGCGGCGCACGCCGAGCGCGTCGGGCAGCACCACGTCGATTCCGGCCGCGGCGACGCCCGCCCGGTCCAGGGCCAGGCGCATCGCCCGCGCGTACTGGGCCGGGTCGCCGCTGCTCTCCGCCGTGGTGTGCGCGGCGTCGTGGGTGGAGCCCCAACCGCTCACCTCGCCGTAGACCCGGGCGCCCCGAGCCAGCGCGTGCCCCAGCTCCTCCACCACGAACACCGCTCCCCCCTCGGCCGGCAGGTAGCCGCTGGCCGTGGCGTCGAACGGCCGGTACGCCCGCTCC
Source organism: Micromonospora ureilytica (assembly GCF_015751765.1). Lineage (NCBI taxonomy): Bacteria > Bacillati > Actinomycetota > Actinomycetes > Micromonosporales > Micromonosporaceae > Micromonospora > Micromonospora ureilytica. The sequence continues at coordinate 2,370,078 of NZ_JADOTX010000001.1, forward strand.
GGGTCGGCCACGTCGCTGAGCAACCCGGAGCGCAGCTGGCAGGCCAGCGCGTACGGGCTCAACGGGCACTCGGTGGCGCCGGCGATCACGACCGGGGTGCCCCGACGTACCGCGCGGGCGGCGTGCGCCAGGCTGTCCAGCCCGCCGGCCGCCTCCGCGACCAGCACCCCGCTCGGGCCCTTGAACTGGTGGTGGATGGAGAGCTGCCCGACGCTGGCCGCGTAGAACCAGGCGATCGACTGGTACGCCCCGACGGTCCGCGACGTGCCGCCCCACAGCCGTTGCAGCTCCCGCTGACCGAACAGGTTGCCCCCGGACGAGCTGGCCAGGGTCATCGCGTAGCCGTACGGGTCGGGGGCCCGGTCGGGCAGGCCGGCGTCGGCCAACGCCAGCCGGGTGGCGGCGAAGCCGAGGTGCGTCCACCTGTCGGTCTGCACCAGTTGTCGACTGTCGGCGTACGAGTCGGCGGTGAAGCCGGGCACCTCCCCGCCGAAGCGGGTCGGATAGCCGGACGGGTCGAACAACGTGATCGGCCCGGTCCGGCGGGTGCCGGCGAGGACCGTGCGCCAGTGCGCGTCCGCGCCGATGCCGCTCGGCGCGACCACGCCGATGCCGGTCACCACGGCACGAGCGACCTCGGCGCTCACGCCAGCACTCCGCTTCGCTCCGCGCCGGCGCGAGACGCCACGCTGCTGTGCCCGATGGTTCGCTCGCTACGCTCGCTCACGCCAGCACCGCGCCGAGCATCCGACGGAAGACCATCGCCGACTGGAAACCTCCGAACCCGCTGCCCACCGAGAGGGCAACGTCCACCGGGACCTCCCGCGCCTCATTGGGTACGTAGTCCAAATCGCACTCCGGGTCCCGGGTACTCCAGTTCGCCGTCGGCGGCACCACACCGAACTCGATGGCGAGGGCGCACGCGGCCATCTCGATGGACCCGATCGCGCCGAGCGAGTGCCCGACCATCGACTTGATCGAGCTGATCGGTATTTGGTACGCGGCCTGGCCCAGCGCCCTCTTGAACGCGGCCGTCTCGTGTCTGTCGTTCTGCCGGGTACCCGAGCCGTGCGCGCTGATGTAGGAGACCTGCTCGGGCAGGATCCTGCCCTGCTTGAGCGCGTCGGTGACGGCGAGGCCCATCTCCAGCCCGTCCGGGCGCAGCCCGGTCATGTGGTAGCCGTTGCTGCGGCTGGCGTAGCCGGCCACCTCGCAGTAGATGTGCGCCCCCCGCCGCCGGGCGTGCCCGGCCTCCTCCAGCACCAGCACCGCCCCGCCCTCGGCCAGCACGAACCCGTGCCGGTCGGCGTCGAACGGGCGGGAGGCGTGTGCCGGGTCGTCGTTGTCCGGGCTGGTCGCCTTGATCGCGTCGAACGACGCGACAGTGACCGGCGAGATCGGCGAGTCGGACGCGCCGGCCAGCATCACGTCCGCCTCACCGTCCACGATCATCTGGTGGGCGTACCCGATGGCGTCGATGCCGGAGGTGCAGCCGGTGGAAACCACCTGCGCCGGGCCGTGCAACCCGTGCCGGCAGGCCACGTCCGCCGCGAGGCTGCTGGGCACCAGCGCCTGATAGAGGTACGGGCCACCGCGCGCCCCGTCCACCAGCCAACGCCGGCCGTGCTCGCTCACTGTGACGTACTCCTGCTCCAACGCCATCGTTCCGCCGACCGCCGTGCCCAGCACCACCCCGGCCCGGTCCCGTTCCGCGTCGGTGAGCACCAACTGAGCGTCGGCCACCGCCTCGGCGGAGCAGGCCAGCGCGAACTGCACGTACCGGTCGGCCCGGCGTCGCTCGGCCTCGCTGAGCCCCGCCGCGACCGGGTCGAAGTCGCACTCCCCGGCGATCTGGGACCGGAACGCCGACGGGTCGAAGAAGCTGATCCGCCGGGTGGCGGTCCGCCCCTCGGTGATGGTCTTCCAGAAGCGGTCCCGGCTGGCGCCGCCCGGGGCGACCACCCCAATCCCGGTCACCACCGTGCGGCGCCCCGTCATCGCGCCACCTCTGTTCGCGACTGCGGGGCTCGCAAACCCGGCTCACTCCTCGCGCTCACGACGACCCGCCCCGCTGTTCGACAAGCTCGGTGTCGACGTGACCCAACTCGGGCCGGGGGGCGAGGGGGCCCAGGTGGAAGACCACCTCGGCCGGTTCGACGCCGGTGTTGCGCAGTCGGTGCCGCACGTTCACCGGTACGAACAGTCCCTCGCCGGCGGCCAGCAACGTCGGCTGGTCGTCCAGGTCGACGGTGATCGCACCCCGCACCAGGTACAGGAACTCCTCGCTGTACGGGTGGTAGTGCTCGGCGATCCGCTCCCCGGGCGCGAGCGTGGCCACCCCGAGGAAGCCCGAGGTGCTGCCGACGGTGCGGGGGCCGAGCAGCACCCGCAGCTCACCGCCGCGGCGGCGGTCGGCGGGTACGTCCCGGGCGGCGATCGGGCGGGTGCTCAGGTCACTCATCGTCGGCCCCCGTCGGCTCGCCGCTGGCCGTCGGGCTGCCCTGGTCGGCGCGCTGCCAGGCGGTCCGCTCCACCCGGTCCTTGATCACCGCGAGTTGGATCACGCTGTTGGTGTTGATCCGCTCGGTCATCGCGGCGTTGTCGACCGGCGCGGTCGGCCTCATCGCGAAGTCCTGCGTCCAGGTCATCCGGGTGCCGCCCGCCTCCTCGGTGTAGCGCCAGTGGATGCGCATGTACTCGAACGGCCCGGTCTCCACCCGGTGCGCCCGGACCTGCCTGCTCACCGGGTCGGCGGTGCGCTCGCTGACCCAACTCCAGGACACCCCGTTCTCGTCGGGGTACATGGTGAGCCGGAACCGCACCGTGTGACCCTCGCGGTGCAGGATCTCCACCACGGCGTACTCGGTGAACAGCTCGGTCCAGTTCGCCACGTCGTTGGTGACCTCCCAGACCAGTCCCAACGGCGCGTCGATGACCACGCTGTTCTCGGTGTGCCCGGGTGGGTCGGCACGGCGGGCGACCAGGTCGGCCACCGCCGGGATGCTCAGCTGCCCGGCCTGTTCAGGGATGGCCACCTGCCAGCGGTCGGCGACGACCGCGGAGAGTTCCAGCAGGGCGAGCGAGTCCATGCCCAGCTCCTCCAGCGACGCGGCGGGCGCCCGGGCCGCGGCGTCGGCGTCCAGCCCGCAGTGCGCCACCAGGATGTCGGTGATCTCGGCGGTCATCGGGCGACCATGGGTGACGGTCATCGGGTCCTCCTGTGGGTTGCGTCGGGATCGGCGGCGGGCGCGGTGCGGGGTGCGGGAGTGGACGTCGGCCCCCGCGCGGGCGCGGCGAGCAGACGGTCGACCAGGCCGGTGGTGTAGCGGCCCTTGCGGAATGCGGCGTCGTCGAGCACCCGTCGGACGAACGGGATGGTGGTGTGCACGCCCGGACCGGCGACGTCGAACTCGTCCAGGGCACGTTCCAGCCGGTTGAGGGCCAACTCCCGGTCGGGCGCCCAGACGATCACCTTGGCCAGCAGGGAGTCGTACCAGGGGCCGACCAGGTAACCGGCGCTGGCGTGGGTGTCCACCCGGGTGAACGGGCCGCCGGGTGGGGTGAACCGCTCCAGCCGGCCGGGGGTGGGGGCGAAGCCGCGCTCGGGGTCCTCGGTGTTGACCCGGCACTCCACCGCGACGCCGTGCAGGCGGATCTCCTCCTGCCGCCAGCGCAGTGGCACCCCGGCGGCGATGTGCAGTTGCTCGTGCACCAGGTCGATCCCGGTGACCATCTCGGTCACCGGATGCTCCACCTGGATCCGACAGTTGATCTCCAGGAAGTGGAACTTCTCCTCGGCGTCGACCAGGAACTCCAGCGTGCCGGCACCGACGAAGCCGACCTGGAGCGCGCCCCGCAGGGCGGTCTCGGCGATGGTGTCGAGGACGGCGGCGGGCAGCGACGGGGCGGGCGCCTCCTCGACCAGTTTCTGGTGCCGGCGCTGCACCGAACAGTCCCGGGTGCCCAGGTGCACCCCGTTCCCGTGGGCGTCGCAGAGCACCTGCACCTCGACGTGCCGCGCCTCGGTGAGGTAGCGCTCGACGTACACCCGGTCGTCGCCGAAGGCGGCCTGCGCCGCGGCCCGGGTGCGGGTGTACGCCCGGCGCAGCTCACCCGGGGTGTGCACCACTGTCATCCCCCGGCCCCCGCCCCCGGCGGCGGCCTTCACGATCACCGGGTAGCCGACGGCCTCGGCCACCTCGGCCGCCGCGGCGGCGGTCGGCACCGGCGCGACACTGCCCGGCGACAGCGGCAGGCCGGCACGGCTCATCAGTGCCCGTGCCGAGGACTTGTCGGCCAGCGCGGCCATCACCGCCGGCGGCGGGCCGATGAACGTCAGCCCGTTGTCGGCGCAGATCTCGGCGAAGTCGGCGTCCTCGGAGAGGAAGCCGTAGCCGGGGTGCACGGCCTGCGCGCCCACCTGCCGGGCGGCCTCCACGATGGCGGCGGCGTTGAGGTAGCTGCGCCGACTCGACGCCGGTCCGATCCGGACGGCCTGGTCGGCGAGGCGGACCACCGCCGAGTCGGCGTCGGCGGCGGAGTAGACCACAGCCGTTCGCATGCCGAGCTCCTTGCAGGCGCGCAGCACCCGCAGCGCGATCTCACCCCGATTGGCGATCAGCACGGTCTCGAACATGGTCAACCACCCCGCGCTGTCATGCCGGGTCCAGGTCGACGAGCGGTTGGTCGTACTCGACCGGCTGGCCGTCCTCGACGAGGATCGCTGCCACCCGTCCGGCCCGGTCGGCGGTCACCTCGTTCATCAGCTTCATCGCCTCGACGATGGCGACCGGCTGGCCCGGGCGGACCAGGTCGCCCACCGCGACGAACGGCCGCGCGCCCGGCTCCGGCGCCCGGTAGAAGGTGCCGACGATCGGTGCCCGCACCGCGGCGCGCCCGGGCACCGGCGGCCGGATCGCCGCGGGCGGGGCGCCGGGCGCCGACGCCGTCTGGGCCGGTACGGCAGGTACGTCCGGTCGGGTCACGTCTTCGGGGTGCCACTCGACCTCCAGCACCGCCGGCCCGCTGCGCAGTCGGATCCGGCGCACCGGCCCGGCCAGCTCGGCGATCAGGTGCTGGGCCTGCCGGCGTAGCGCGGCCAGCGCCTCCTCGCCACCCGCCCCGACGTCGTCGGCCGCGTCCACTGTCGACAACGACCCGTCGCCGGCGGTCATCGCAGGCCCGCCCGAGCGGCGGCGCGGTTCGCGCCGAACCGTCGGAAGCGTTGCCGGCGCAGGCGGACCAGCATGGCGGGCGGCACGTCCAGCAGCGGCAGGAGGTTGGCCAGCAGGGCGGCGCGCAGCCGGTCGGCGGTCTCCGCCGGGTCGTCGTGTGCCGCGCTCGACGGCTCCGAAACGACCTCGTCGACCACTCCGAGTCGGCACAGGTCGGGCGCGGTCAGTCGCAACGCGCGGGCAGCCTGCGGCGCCGCGGACCGGTCCGGCCAGAGTATCGCCGCACACCCCTCGGGGCTGATCACCGAGTAGACAGCGTTCTCCAGCATCAACACCCGGTCGGCCACCGCCAGCGCCAGCGCGCCGCCGCTGCCGCCCTCCCCGGTGATCACCGCGAGCACGGGGGTGGGCAGCACGGTGAGGGTGAGGATGTTCTCGGCGATGGCCGCCGCCTGCCCCTGCTCCTCGGCGCTCACCCCCGGGTCGGCGCCGGGGGTGTCCACGAGGGTGACCACGGGCAGACCGAGCCGGGCCGCGAGACGCATGAGCCGCAACGCCTTGCGGTGCCCGGCCGGGCTGGCCATGCCGAAGTTACGGGCGACCAACTCGGCGGTGGTGTGCCCCTTCTGGTGGCCGATGACCATCACGTGCCGGCCGGCCAGCCGCGCCACCCCACCCACGATGGCCGGGCAGTCCGCGCCGAGCCGATCGCCGTGCAGCTCCACGAACCCGTCGAAGACGGAGTCCAGGTAGTCCAGCGTGGTCGGTCGCCCGGGGTGCCGAGCCAGCCGGACGGTGTCCCACGCGTCGCGTACCGCAGGGGTGTCGCCCGCGGCCGGGGTTGACCCGTCGGCCACCGGGCCCGCTGGCCGCACCAGGGCCGCGCCGTCGTCGGCGAGGCGCTCGCGGCGCGGCGCCGGCTCCTGCCGGGGTACGGGCGGACGCGCCGGACGGCCGGCACGGGTCGCGGCGAGCAGCGCCACCAGCCGTCCACGCAGCGACCGGCGCTGCACCACCATGTCGACCTGCCCGTGCCGAAGCAGGAAGTCGGCGGTCTGGAAGCCCTCCGGCAGGGCCCGCCCGGTGATCTGGCGGATCACCCTGGGGCCGGCGAAGCCCATCCGCGCGCCGCTCTCGGCGAGCACCAGATCGGTGTTGGTGGCGAACGAGGCGGCCACCCCGCCGTAGGTCGGGTCGGTGAGGACGCTCACGGTGAGCAGCCCCGCCTCGCGCAGCGCGGCGATGGCCTGGCTGACGGTGGCCATCTGCATCAACGACAGCGCGCCCTCCTGCATCCGCGCCCCACCGGAGGCGGTGACCAGGACGAGTGGGGTGCGGTCGTCCAGCGCCCGTTCGGCCGCCCGGGTGATCAGCTCGCCCACCGCGCAACCCAGGCTGCCGCCGAGGAAGCGGAAATCCATCACCGCCAGGACCACCGGGTGCCCACCGATGGCAGCCGTGGCGCAGACGACCCCCTCGGCCAAGCCGGTGCTGGCCCGCGCGGCGGTGAGCCGGTGCGGGTACGGCAGCACGTCGACGAAGTCGATCGGGTCCGCCTCCGGCAGCCGGTCGGGTAGCAGGCGCAGCGAACCCGGGTCGACCAGTTGGCGCAGGCGTTCCGGCGCGCCGAGTCGGGCATGCTCCCCGCACTCCGGGCAGACGTCGAGGTTGCGGCGCAGCCGTTTGCGGTAGAGCAGGCTGGCGCAGCCCGTGCACCGTAACCAGAGTTGCTCCTCGCGCGGCGCGGTGGCCGTCACGACCGCCGCCCGGCGTCCGGGGCGTCGAACCGGTAGAAGCACCGCGCCATGGCGTCGCGCGGCGAGCGCCAGGTCGACAGGTACGGCGACACGTACGGACGCAGGCGGTCACTGACCCGGATGAACTCGGGGTGGCCACGAGCGGCCTCCACAGCGCCCTCCGCCGGCTGTGCGGTCTCGAGCAGGTGCACATAGAGGTCGTGCAGTCGGTACAGCGAGCGGTGCCGGACACCGACCAGGCGCGGCAGCTCCGTCACGTCCGACTCGGCGAAGATCTCGGCGACCCGCTCCTCGGCGGTCGGATCCACCTTCGCGACGATCAGCGATCGGTCCATACTGGGCCTCCCCCCACAGCGTCCGGCCGGCGACGGGTAGCCCCGGACGCGCTGGACGACTGCCGACACGATGCGCCGGTCCTCGTCACGGCGGCGTCACCGCGCCGGGCCGACCAGCGACGCATGGTGGTGACGCTGCGTTGACGCAACCTGTGTATCAGCTATGCGTCCGGTGTGCTCCGGGCGCTAATGTTTATGCAGTTCAGAACCGATCTCGGGTTGACTGTCGGCAATAGAAGGTCCACGCTGCCGTTGACTCAACGTGACCATTATTGATAATCTTCAGCGTGGTCAGCCTGGTGGCCTCGGCGGGCGGGGCCGCGCCTGGCCACGCCGCGATCGGCGGGGTCGACAGTGGCGTCACGGGCGACCGATCCGGGACACAGCAGACAGTCGGGACGAGCGTTCCGCAGGGGGTGCCGCCGTGGCCGCTGATCCGTCCGTGCCGACCGCCGGAGACCCGCCCGAGGAGGGTGTCTCACTGCACCTGCTCGGAGGCTTCCGACTCCTCCGCGAGGCGGTGCCGGTCGTGGTGCCGCGCGGGCTGCAACGGGTGATCGCGCTGATCGGGCTGCGCCCCGGCGCCACCCGCAGCCAGCTCGCCGGGCTGCTCTGGCCCGACGCGTCGGAGGAGCGGGCGCTGTCCTCCCTGCGCACCGCCCTGTGGCGGCTCCGCCAGGACCCGTGCTGCCCGATGACCGTGGCCAGCGACACCGTACGCCTCGGCCCGGCGGTCCGGCTCGACGTGGACGACCTGGTCGGCACCGCGGCCCGGGTCCGGGACGGCGACGACCCCCGCACCGCCGCCGGGGCGCTCGCCGCCGGACGACACGACCTCCTCCCCGGCTGGTACGACGACTGGGTGCTGCTGGACCGGGAACGCCTGCGCCAACTCCGCCTGCACATGCTGGAACAGGTGGCCGGGCACCACCTCACCGCGGGGCGGCACGGCGAGGCCCTCGAAGCCGCGCTGGAGGCGATGGCCGCCGAGCCGCTACGGGAGACACCACACCGGCTGGTGGTCCGCATCCACCTGGCCGAGGGCAACGCCTTCGAAGCCGTGCACGCCTTCTACGTCTACCGGGACCTGTTGCGCCGGGAACTGCGGCTGGAGCCGAGCCCCGCCATGAGCGCCCTGCTCGACGACACCCTCGCCCCGATTCGCCAGGCCAGTCGCGACGCCAGCACCGACCGGCCGTCACCGGCCGGCCGACGTACGTGACGGTGCCGCCGCCCGTCACCGGCCGGTCGGTGCACGTGACGGTGACGTGACAGGCGCTGCGGCACGGTGGGCGCACAGAGCACGTGGCACCGATCCCCGAGGGTCGGGCACGCCACCGGCGGAAGGGGTCCCATGAGTCGTCTACTGATCGTCAGCCGGATCATCCCGGGAGCGGAGGGGCGGGTCGCGCAGATCTTCGCCGAATCCGACGCCACCGAACTCCCCAGCCTGACCGGCGTCACGCACCGATCCCTGTACTGCCTGCACGACCTGTGCGTACACCTGCTGGAGACCTCGGACGACGTCGACCCGGACGCGCTCGCGGCGGCCCGCAACCACCCGCTCTTCCAACAGGTCAACGAACGACTCTCCGCGCACACGTCGCCGTACCTGCCGACCTGGCGCTCCCCCCGGGACGCGATCGCCGGCTGCTTCTACCGGTGGGACGCGCCCGACGTGCCCGCGGCGCGCCCAGCCAGCACCGACGTGCCCGCGGCGCGCCCAGCCAGCACCGAGGCACCCGCCGCACACCCGGCCGGCTGACATGTCCGCCGCACCACCGCACGTCCTGATCATCGGCGCGGGCACGGGCGGACTGTGCCTGGCGCACGGTCTGCGCCGCGCCGGGATCAGCGTCGCCGTCTACGAACGGCACGGCAACCGCGCCGAAGGGCTGCTCGGCTACCGGGTCGGCATCGGCCCCACCGGTAGCCGGGCGCTGCGGGAGTGCCTGCCCCCGGAGCTGTTCGCCACCTTCCTGGCCACGTGTGCCCGGCCGCCGCACTACTTCAACGTCGTCACCCAGAGGCTCCGCCAGACCGCGTCGTTCGGGCTGCGGCCGAGCGCCGACCCGGTGCGCACCGAACACTCGGTGGCCCGGATGGTGCTACGCCAGGTGCTGTTGACCGGCCTGGAGGACGTGGTGCACTTCGACAAGACCTTCACCCGGTACGAGCAGCACGACGACGGCACGGTCACCGCGCACTTCGCCGACGGCACCACCGCCACCGGCGACCTGCTGGTGGCGGCCGACGGCACCCATTCGGCCGTACGCCGCCAGTACCTGCCGCACGCCGTCACCCGCGACGCCGGGACGATCAACATCGCCACCCGGATCCCGCTGACCCCGTACACCCGTGGTCTCGTTCCCGAGCGGGTCCAGCAGGGCATCTCACTGATCTTCGGCGTCGGCGGGATGATGGGCGTGCTGCACGTGATGGAGTTCAAGTGGAACGCCGAACGGGCGATCAAGCCCGGCGTCAGCGCGGCCGACGCGGCCCTGCTCCAAGACTGGCCCGGCCTGGCCCACGACACCACCACCGACAACATCAACCTGATCATCTGGAGTGCGGCCAACCGGTTCCCCGCCGACGTCATGGAACGCCGCGGCGAGGACCTGGTGCAGGTCGCCCTGGACCTCACCTCGAACTGGCACCCGCACCTACGGGAACTGCTCACCCACGCGGACCCGGCCAGCGCCCTACCGATCAAAGTGTCCACGTCCGAGCCGGTGCCGCCCTGGAAGAGCAGCACCGTCACCATGCTCGGCGACGCCATCCACACCATGACCCCGGGTCGCGGCGTGGGCGCGAACACCGCGCTGCGCGACGCCCGCCTGCTCTGTGAACAGCTCAGCCGCGCCACCGCCGGCGACAAGACCCTGCTCCAGGCGGTCGCCGACTACGAGGCCGTGATGGCCCCGTACGGCTTCGCGCGAGTCGCCGAATCGTTGAATCGCAGCGGCACCAACGGCGACGACCGGATGTACCGGCCGGTGGTGGGTCGGCTCGCGTTGCTCGGAGCGCGCGGCTACTTCGGAGTGACCAGCCGGGTACCACGGCTCCGTCGCCGGTTCGTCGACGACTTCCACACCTACGAGGGCGACCGGGACTGAACCCCGCATCGCCCGACCCGGGCTCGGCGTCCCTCGCCGGGCCCGGGTCTCATCGTGTCTGGACCCCGCCGGGTACCGGTGTCATGTGGGTGCCGGTCTCATCGGGCCGGATTTGGGTGCGATTGGGCGACGCTGTGTCACACGGCAGGCACCGGCTGAGGTGGCCGGCCCACCCGCAACGCTGACGGCCGATCCTGCCTGTCGTCGGCAATACGCGTGTGCGAAGCTGCGGCGAGTTTTTCTCGTGACTTTTCCAACGATCTGAGAGGGAGGTTCGCCGTGGCGTGGTCTTTCGGACACTCGCTGATAGTGGTACTGGCACTGTTGCTGGGCCTGGCCGCCGGGTGGCTGCTGCGCGGCCGACGGGGTGTACAGGGCAATTCGATTGTGGATGGTGACCCCGTCGCCGGCCTGGCCGTGATCACCACGCCCACGCCGGCTGCCACCACCGACGAGGCCCGCCCCGCGGCCGCCGTCGACTCGGCGCCCACCGCGGTCGCCGACGAGCCGGCACCTGTCGACACGGTCAGCGCGCCCGCCGCGATGACCGAACCGGACGATCCCACCCCGGTGCCCGTGCCGGCGGACGCACCGAGCACGGTCGACCCGGCGGACATGGCACTGACCGAGGACCCGCCGCCCGTACCGGCCAGCGAGCAGTCCGACGTCACTGAACTGCGGCCGGAGCCGGCCGTGGAGTCGTCCCCCGAGCCGGTCACTGTCGACGAGCAGCCCGCCCCGGCGGCCGTGGTCGCTCCCCGCCAGCCCGCGGACGACCTGCCGACCGCCAACGCGGCACCGCTCGACCCGACGCCGGCCAACGATGCGGCGATCGACGACGCGCCGGCTGCCACCATCCCGGCCGACACCGCGCCCGCCGACGACGCCCCGGTTGAGACCGCGCCCGTCAACGCCACGCCGATCGACACGACGCCGGACGACGACGCGCCGGACTCCGTCGGCCTGGTCGACGACTCGGAGACCAAGGCCACGACTGTCGACGCCACGTCGGCAGACGCGTCGGCGACCGCAGACCCGTCCGACGCCGAGCCGGTGCGCGTCGATTCCGTGAACGCCGAGCCGGTGAACGCCGAGCCGGTTGACGCCGAGCCGGTTGACGCCGAGTCTGCGGTTGACGCCGCGGGCGCCGAGCGGTCGGTGGTGGCCACGCCTCCGCTACGGCCGACCACCGCCGCGACCCCTCCGGTCCGTTCGGCCGCCGACGCGGCGATCAGCAGCGTCGACGCCGACCCGACGGGCCCAGCCGACGACTTCCGCCGGATTCAGGGGATCGGACCGAAGATGGCGGCGGCGTTGCAGGACGCGGGTGTGCGGACGTACGGGCAACTCGGCGAGTTGGACGAGCCGGCGCTGCGCGACCTGATCCGGGCCGCAGGCCTGCGCGCCGCACCTGGGTTGGCCAGCTGGCCGCAGCAGGCACGCGTGCTCGCCGGCGCCGGCGAGGAGATGGCCGCGGTGCTGCCGAACGGCAACCAGGCCTGACCGTCCGCACTCGAGCCCGACCGCACTCGAGCCCCCGGCAGCCGTCCATCGCGACGGCGCGCCGGGGGCTCGGCCGTAGCTACCGAAACTCCCCCACCGCCCGCCGCCCCGGTGATCGACTCGATATTCAGGAAACCGCGCCAACCGTCTTTCTCCAGACTCGGGAGGTCTCGTGAGACACGGGGTGGGTTTTGCCTAGCGCATCCAGGTGACCAGATCGGTGGGTCGCCGCCGTTTGGCAAGGGGGGCGGTGGGCACTGCTGGGTCTTCGGCAGCGTGGCCGAGCGTCATGATGCCGGTGAGTGCCGTGTCGGTGGGTGGGCCGGCGACGGTGGTGTCGGCGTACGGGTTCCAGTGCAGAGGCGGGTACGCCAATGTGCAGAGGTCCGAGACGCGCAGCGCTCCATACGCCGCGACGGCGGCGGCCCCGGCGACCTACCTCCGCCACTCACGATGAGTAATCGGTGGACGTGAGATGACACCCGGATCGCGGCAGATCCGGAAGCGGCACGGCACGGCACGGCACGGCACGGCACGGCACGTGGAGCCTTACGGGTTCGTGAGTGGTCATGGCCGGATATCGGGGCCGTGACGTAGCGTCAACGCGGCGATGCCGCCTACCGGGATGATCAGCCAGCAGGAAAGCAGCCGGTAGAGCAGGACAGCGGCGGCGGCGGTGACGCCACCGACGCCTGCGGTGGTGAGCGCGCCAAGTAAGGCAAACTCGACGACGCCGACACCCCCAGGCGTGAGGGGCACCTGGCGAACGATCTGCACACTGAGGTAGATACTGGTCAACGTCATCGCGCCGATCGGTAGGTCCAGTGCGCGGGCCACGGCGATCAGACATGTCAGGTCTGCCAGCCATTTGACGACGGCATATGCGAGCGCAGTCGCCCAGTCACGCACCTTGAGTTCAGTACCCGCCTTCCATGCGTCCAGGGCCGAGTCCAGCCCGATCCACAGCCGTTGCCTTACGCCGCTGCCTGCGCCAAAGCGGCGCAGGGACAACCGACGGACATACCGACGTCCAATCATGATGGTCGCGGTGGTCAGCGCGGCCAGTCCGGCAACGACGGCCAAGGGCTGCCAGTTCTGCAGCGTCGTCGCACTGCCGACGACGATCGCAATACCGCCGCCGGCGTACAGCAAGGCGAGTCCGCCGATGGAAGCGAGCCCTGACACGACCACGCAGGCTGCGGCCACCTCACGCGTGGCGCCGGCACGCTGGTACTTGCTGATGGTGAACGCAGTGGCGACAGCGGGACCCGCAGGCATGCTGATGGAGATCGCGGTACCGGCCAGGACGATCGCGAATGCGTGACCGCGTCGCAGATGCGCTCCCAGGCTGTGGAGCAGACGCCGCTGTTGGAACGCGAAGGCGCCGACTGAGACGGACTGCAGCGACGCGGCGAGCAGGAGCCAGCCGTAGTCGGCGTCGCCGAGGGCGGCTAGGACCTCCCTAGGAGCCGGGAGGCCTCCACGCAGGCCGATCGCGGCGAAGCCGACTGCGACAGCCAGAGCGACGAGCAGACGCTTCAACCATCTGCGCGAGGTCGTGGACGTCGGGCTAGGGCCTCCGGATGTCGTTGCCAGTGCCGTAATCGGAGCACCGGCAATGACGGCGTGCAACGCTCTCGACTGCGTCGGAGGTTGCGGCAGGGGGGCGGGCACCTGTCGATCCTCGCAAACGACCCAGCTCCCGCATCTTTCGCCGTACCCAACGCCGCGCGCTCATCGACAGATCCGGGCACCGCCGTCCCGGCTTGCGGTGACTTAACGTAGTCGACGAATGCTCGCGGCCTGCCCTCGCGGACGTACCGACGTCAATGGCTGCCGTGTACTTCATGGCGTACGCGACTCTGCAGTTCGAGGCGTACGCGGACAGGTGGCTAGCGCGGCGAGATCGTCGGGTCGCGCGGGGCTGTAGAAGCCGCTGGAGGCGGGTTCGCGGTGATTGGAGACGTTCAGGTCCTGCCGGGATACTCGGTGCTGCTGGTGGATGATCCTGCTGTGCAGCGGCTGTCGGAGCTCTTCCGCGTAAACACTTCGCACGTGCCGCCCTCCGGATGATGAGGTGGCAGGGTGATCAACCACGATGAGGCGGCGGCTGTCCTGCCGTTGACGCTGGCCTGGGTGAGTCGGCACCTGGAGGTCGGCGAACGGATTGTCAGGACCGAGGCGCTGCGCGGTGGCATCACTGCCGAAATGCGGAGGCTGACCATCAGCATGCGGGACGGAAGCACCCGTGAGCTGGTGCTGCGGAGCTTCGTAGACCCTTTCTATGTGGGACACGCCGAGGACTGGCTGCATCGGGAGGCCGACGCCCTGTCCCTGCTCATGGGGACCGGCGTGCCGGCTCCTGAGCTGGTCGCGGTTGATTCGACCGCCGCGCATTGTGAGCATCCATCGCTGCTGATGACACATCTGGCCGGCCGGACGGTCCTCGATGACGAGGGATTGGCGACGCGCGTTCCTCTGCTGGCCCGTCAACTCGTGGCGATCCACGCGGTGCGGCCCTCCGAGCGGCCCCGAAAGTATGTGGCGTTGACGACCGCCGACACCGTCGCGACTCCGAAGGGTGCCGACGCGGCGGCGTGGGCCGCGGCGATCGACGTGATCCGCAGGCCCGCGCCGGCCTATGAGGGGCGATTCCTGCACCGGGACTTCCAACCGGGCAATGTGCTGTTCGACCTGCCTCCCCGAAGGGCGGCAGGTGCTCGGATCACCGGCGTCGTCGACTGGGCAGCGACCTCTTGGGGCCCGGCGGATCTCGATGTGGCGCACTGCTGCACCAATCTCGCGCTGCTGCACGGCCCGGCGTGGGGTCTGCGGTTCGCTCAGGCGTATGAGGAGGCCGGCGGGGTGCTGGCCGCGGCCGCGAGCGAGCGGCTGTACTGGCAGGTGCGGGACGCGCTGGCGTGCTCGGAGGAGGTGCAGGTGGTGGCGCAGCCATGGCGGGAGGCGGGGAGGACGGAGCTGACGACGCGAGCCGTGGAGGAACGGCTGGATGCCTATGTCACCGCCCTGATGGACGCGCTGGGCTGAGCCAAGGCGGCCCCGGAGAGGCCTGGACCTCATCGTCACCGCTTAACCAAGCGGAGAATCGAGGTTCGGCACGGCATGTCATGATCGGTGGGCGACCCGGGCGTGACGGGCTCACCTCAAGGACCTGGAGCCTTGCAGCGGGATGACGGAGCGGATCGCGGAATCGGCGGCCTGCCGACGCATCGCGGCGTTCTCCGCGGCGGGGGCGGCGATGACGGTCGCCGCAGCGTCGAGCTGGTCCTGCAACTCGCGGTATCGAGTTCGGCTGGCCGTCAGTCGCGGCGTAGACGGTCCAGTTCGTCGTCGCATTCTCTGGCCGTGGCTGCGGCTGGACTGTCGCTGACCCGGGCGTCCCAAGCCGACGCACAATACGGCGGCGGGACGGAGACACGTCGCCGCAAGATCGTGCTCGATCGTGGATGCAGTGGTGTCGAGCGCGGCGGATGCCACTACATCCAGGATGTTGCGCGATCTTGCGGCGGAAGCGGCTGCGCCCGACGAGCGCGCGGCTGCGCCCGACCGGAACTGGCTGTGCCCGACCCGGGAGTGGCCGCGGCTTGGCGGTGGGGCGCGGGGTGACGTTTGGCCTCAGGCGCGCAGCTCGGCCGCGAGGTCGCCGATCGCGCTCATCGCGTACCGCTGCATTCCCGGGCCGAAGGTGATGCGTGTCGCGCCCTGTCGGCCCAGCTCGGCGATGGACTCGCGGTCCGGTCCGGCGGCCATGTTGATCGGCCCGGAGATGCCCTCCCGCAGCTGCGGGAGCACCTGCGGCGGCGCCAGGATCGGGTAGACGCAGTCGGCACCGGCCGCCACGTAGAGGCGGGCGCGTTCCACCGCGTCGGCCAGGTCACCCGTCCCGATCAGGAACGTGTCGACGCGGGCGTTGATGAAGAGGGCGTCACCCGCCTCCGCGCGTACCTCGGCAAGCCAGTCCGCGTGCCGCTGCGGGTCCTTCAGGGCGCCGTGCCCGTCCGAGTCCTCCAGGTTGCAGCCCACGGCGCCGGCTTCCAACAGCCGCCCCACCAACTCGCGGGGGGCGAGACCGTAACCGCCCTCGACGTCGGCGGACACGGGAACGGACACGGCGCGGACGATGCGCCTGACCGCGGCGAACATCTCGTCCGGCGGGGTCGCGCCGTCGTCGTAGCCGAGCGAGGCGGCGACACCCGCGCTCGGGGTCGCGAGCGCCGGGTAGCCGGCGTCGGCGAGCACCCGGGCGCTGGCCGCGTCCCAGGGGCCCGGCAGGACGAGTGGGTCGCCGGCGGCGCGGTCGTGGTGGAGGGCACGGAAGGTGGAGGCTGTCATGATCGGTCCATCATACGTTTGGTGGACCGCGTGGTCAATAATTGCTAGGCTGGTCAGATGGCCAGGCCACGGCAGTTCGACGAGGAACAGGTGATCCGCGCCGTCCGGGACCAGTTCTGGGACGCCGGCTACGCGGCGACCTCACTGGAGGACCTGGTGCGCGTCAGTGGGCTGGGCAAGGGCAGCCTCTACGGCGCCTTCGGCGACAAACACCGACTGTTCCTGCGGGCGCTGCGGGAGTACACCGACACCAGCGGCGGCTACCTGCGCGAGATGCTGGCGTCCACTCCCCGCGCCCTGGACGCGCTGCGCGCGTTCGTCCTGGCCCCGGTGGACGACCCGGGTGGCGCCGCCGCCCGGCGCGGTTGCCTCATGGCCAACAGCACGTACGAGCTGGCCACCACCGACCCCGATGTTGTCGCCGAGGCGCGGCGCACCTACGAGACGACGACCGCCCTGGTCGCCGAATGCGTCCGGCGGGCCCAGGACGAGGGTGACCTGCCACGCGACGTCGACCCGGTCGAGACGGCGCGCGCGCTGCTCGCCGCGCAGCAGGGGCTGGTGTTCATGGGGCGGACCGGGCTGGACATCGACACTCTGACCGCGACGGCCCGCACCCTCGCCACGAGACTTCTACCGGACGCCTGACCCGGCACGACGCCGCAAGGCGCGTCTATTTGATCTTGCGAGTGGACCGGACCACGATGCTCTCGTACTCCGGGTGCTTGACCAGCCAGTCGGCGAGGAACGGGCAAATTGGCACGACCGTGCGCTTCTTGGCTCGCGCGTCGTCCATCACCGCACGCGCCAGCGTCGACCCGACGCCCCGGCCCTCGTACGCCGGACCAACCTCGGTGTGGGTGTAGGCGATGATCGAGCCGGTCAGCTGGTAGGTGACGAACCCGGCGACCGCGCCCGCCTCGTCGCGCGCCTCGAATCGCTCCCGCTCCGGCGCGTCTGTCACGGTGAACTGCACCCGACCATCCAACCACCCGACCCGGCAGCGCTGACTGCGAGGCCGGCAGGGGACGCGACCCACGCACATTGTCCCCGCCGGAAGGGGAACGCATCGCCGCCGGGATACGCGACGCGGCCGGGCACACCGTGGGAGGAGACACGCACCATGACGAATCCATCGACGGACGGCGGCTTCGCCGTCGTTGAGATGTTCACGTCCCAGGGCTGCAACAGTTGCCCTCCCGCGGAGGAGTTGCTGAGCGAGATCGAACGCGATGCCCGGGAACGGCGACAGAACGTCTTCACCCTCGGGTTCCACGTCGACTACTGGGACGACCTGGGGTGGCCCGACCAGTTCGCGGACGCCGCGTACACCGCGCGGCAGGAGGCGTACGCCCGCGCGTTCGGCACCAGAGGTCTGTACACCCCGCAGATGGTGGTCAACGGCACCGTCGAGTTCGTCGGCTCCGATCGACGACGGGCGGCAAGCGCGATCATGTCCGCCATGGCTTTGACCACCACTACACCACTGGCGCTCTCCGTCGACAATCTCGGTGCGGACCGGGTGATGCTGGGCTACCGGGTCGAAGGGCCGCCGCCGCGCGCGGTGTTGCACGTGGCGGTCGTGGAACGGGATCTGACCAGCGAGATCGCCCGGGGGGAGAACGCCGGGCGGACGCTGCGGCAGGACAACGTCGTACGCGCCTTCAGGTCGGTGGGCCTGGACGCCGAGCGGGGGCAGGTGGAGCTGGCGACACCATCCGGTCTCGATCCGCGGAGCGCCAGCGTGGTCGGCTATGTCCAGGAGAACGGCGACCGGGCGATCGTCGGCGCCACCGCGATCGAGCTGTCCACCGCGTAATCTCGGCACATGCGGATGGTGCGTGGTGCGAGGGGGCTCGGTGGCTGACGCGGACGACGTACGCCGGGTGGCGCTGGCGTTGCCGCACACGGTGGAGATCGCCAGTGACGGCTTCGACTTCCGGGTGGCCGGCAAGGGCTTCGTCTGGTCCTATCCGGAGCGGATACCTGGCAAGCCGCGGGTGATCCGGCTCGACATCGCGGTGCTGTTCGTCGGTGACGAGGCTGAGAAGCAGGCTCTCCTGCTCGGGGAGCCCGAGGTCTTCTTCACCACGTCCGGCTACGACGGCCTGCCCCTGGTGCTGTTGCGCCTGGCGGCGGTCGACCTGGACCGGCTGACCGAGTTGGTGACCGACGCGTGGCGGATGCGCGTGCCGGACGCCCTGTTGAGCGACCGCGAGGGCGAACCGTTGGGCGACCGTGCGGGCGTCGGCAAATAGCGACATCAGCACGCAACGGGCCGGACACATTGACGGGGATCTCGGTGCTCCATTACGGTGGCCGAGAGAGCGCTCTCTCACCTGACCTTCCCCCCAATTCAGACGCATCGCGCTGGACCCGGCAAGGGCCGCACCCGGCGCGCGATGGAGGCACGATGAAACCTCCCGTCCCCCACCGCCGATGGGCCCTGGCCGCCGCCACCGCGCTGGCCCTGGTCGTCGGCGGCCTCGCCATCCCCGTCACCCGCGCGGCCGAAGCCGCACCCGTCGGCGCCGGCAGCTACACGACCACCCCGGTCGGCCCGCTCCCCAGCGGCTGCGGCGCGATGTCCAGCAACCCCCGGCAGTTCGCCACCGCCAACGCGCCCGCCGGGCCGATACCCACAAACGACTGGTGGTCCTCGCTGCTGTGGAAGCGCACCGACTGTTCCTTCAGTGAGCCCCTGCACGCCCACCCGATCTCGTACGACACCTTCGGCGACGGGCTCGGCTTCTCCGCGAACTCCACGCCCGCCATCAGCGGCACCGCCACCGGTGTCGGCGAGTTCCACTACCCGTACGTGCAGGACATCCGGGTCGGTGTGGCCGGGCTCGCCGCGCCCCTGGTGAAGGTCGACGGCTGGACGGACTGGACGGTCAGCCCGCACTGGAGCGACGGCACGCGCACCATGCGCGCGACCATCGGCCACGGTCTGCCCTTCGCGTACTTCCAGACCACCGGCGGGAACGCGCAGATCAGCACCGCCGGCACCCCCGACGTCTGGTCCAACAGCGGCGCCACCATCGGCTTCCGGGTCAACGGCCACGACTACGTCGGGTACGCGCCCAGCGGCGCCAGCTGGACAGTGGCGTCCGGCCGGATCTCGTCCACCCTGGCCGGCCGCGGCTACTTCTCCGTCGCCCTGCTGCCGCCCACCTCCAGCGCGACGGAGCGCGCCGCGCTGGCCGCGACCTACGGTCAGTACGCGCACGCCCACGTGACCGGCACCCAGGTCTCGTACGCCTACAACCCCGCCACCAGCGGCCTGACCACCACGTACGCGTTCACGACCACCGCCCGGGAGGGCACCGCCACACAGACCGTGGTCAGCCTCTACCCGCACCAGTGGAAGTCGCTGAGCGGCTCCACCGCGATCACTCCGACCTACCCGTCGGCGCGGGGCCGGATGAAGGTGCTCACCGGCGTCAACCAGTTCCGCACCGCCATGAAGTTCCAGGGCATCCTGCCGGAGTTGCCGGCCGTCGGCGACGGCAGCGGCGGTGACCTGTCGACGCTCACCGGGCACCTGGCCGCCACCCGCGCCAACCCGATGGACCAACGCGGCAACGACACCTACTGGACCGGCAAGGGGCTCGGCCGGGCCGCGCGGATCGCCGAGATCGCCGACCAGGTCAACGACACCACGACCCGCGACAGCGCGCTGAACGCGATCCGCAGCACGCTCACCGACTGGTTCACCGCGTCCAGCGGCAAGACCAGCCGGGTCTTCTACTACGACAACAACTGGGGCACCCTGATCGGCTACCCGGCGTCGTACGGGTCCGACCAGGAGCTCAACGACCACCACTTCCACTACGGCTACTACATCGCGGCCGCCGCGACCCTGGCGAAGTTCGACCCGGCCTGGGCGGCCACCAGCCGCTACGGCGGCATGGTCGACCTGCTGATCCGGGACGCCAACAACTACCGCCGCGGCGACACCCAGTTCCCGTACCTGCGCGACTTCGACATCTACGCCGGGCACGACTGGGCGTCCGGGCACGGCTCGTTCGGCTCCGGCAACAACCAGGAGTCCTCGTCGGAGGGGATGAACTTCGCGAGTGCCCTGATCCAGTGGGGGCAGACGACGGGTAACACCGCCGTCCGCGACGCCGGCGTCTTCCTCTACACCACGCAGGCCGCGGCCATCCAGGAGTACTGGTTCGACGTCAGCGACCAGAACTTCCCCGCCGCGTTCGGGCACTCGACTGTCGGCATGGTCTGGGGCGACGGCGGCGCGTACGCCACCTGGTTCAGCGGCGAACCGGAGATGATCCAGGGCATCAACCTGCTCCCGGTCACCGGCGGTCACCTCTACCTGGGCAACAACCCGGCGTACGTGCGGACCAACTACGCCGAACTCGTCCGCAACAACGGCGGACAACCGACGGTGTGGCAGGACATCCTCTGGCAGTTCCAGGCCCTCGGCGACCCCGACGCGGCGCTGGCGAACCTCCGCGCGAACCCGGGCTACACCCCGGAGGAGGGCGAGAGTCGGGCACACACGTTCCACTGGATCCGTAACCTCGCCGCTCTCGGCAATGTCGACACGACGGTGACCGGCAACCACCCGCTGTCCGCGGTCTTCTCCCGCAACGGGGCCCGCACCTACGTGGCGTCGAACCCGACGGCGACGCCGATCACTGTGACGTTCTCCAACGGCACCACCCTCACCGTGGGAGCCGGCAAGACGGCCACCACCGGGGCGTACACCTGGAGCGGCGGCAACGCGGCCGGCGGTGTCCCACCGACGACGCCGACGGATCCCCCACCGACCACCGACCCGCCGCCGACCTCGGGTAGCCCGACCCGGTACCTGCTACCCGGGGGTGGGTTGGGCGCCGCTGGTAGCGCGGCCACGACGACTGTCGCGGCGGCGAACGGAAACCACGACGGTACGCCCACCAACGCCCAGGTCTTCACGGCGACCGGCCTCAATCTCGCCTACGGCGGAGGGCAGACCGCGTTCGACCTGTTCGTGGACGCCGGGTCGGCGGTCGGCAACGGCGTGCAGGTGCGGATCTCCTACGACCTCACCGGCAACGGCAGTTGGGAGCGGGTGGAGACGGGGCGCTACTTCGCCACCGACCCGGTCACCGGCTACGAGCACTACACCCAGAGCGCCGGCCTGTCCTCGGCCACCGGCACGCTGGGCGCGCTGAGCAACGGCACGGTCCGGGTGGAGGTCTGGTCGGCGATCGGCAACAACCCGACCACTGTGGGCATCGGCAACCAGTCGGTGCTGCGGCTCCCGTACTCCTGATCGACAGGCACGGCGCGACATGACGTCGGCCGGTGCGGAGGACCACGACGGGTCCTCCGCACCGGCCGACGTTTGTCGTTCAGTCGGTCATCGGGTGATCAGGAGGCGGTGCAGGTGGGCGTCACGCCGGAGGCGCTGCCGGTGCCCTGGAAGCCGAACTCGGTGACCTGCCCCGCGCCGAGCCGGCCGTTGTAGTTCACGTTGGCGAACCGCACCGTGCCGGTGGAGCCACTGGCCGTCGCGCTCCAGGTGTTGGTGACGCTGGCACCACTCGGGAGCGTGAAGCCGACGTTCCATCCGCTCGTCCCGGCGGAGCCGGCGGTCACCTTCACGGAGGCCACGAATCCACCGGTCCACGAGTTCAGTGACACCGATGCCGAACAACCAACCGTCGGCGGGTCCGTCGGCGGGTCGGTCGGCGGGTCGGTCGGGGGATCCGTCGGCGGGTCCGTCGGCGGGTCCGTGGGGATGCCGGGGCCGGCGTTGAGGGCGTTCAGGACGTTCGTGTACGCGGCCTTCTTGTTGCCGTTGCAGTCGAACAACAGAGCGTTGTCGGAGCCACGCCACGAGTCGCAGTCCCGCACACCCCACACGGTGATGCCGGTGCAGCGCGAGACGTTCATGCAGGCGCGGGTGACGGCGCCGTAGATGTTTGCCTGGTTGCCGCCGGTCATCACGTCCAGCTCGGTGATCTGCACATCCACACCGAGATCAGCGAAACGCTGCAGGTTGGCCTGGTAGTCACTGGCCAACGAGGTGCCCAGGTGCGACTGGAAGCCCACGCAGTCGATCGGCACGCCACGGGACTTGAAGTCCCGCACCATGTTGTAGATCCCCGTCGACTTCGCGTTGATCCCGTCGGTGTTGTAGTCGTTGTAACACAACTTCGCACCCGGATCCGCCGCCCGCGCCGCCCGGAACGCCGCCTCGATCCAGTCGTTACCCGTGCGCTGCAGGTTCGAGTCCCGACGCCCACCGCTACCACCGTCGGCGAACGCCTCGTTCACCACATCCCACGAATGGATCTTTCCGCGGAAGTGCGTCGCGACCTGGGTGACGTGGTTGATCATCGCGCTGCGCAACGTGCTGCCGGACATGTTCTGCGCCCAGCCCGGCTGCTGCTGGTACCACAACAACGCGTGGCCACGCACGCTCATGCCATTGGCCTGCGCGTGACTGACCAGACGATCACCACCGGTGTACCTGAACTGACCCTGCTGCGGCTCGGTGGCGTCCCACTTCATCTCGTTCTCAGCCACGACACTGTTGAACTCACGGTTCAGGACGGTCACGTACGCGCTGGTGGACAGCTTGCCCGTCGCGACAGCGGCGCCGAAGTAACGGCCCTTCTCGGCCGCGGAGGCTCGGAGGGTGGTACCGGCGTTGGCCGAGGTGGTCAGCGCCATCGTCATACCCGCGGCGAGGGCGCCGGTGACCGCGACGGTCACCGCCGCCCGCAGGACTCTTCTGTGTTTCATGCGGATTCCTTGTCTGTGGTGGTGCGGCGATGGAGGCGCAGCGCCGAATCTGCTGCCGCGACATCGGAGACGGCAGCGCCGGTCACCGTCGCGGCAGCAGTGCGGAAGTCCTGACCCGACGTCCGGCATGCCCTGGGCGGACGTCGGCATCCGAGGGGCCACAGCGGGTTCGCCCGGTGAACCACAGGTGCGGCCGCCCTCAAACATCGACTGTGAGCGATAACATGCCGTTCGTCAAGTCGTAACCAACAGTGCCGGGCACGGGGTCGCTCCGGTCGCACCGGCGGGGCACGTCGTCGTGCTGCCGGAGCCGTGCGAGCACGGCTCCGGCAGCGCCCGTCACTGGAACGAGACGTCGTCGACGAGGAGGCTGTCGGTGCCCTCCGCCGTCTCCACGTAGAAGGCGGCACTGGACAGCGTGCCGCTCCACGACACTGTCGTCGTGCCGGTGAGCTGGGTCCAACCGTTGACGTTCACTCCCACGGCCGGGGTCAGCTGCAGGTAGCTCGTGGTGCCGTTCGCGGTCAGCGACAGCGTCGCCTTCGCCGACGGGGTGCCGCTCTGTGCGCGTACCCAGACGTTTGTGGTGTAGCTCTTGCCGTTGGTGAGCTTGGTGGTCACGTCCTGGCTGGGGCCGTTCCACGCGCCGGTCCGACCGATGATCGACAGCGACCCGCTGCCGCCGTGCGCGACTGCTGTGTTCCTGGCGAGCGTTCCGCTGCCGTGCACACCCCAGCCCGTCGTGCCGTTCTCCACGTCGCCGTTGGTGATCAGGTTGGCGCTGCCGCCGCCGGTGCCGCTGAACTGCCACCAGTTGATGTTGAACAGGTTGCCGCTGCCACCGGCGAAGCGCAGGTAGAGATCATGGGTGCCGGTCGCCCCGCTCACCGCGCAGGTGGTGGTGGTCCACGTCTGCCAGCCGCCGGTGCCGCCCACGGTGCAGGTGCCCACGGTCGGGCCGCTGGCGCTGTCGAGGCGCACCTCGATCCGGCCACCGCTGGTGGCCGACGCGACCCGGGCGCTGAACGAGGTGGCACCCGCGCCGAACGCGACGCCCTTGACCTTGATGTTGTCGCCGTTCTCGATCCAGCCGACGTTCATCCCGCCCTCGGTGGACACCTCGGTCTCGATGCCCGAGCCCCACGCGATCGTCTCGGCCTCCTGCCGTGCGTACGGGTTCAGCGTGCCCACCTGCGGCGCACCCGTACCGGTCATCGTGATCGTCGGGAACATGCCGCTGCTGGTGTAGTTGAACTTCTCCACCGCCACCGAACGGGTGTAACCGCTACCACCGGGCAACGCCCCGTTGTGATAGAAGAAATACGATCCACCCTGGAAATCGATCACACCCGCGTGATTGGTGAAGCTGGCGCCCTGGCGCGGCATGATCGTTCCCCGGTACGTCCACGGCCCGGTCGGCCCCGTCGCCGTGGAGTACGCGATGAACTCCGAGCAACACTCCGCCGCGAACACGTTGTAGTACAGGCCGTTGCGCTTGAACACCCACGGCCCCTCCTCGTACAACGTCGGCCTACTCGCATTGCCGTTACGGGTGCCAAAACCCGCTGTCGTGAGTGGGATGCGTGTGGCGCTGCCGGAGAACGAGATCATGTCGGCGTTCAGCTTCACGTACCACAGGCCGGGGTTACCCCAGTACAGGTATGCCTGCCCGTCGTCGTCGATGAACGCGTGCGGGTCGATCTCGTTGTTGCCGACAAGTGGTCGACCGAGCGCGTCGCGGAACGGCCCGGTCGGGCTGTCCGCCACACCGACGCCGATGACCATCTGACCGTTGGAGCGCTGGCGCACCGGCACGTACCAGTAGAACTTCCCGTTACGTGCGATGACCTGCCCGGCCCACGCGTTGGCGTCGGCCCACGCGAAGGTCGCCAGACTCATCGGCGAACCGTGATCGGTCCAGTTCACCATGTCCGCGGACGAGTAGACCCGCCACTCACGCATGGTGAAGTTGGTGGAGCCGTCCTCGTCATGTCCCGTGTAGAGGTACACCCGACCGTTGTGCACCATCGGCGCCGGGTCGGCGGTGTAGATGTTCTGGACGATGGGGTTGTCGGCCTTGGCCGTGCCCGGGATCAGTGCGAGGACGCAGGCCATGCTCGCCAGCCAGGCGATGGCGCGCCTGGCCCGGTGGGTGGCCCGGGTTGTGGTTCGATCTTTCACCTTCACGATTACTCCCACAGAGAGTGCGCCGTGCGCGATGTCTGACTCGGCGAGCCACCGCTGTCCTGGCTGCCGCTCGAACGGAACCTGCCGTCCGCACGCCGAGCAGCACGACCGGCAGCCGTGTTAGCGCTAACAGAGTTTCCCGGGCGCCTCCTCCCCCATCTGACCTGGATTTTTGTGCGGCGCGGGATGTCCGTCGTAACCACATCGCAGCATTGATGTATTGACGTTGACATCCAAGATTTACGATGCACCGTACTGAGCGACCGGGCGGGCGTCAACGGGAGGGCACCCGCTCCGCACCCACCGTCATCCGTCACACACAGTCACATTTTGGTGGTCGTGAGCCGGGCAGGTGTCCGTTTCGGACCATAGCTGCCACCGGTGGCCCCGCACCCCGGGTCAGGTTGTCGCGGGATGAGTCAACGAGGCGCACCGGGGGTTGCGGGTGTGTTAACGACGAACTATGTTAGCGATCACATCGATGTGCCGCGATAAGCGCCTGGGTGGGCACCCGGCGTCCACGGCGACCGCGTTCCCCACCACCCACACCGCATCCGTTGTCGGCCCCGTTGCGGCCGACCGCCCCCGCCGCCATCGATGGCGGCCCCGACGTACCCGGCCACCTGGAGGTTCCCCATGCCACCCCCGCCCCTCAGCCGCCGCAACCTGCTTCAGGCCACCGGCGCCACAGTGGTGCTCTCCGCGACCGGCGCCGCCGTCACCCCCGGAAGCGCCTCCGCCGCCATCGTGCCCCCGGCCCGGGCCGACATCGGCGTCTCGGCGTACGCGTTCGACCTCGGTCAGGTGCGGCTGACCTCCGGCCGCTGGATGGACAACCAGTCGCGGACGCTCAACTACCTGCGGTTCGTCGACGTCGACCGGATGCTCTACAACTTCCGCGCCAACCACCGGCTGTCCACGAACGGCGCCGCCACCAACGGGGGCTGGGACGCGCCGAACTTCCCGTTCCGGACCCACATGCAGGGCCACTTCCTGAGCGCGTGGGCGTACGCGTACGCGGTCCTGGGCGACACCACCTGCCGGGACAAGGCGAACTACATGGTCGCCGAGTTGGCCAAGTGCCAGGCGAACAACGGTGCCGCCGGGTTCGGCTCGGGTTACCTCTCCGGCTTCCCGGAGTCCGACTTCACCGCCCTCGAGGCACGGACGCTGTCCAACGGCAATGTGCCCTACTACTGCATCCACAAGACCCTCGCCGGTCTGCTCGACGTCTGGCGCTACATCGGCAACACGCAGGCCCGCACCGTGCTGCTGTCGCTGGCGGGCTGGGTCGACACCCGGACGAGCCGACTGAGCTCCAGTCAGATGCAGTCGATGCTGGGCACCGAGTTCGGGGGCATGAACGACGTGCTCGCCGACATCTACCAGCAGACCGGTGACAGCCGGTGGCTCGCCACCGCACAGCGGTTCGACCACGCCGGCATCTTCGACCCGCTGGCCAACAACCAGGACCAGCTCAACGGCAAGCACGCCAACACGCAGGTGCCCAAGTGGATCGGCGCGGCCCGGGAGTTCAAGGCCACCGGGACCACCCGTTACCGGAACATCGCCAGCAACGCGTGGAACATCACCGTCGGCGCGCACACCTACGCCATCGGCGGCAACAGCCAGGCGGAGCACTTCCGGCCGCCCAACGCGATCGCCGGCTACCTCACCAACGACACCTGCGAGCAGTGCAACACGTACAACATGCTCAAACTGACCCGGGAGCTGTGGCTGCTCGACCCGAACCGGGCCGACTACTTCGACTACTACGAGCGCGCGCTGATGAACCACCTGATCGGCGGACAGAACTCGGCCGACAGCCGCGGCCACATCACCTACTTCACCCCGCTGCGGCCGGGTGGCCGTCGGGGTGTGGGCCCGGCCTGGGGTGGCGGCACCTGGAGCACCGACTACAACTCGTTCTGGTGCTGCCAGGGCACCGGCCTGGAGATCAACACGAGGTTGATGGACTCCATCTACTTCTACAACGGCACCACGCTGAGCGTGAACCTGTTCACGCCGTCGGTGCTGAACTGGACGCAGCGCGGCATCACTGTCACTCAGACCACCAGCTTCCCGGTCAGTGACACCACCACGCTGACCCTGAGCGGCTCGATGAGCGGCTCCTGGAGCATCCGGGTGCGGATCCCGTCCTGGACCAACGGCGCGACGATCTCCGTCAACGGCACTGTGGAGAACGTCACCACCACCCCGGGCAGCTACGCCACCGTCACGCGCACCTGGGCCGCAGGCGACACCATCACCGTGCGGCTGCCGATGCAGATCGCCGTCAAGGCCGCCAACGACAACGCCAACGTCGGCGCGGTCACCTACGGCCCCACGGTGCTGGCCGGCAACTACGGCAACACGGCCCTGAGCACCCTGCCCACCCTCACCGTCTCCTCGATCACCCGGACCAGCACCAGCTCGCTCGCGTTCACCGCCAGCGCCAACGGGTCCACCGTGAACCTCGCCCCCTTCTACGACGCCCACGGCTACAACTACACGGTCTACTGGAACACCACGGGTAGCGGTAGCGGCGGCGGCGGCAGCTACCGCCTTCAGAACGTCGGCACGGGCCTGGTTCTCGGTGTCCAGAACATGTCCACCGCCGACGGTGGTCTGGCCGTGCAGTGGAGCGACAGCGGGACCGCCGACCACAACTGGGTGGTCGTGACCGACGGCAACGCGGTCCGGTTCCGCAACGCCCACAGCGGCAAGGTGCTGGGTGTGGAGAACATGTCCACCGCCGACAACGCTCGCGTCCTGCAATGGGCGGACAACGGCACCGCGGACCACCGGTGGATCCTCGTGGACAACGGCGACGGGACCTACAAGATCCGCAACGTCAACAGCAACAAGCTGCTCGGCATCCTGAACGCGTCGACCGCCATGGGTGCGCAGGCCGTGCAGGATTCGGACAACGGCAGCGCGGACAACCGGTGGAGGCTGGTCCGCAACGCCTGACCTCCGTCCCGCCAAACGGGCTCACCGGCGCGGTCACCCGAAGACCGCGTCGGTGACGCCGGGCGGGCGCCCGCCAGGGTTCGTACAGTGGGGAGGGTCCTGGCCCCAGTGAACGCGGCGGACGTGTCGGCTCGTGCCGCCTTCCGCCCGGAAGGAGCACAGTGAACCGCCCCCTCCGCACCACGCTCGTCGGCGCGCTGACCACCGCCATGCTGGCCACCGTCGCCGTCGCGCCGGCACAGGCGCAGGCGCACCCCGCCGGGCAGCCGCCGGCCGTTCTCGACCTCCCCGACGGGTTCCAGCCCGAGGGCATCGCCACCGCCGGCCGGTACGCCTACTTCGGCTCCCGTGCGACAGGCGCCATCCAACGCGTCGACCTGGTCAGCGGCCGTGGCACGACGATCGGCGCGGCCACCGGCACCCCGTCGCTCGGTCTCAAGGTCGACCACCGTGGCCGGCTCTTCGTCTCCGGCGGCACGGCCGGCGACGCACGCGTGCTCGACACCCGCACCGGAGAGGTGCTGGCCCGCTACCAGTTCGCCACCGCCCCGACGTTCGTCAACGACGTCGTCCTGACCCGTGACGCCGCGTACTTCACCGACTCGAACCGGCCGGTGCTCTACCGGCTGCCACTCGGTCGCGGTGGGGCGCTGCCGCCCGCCGACGCCTTCACCACGATCACGCTCAGCGGCGCGTACGAGCAGGTCGGCACCGGCGTGAACCTCAACGGCATCGCCACCACACCCGACGGCCGGGCGCTGATCGTCGTCCAGTCCACCACCGGCACGCTGTACCGGGTCGACCCGGCGACCGGCCTGAGCACCGTCGTGGACGTGCCGGGCCACACCTTCACCAACGGCGACGGACTGCTCCTGCTCGGACGCACCCTCTACATCGTGCAGAACCGCCTCAACCAGATCGCTGTGGTCCGACTGAACCACGCCGGCACCGCGGGGACGCTCACCAGGACCATCACCGACCCGAACTTCGACGTGCCCACCACGGTCGCCACGGCGTTGGGCCGGCTCTACCTGCCCAACGCCCGGTTCACCACGCCGCCCACCCCCACCACGCCGTACACGGCTGTCGCGGTCCGCGCCCACTGAGGGACCCGAGGGGGTACGCGCCGCGCCTGTGCCCCCTCGGCCCGCCGCTCTGGATCGCGACAGCCGATCGGCCGCCAGTAGGATCACTGGCACCTCGGCGACGCCTGTCGCCTCGTGCACCCCCGGAGTCCGTGTGGCCGCCCGTTCGTACCGGTTTCTGCGCCGAACCGTGGTCGTGGGCTGCCTCGTCGCCGCCGCCGCGCTGCCAGCCGCACGCCCAGCCGCACCGCCGGCCGCACCGCCGGCCGCACCCAGCGACCCCGCGGTCGCCCCGCAGCCCACGGTCCTGCGGATGCTCCAGATGAACCTCTGCAACAGTGGCCGCGCCGGCTGCTACACCGGCCGGGCGATGGCCAGGGCCGCCGAGGTGATCACCGCCCAGGCACCCGATGTGGTCACTCTCAACGAGATCTGCGCGGGCAACCTGACCGCCCTGCGGCGCGTCTTCCAGGCCGTCCACCCCGGCCGGACCGTCGTGGGCGCGTTCCAGGCCGCCGGCGACCGCCCGAGCGGGGACGACACGCGCTGCAGCAACGGCCAACGGTTCGGCATCGGGTTGCTGACCCATGTGCAGACGCCGAGCCCCCCTGCCAGGGTGTACGCCGGAACCCACCCGACGCAGGACCTCGCGGACCCCGAGGAACGAGCCTGGCTCTGCGTCGACGTCGACGGCGCCCTGCTCGCCTGCACCACGCACCTGTCGGCCACCGGCGGCTACCGCGTCGCGCTCGCCCAGTGCGACCACCTGCTCGGCACCATCCTGCCGACGATCAGCCGCGACGCCGGGTACGAGCCCACCGTGCTGGGCGGCGACCTCAACCTGCTCGCCGGCCACGACCCCGACGTGCGGTCCTGCACACCGCGGGGCCATCAGCGGGTCGACGACGGCGGACTGCAACACATCATGGCGACCCCCGACATCAAGCTCTGCTGTCGCAGAACGGTGCCCATGAACGGGGCGACCGACCACCCCGGGCTGTTGGTCACCCTCACCATCGACGGCAGCCGACCGGGCCGGCGGCCGGCCTGATCCGCCACCGCGCCGTGCGCGGAGGGGGCGGGCCGGCCGCACGCCATCAGCGCGGCGGCGTGTCCCGGCGAGACGGGAACGGCGTACCCGGCTGACCGAGGGTGGAGCGGGCGCGCAACCCGACCGGGTCGGGAGCAGCGGTCGGCGTCGCGGGCGCCGGTTCCGAGAGCCGCCGCCCGTCCAGGTACGCGGTGGCGGCCCGGTCGTCGTCGGTCGGGGCGGCGAGCAGCGCGTAGAGCAGACCGACCACCCCGAATACCACCGCCAGCACGATCGGCACCAGCAGGGTGCTCACCCCGGCGCCCGTCACCTCACCCGTCCGCTCGTGGCGGTGCACCGACAGGGCGCTCATGCCGGTGAAGTGCATCCCGTTGACCGCGACCCCCATGACCAGCGCGGAGGCGAAGATCGCCAAGCCCCGCCGGACAGTCATCGCGAGCCACAGTGCGACGGTGGACGCCACCACGGCGATGACCACCGAGAGCACGACCCGGACCGTGTCGTAGTCGAGGCTGCCGTTGAGGCGCATGGCGGCCATTCCGGTGTAGTGCATGGAGGCCACGCCGGCACCGGTGAAGACACCGCCGGCGATCAGTCGTACCGGATTCAGCCGGCCGGTGCCCACGATGGCCAGGCCGATACCGACCGCCACCACGGCGATGGCCGTGCTGGCCGCGGTCAACGGCACGTCGTAGCGGATCCGGGTGTTCTCGACGGCGAAGCCGAGCATGGCCATGAAGTGCATCGCCCAGATGGCGGTGCCGCCCAGCGCCCAGGCCGACAGCAGGCCCCACCACGCCCGCTGACCGTTCGTCCGAGCCGTGCGGATGCGCCCCGCGCAGACCAGACCGAGAATCGAACCGAGCACGGACAGCGCATAGCTCAGCGCGGGTGTGATCCACCCGTACTCAAAGTGATTGATCTCCGCCACGGCGGCTTTCTCCCCATTCGTTACCGACGCGTCAACAAGACGCCTCGGCAATGATCAGGGGTGCCGTGATCAGGCGCAACAGTGCCCCCCGAGCCATCCGAGGGGTGCTATTGCGGTAACCGTCCGCTGCGTCGATTTCACCGACGATAATGACTGAGCGTAATTGTCAGGCCGACGTGTGGTATGCGAGAACGCCCCGATTGACGGCCGCTATAGCCTGTCGAGCCGTCGATCGCAGCTCCGTTGTGGCACCACCCGAGTCGGCAATCTGACCGAGCAGGTCGACGACCTGTCGGGCCCACCGGACGAAGTCACCGGCGGGCATCTCACCATCGATCTCGTGCCCGCTGCCGAGCACCTTGGCCAACGCCTCGCCCCGCGCCCACCGGTAGACGGGCCAGGCGAAACCGAGATCCGGCTCCCGGGTCGCGGTCAGCCCCCGCGCCGCCTCGTCGGCCTCGATCTCCCCCCACAGCTTCAGCGTCTCGTCCACCGCGTCGGCCACCGGGCCACGCGGCAGCGACGCCCGCTCGTCGACATCACGGCGCGCCTCGAACACCACCACGGACACCGCGGCGGCCAACTCGGCCGGGGACAGCCCGTTCCACACCCCCCGGCGCAGGCACTCCGCGACCAGCAGGTCCGCCTCGGTCCAGATCCGGCCCAGCATCCGACCGGCGTCGGTGACCGCGCCGTCGCGGGCGAGGTAACCCCTATCGGTCAGCAACGCCACGATCCGGTCGAACGTCCGGGCGAGGGACCCCGTACGACCACTGACGCGCTCGCGCAGCTCCTCGGTGTCGCGCTCCAGCCGCCGACGTCGCTCCGCCCAGCGGGCGTGCTCCTCCCGCTCGGGGCAGGCGTGGCAGGGGTGGTGGCGCAGCTCGGTGCGCAGCTGGGTGATCTGGTGGTCCTCGCCGGTCACCTGCCGGGAACGGCCCCCGCGCCGGCCGCCGTGCCGGTCCAGGCCGGTGCCGCTGACCTCGGCGGCGAGATCCCGCCGGGCGGCCGGGGACCGGTGGTTGAAGTGCTTGGGCACCCGGACCCGGGCCAGCACCTCGGCCGGAGTGGTGAAGTCGCCGGGGCTGACCCGCCCCGCCCAACGGTCCTGGGTGAGCACCAGCGGCCGAGGCTCACCGAACCCGCCGGTCGCCGGGTCCAACACCACGGCCAGGCCGGCCCGCCGACCCGACGGCACCCGGATCACGTCGCCGACCCGCAGCCGCTCCAACGAGGCCACCGCGGCGGCCTTGCGCTGGGTCTGCCCCTGCCGGGCGATCGCCTTCTCCCGGTCGGCGATCGCCACCCGCAGCGCGAAGTACTCGTCGAAGTCGCCGTGGTGGCAGGCGGCCTCCACGCCGTACGCCTCGATGGTCTCGGTGTTGCGCTGCACCTGCCGGGCCAGACCGACCACCGACCGGTCCGCCTGGAACTGGGCGAACGAGGACTCCAGCAGGGCCCGGGCCGGCTCCGCGCCGACCGTGCCGACCAGGTTCACTGCCATGTTGTACGACGGCCGGAAGCTGGAGCGCAGCGGGTAGGTGCGGGTGGACGCGAGCCCGGCCACCTGCCGTGGGTCGGTCTCCGGGGACCACACCACGACGGCGTGCCCCTCCACGTCGATGCCACGGCGGCCGGCGCGCCCGGTGAGCTGCGTGTACTCCCCCGGGGTCAGGTCGACGTGCGCCTCGCCGTTGTACTTGACCAGCCGTTCCAGCACCACGCAGCGGGCCGGCATGTTGATGCCCAACGCCAGCGTCTCGGTGGCGAAGACGGCCTTGACCAGGCCCCGGACGAACAGCTCCTCGACGATCTCCTTGAACACCGGCAGCATGCCGGCGTGGTGGGCGGCCAGGCCGCGTTCCAGGCCGTCCAGCCACTCCCAGTAGCCCAGGACCGACAGGTCCTCGCCGGGAATGGCGGTGACCCGGGACTCGACGACCCGGCGGATCTCGGCCCGCTCCTCCGCCGAGGTGAGCCGCAGCCCGGCGGCGAGACACTGCTGCACCGCGGCGGCGCAACCGGCCCGGCTGAAGATGAACAGGATCGCCGGCAGCAGACCCTCCCGGTCCAGCCGGTCGACGATGTCCGGGCGCAACGGGCCACGCCAGCGCGGGCCACGCCGGCCGGCGCCGGGCCCCGCGCTGCGGCCCTCGCCCAACTCCAGCCGCCGCGCGGTCTCCCGGGTGTAGCGCAGCAACTCCGGGTGCACATCGTGCTTGCGGGCGGCGTCGGCGTCGTGGAACAGGTCGAACATCCGCTTGTTCACCAGCATGTGCTGCCACAACGGCACCGGCCGGTGCTCGCTGACCACCACTGCGGTCTCGCCGCGCACGGTGACCAGCCAGTCGGCGAACTCCTCGGCGTTGGAGACTGTCGCCGACAACGAGATCAGGGTGACCGAGGCGGGCAGGTGAATGATCACCTCTTCCCACACCCCACCGCGGAACCGGTCGGCCAGGTAGTGCACCTCGTCCATCACCACGTACGCGAGGCCCTGGAGGGTGCTGGAGCCCGCGTAGAGCATGTTGCGCAGCACCTCGGTGGTCATCACCACCACCGGCGCGTCGCCGTTGATCGCGTTGTCGCCGGTCAGCAGGCCGACCTGCTCGGCGCCGTACCGGGCAACGAGGTCGTGGTACTTCTGGTTGGACAACGCCTTGATCGGCGTGGTGTAGAAGCACTTGCGCCGGGCCGGCGGGTTCGTCGCGTCGGCGGCGGGCACCGGATCGTTGGGCCGCCCGCGCAACGCCAGGTGGACGGCGAACTCCCCGACCACCGTCTTACCGGCGCCGGTCGGCGCGCAGACCAGCACACCGCTGCCCCGCTCCAGCGACTGACACGCCTCCCGCTGGAAGTCGTCGAGGTCGAACCCCAGCTCAAGGGCGAACTCGTCCAGCGCCGGAAACTGTGCTGCTTGTGCGGCCTTGCGGCGCGCCGCTGCGTACCGCTCGGCGGGGCTCGACATGGCACCAAGATTAGTGCGTGCCGAGTCGCGCCACCCCACAAGGCCGTCCGGAGGCGCGGTCGGGGGCGGTCGGTAGGGTGCACGGCGTGCCGGACCATGCCGAACCGCCCCAGACCAGTCCGCCGGGCACCGCCGAGGCGCCCGCCGCCCGCCGGGCGTCCCGACGCCCTGTCAAGGCGGTGCTCTTCGACTTCCACGGCACCCTGGCCCAGGTGGAGGATTCCCAACGGTGGGTGCTGGAGGCCGCGGCGGCGTGCGGCGTCACCCTGGACCGGGTCCGCGCCACCTCGCTGGCCGACCGACTGCTGACCGCCGGCCGCGCCGGCGGGCCACTGCCGGCGCGGGTGCCACCCCGACTGGCCGAACTGTGGGCCGACCGGGACCTCTACCAACACGCCCACCGGGGCGCGTACACCGGGCTGGCCGAGACCGTCGACGCCGGTATCGACGGCTTCGCCGACGCGCTCTACGAGCGCCTGCTGACCGCCGAGGGCTGGCTACCGTACGCCGACGCCGCCCCCACGCTGACCGCTCTGCGCGACGCCGGGGTGCCGGTGGCGGTGGTCAGCAACATCGGCTTCGACCTGCGGCCACACTTCGACGCCTGGGGGCTGACCGACCTGGTCGGCGCCTTCGTGCTCTCGTACGAGGTGGGGCGCTGCAAACCCGACCCGGCGATCTTCTGGCGTGCCTGCGGGATGCTGGGCGTCGACCCGGAACAGACCCTGATGGTCGGCGACACCCCGGCGGACGCGGGCGCGGTTGCCGCCGGCTGCTCGGCGCTGGTGCTCCCGGCCGCCGAGCCGGGCCGGGAGAACGGGCTGGGCGCGGTGCTCGACCTCGCCCTGCCGGCCTGAACCCGCCGCGCTGTGCCGTCAGCCGGGAATGTGAATCACCGGTAGCTCGTCGCCGTACCGGGCCTCCCCGGTGAGGATCGAGGCGTCGTGTTCGAGGACGGCCATCGCCGTGGTGGCCAGGTCAGCACGTCCCGTCACCGTCCGCCAGAAGCTGAGTTCGTGCCAGGAGTGACCCTCGGTCGAGAGCACCGCACAGGCGTCCAGGTCCAGCAGCCGGTGCAGAGTCGCTCGTTCCTTCGGGTCGTTGACGATCGCCAGGGCCTCCGCCGCGGTCACGGCGGTGACGCCGAACCTGTTGCGGTCCTGGATGACCTCGTGCAGCGGCTCCCCGACATGCACCGACCCCGCCAGGTACGCCAGCAGTGCCGACCGGTCCAGCACGAGCCGCACCGGTCGGTCGTCCTCGGGGCTCACGCGGCCGGTTGTTCGGGCGTTCCGGCGGCGGCGTCCAGCGCGTGCTGGCGGACCCGCTCGCGAAGGGCGCTACGGCGCTCCGGCGACCAGTCGGCCTCCACGGCGGCCCGGCGGGCGCGTGCCTCGGCCACGCCCTGCTCGGTGATCGGGATGCCCTGGTGAGCCAGCTCCGCGTCCAGGGCGTCCAGCCGCATCCGGTCACGGACGGCCTGGGTGATGTAGGCGCTGGCGTTGGACTCCCGCTCCAGGCGCTCAGCCACGTCAGGTGGCACGGAGATCGATAGTTTCCGCATCGCGCTCGTCATACCAGGAACCGTACGCCGGTAGCACCGCGGGTGGCGAACATCTACGGCCGTGTTGGCTGTGCGGTCTCGCGGCGCACGGCCACAGCGGTCGGAACCTCGCGGCGCCACCCCGGATACCCCGGTGCCGAGCGGCGAGACACCGCCGCTCGGCACCGGGGCCAGGGCTATCAGCCGGTTCGAGCGGCAGCGAAGCCGACCCGGGCCACGAACCGAGCGGGAAGACGCGCCTTTCGGCAGGTGGACGCCGCCGCGAGGTGGCCGGACCTGAGCGCCTACCGTCGTGGCCGTGACCGAGATCCTGCTGCCCACGACGGCACCGTCCGACACGCCACCGGCTCGGCGGGGTGGCGTCGCCTCCGTGGGACTGGTGCTCGGCGGGGCCCTGTCGGTGCAGTTCGGCTCCGCCGTGGCCGCGTTGCTCTTCCCGCGTACCGGGGTGGCCGGAGCGGTGACCCTGCGGCTGACCATCTCGGCGGTGCTGCTGCTGGCCGTGTGCCGGCCCCGACTGCGCGGACACGACCGGTCGGCCTGGCTCGCGGCCGGCGGGTTCGGGCTGGCGCTGGCCGGCATGAACTCGCTGTTCTACCAGGCCATCGAACGCATCCCGCTGGGCCCGGCGGTGACACTTGAGGTGCTCGGCCCCCTCGCCCTGTCGGTGTTCTCCGCCCGACGACTGGCCAGCTGGGGCTGGGCGGGGCTGGCACTGGCCGGGGTGGCGCTGCTCGGGCAGGGCGGCTTCGACCGGCTGAACCCCGTCGGGGTGGCCTTCGCGTTCGGCGCGGGCGCCATGTGGGCCGCGTACATCGTGCTGAGCGCCCGGGTCGGCGGCCGCTTTCCCGGCGCGGACGGGCTGGCCCTGGCGCTGACCCTCGCCGCGCTCGTCACACTGCCGCTGGGCATCATCGACGGCGGCGCGGTGCTGCTCGACCCGCCGGTGCTGGCGCTCGGCGCCGCCCTCGCGGTGCTCGCCTCCGGGCTGCCCTACACCCTGGAGCTGCTGGCGCTACGGCGGATGCCCACCGCCACGTTCGCGGTGCTGATGAGCCTCGGCCCGGCCGTCGCCACGCTCGCCGGCTGGCTGGTGCTGCGGCAGGAGCTGACAGTGCTGGAGTGCGCCGCCATCGTGCTGGTCATCGCGGCGAGCATCGGCGCGGTACGTGTCAACGCAGCAACCGCAGGGCGCCCGGAACTGCGCTGATCGTCACCGGCAACTCCAGGGAGCGTTCCCCGTCGGCGTACGAGGTGATGCCCTCGGCGGCCAACTCCACAGTGCGGGCCCGGAAGCTGTACACCATCGGGTGCCTGACATGGGTGCCCTCGTAGATACGCGGCTTCACCCGGACCAGGGTCCGCCGATCGACCGGACCCGCCACCACCACGTCGAGCAGCCCGTCGGTCGGATCCGCGTCGGGGCAGATCCGCATTCCACCGCCGTACGTGGGACAGTTGCCCACCGCCACGAGCACAGCGTCCATGTCCTGCGGCACCCCGTCGAGGCGCAGCGTGTAGCGGCGTGGGCGCATCCGGGCCAGCTCGACCAGGATCGCCAGTTCGTACCGGCTCGGGCCGCGTGGCCAGCGCATCCGGTTGGCCCGCTCGTTGACGATCGCGTCGAACCCGGCCGCGAGGACCGCCCCGTACCAGCGCTCGGCCCCGTCGACCCCGACCATCCGGGCCAGGTCGACCTGTCGACTGCGGCCGTCGCGCACCGCCTCGGCGATCACCGCCGCCGCCGCGAGGGGGTCGGCCGGGAAGCCGACGTCCAGGGCGAAGTCGTTGCCGGTGCCGGCCGGGATCGGGCCGAACGGCACGTCGGTGCCGGCGACCGCCTGCAACGCCCGATGCACGGTGCCGTCCCCACCGACCGCCACCAAGGCGCCGGCACCGTCGGCTACGGCGGCCCGGCACACCGCCTCCGCCTCGGCGGGGCTGGACACCGGCAGCAGCCGGACCGGCCGTCCACCGGCGGCCAAGCGCTCCAGCAGTTGGGGCAGCAGAGCGCGGTGCCGTCCGCGACCAGCGGTCGGGTTGGCGAGCACGGCGACCGGGCCGGGCAGGTGATCGTCTGCGGTCACGGGCAGCACCGTACCGGTCGGACACCTGTTGTTCACCATGGGCAGATGCCGTCACCACCGGTTCCGCTACCGGCGCTAAATGTGACGCAACGACGCCGCCCCCGGAGCGGGGACGGCGTCGGTGGACCGGGCGGCGCGGGGCCGTCAGGTCATGTCGTCGTAGCGGCGTTCGATCGGTGCCGGTGGGGCGATCGGATCGGGTACGCCGACCGGCGCCGTCGAGTCGACCCGCTGCCCGGCCACGACCGGGTCCGCGTCGAACTCCAGCGGCGACACCTCGTCGTCGTCGATGCCGGCGTAGATCTCCTTGCCCCGCCCACGCCGCCGGTCGTTCAGGAACGCGATGCCCACCGCACCGAAGTAGAGCGCGGAGAGACAGATCGCCAGGGCCGTCATCCCGAACGGGTCCGGGGTGGGGGTGACCACGGCGGAGAACGCGAAGAACACGAAGATCGCCACCCGCCACCAGCTGAGCAGCCGCTTCGCGCTGGCGATGCCCACGAAGTTGAGCATCAGCACGACAAGCGGGAACTCGAACGCCACACCGAACAACAGGATCAGGTTGGTGACGAAGGAGATGTACTTGGTGATCTCCAGTGTCGTGCTGATCTCGCTGTCCGAGATGCTGAGCAGGAACTCCAGGCCCTTGGCCGTAACGAAGTACGCCAGCACCGCACCGGCCGCGAACAGCGGCGCGGCAAGGGCGGTGAAGAAGTACGCGTAGCGCCGCTCGTGCCGGTGCAGGCCGGGCGCGATGAACGCCCAGAGCTGGTAGAGCCACACCGGTGCGGCCGCGATCAACCCGACCCAGAGCGCGACCTTCAGCTGGAGCAGGAACAGGTCTGCCGGCCCGAGCTGCACGAACTCACACTTGCCGTCGACATATCTGGCCTGCGGCAGGTCGCAGTAGGGCTGCTGGAGCAGGTGCAGCACCGGACCCGCCAGCCAGACACCGAGGCCGAACCCGATGAGGATGGCCACGGACGCGCGGAAGAGACGATTGCGCAGCTCACGGACGTGCTCGATGAGCGTCATCGAACCGTCGGCGGCCCGCTCGAAGCTGCTCGGGCCGCGTTTACGCAGTGCGAAGGCCACGGTGGTGGGGCCCTTCGGTCAGTTGTCGCGGACGCGGTGCACCGGGTCGACGACCGGCTGCTGCGGCGGCGTCTGCTGGTACGGCGCCTGCTGCGGCTGACCGGCGTACGGCGCCTGCTGCCCGGTGTGCGGCGGCAGCGGCTGGTAGCCGGCCTGCGCGTCGGCCTTCTCGGCGAGGTCGCGGTCGCGGTCGTCGTCCTGCAGGCTCTTGGTCTCGGCCTTGATGATCCGCAGCGACCGACCCAGCGAACGGGCCGCGTCGGGGAGCCGCTTCGCACCGAAGAGCAGGATCAGCACAACCACGAGAACAGCGATGTGCCACGGCTTGAGGGCACCCATGAGAAGCTCCAGTCGCTCTGTGTCCGGGGGGTGGTACGCAGCCCATCGTACGTGCGGATCGGCTGCCCGCCACCCGCTGGGTGGTGGTGGTCTGGCCGGAAGGGTGAAGTCTTGACCAACCCGCGATGATCCGTCAACCACCGCCGGGTGCGTGCTCGATCAGCCGCGCTTGGCCTTGATCACCGCGAGCCGCCGGGATGTGGTGTCGAGCCGATGTTGGACTTCCTCGGCACGCTGTTGCAGCGCCTCGGCGGTCTCCCGCAGCGCCTCGGCCTCGGCGGCCCGCCGTTGCAACGCCACGGCGGCCCGGCGCAGTCGGGGCAGCCGGGCCAGCACCGGGCGCACGGCCAGCGCGAGCGCCACGAGGGGTAGCAGCACCACCGCGAGCACGATCCAGATCAGCACGGCGGTCAGCCTACTGGGTGCGGCCGGCCACCGCCGGGTCACCCGACGGCGTGCGCTCCGGGTCGACCTCGGGCCGTCGCGGCACGGCCGCGGGCGTGGGCACGGCGTACGCGTCCAGCGCGGCGGCCGCCGTCGCCCGCACCTGATCGGCCAACTCGACCGGGGCGACCACCGTCACCTCCGGGCCGAGGCCCAGCACGAACCGGCGGGCCCAGCCCAGGTCGGTCACCCGCAGGGAGACCAGCCACTGGTCGCCGTCGCCGGCCTCCACCCGCTCACACGGGTAGTACTCGGTGATCCACCGCTCGCCCCGGCCGATCCGCAGGGTGATCAACGGCAGGTCGGCCGTGGGGCGGAACACGCCCTCGGTGAGGTCGTGCGGAACGGCCTGCGGCGGCACCGTGGCCGGCTCGTCCAACTCGGTGATCGCGTCGATCCGGTCGGCGCGGAACAACCGGACGGCCTCCGCGCGTCGACACCACGCCTCCACGTACGCCCGGCCGCCGACCATGAGCATCCGCAACGGGTCGATGACACGCTCGGTGGTCTCGTCCCGGGCGGCTGTGTAGTAGGTGATCCGCAGGGCCTTCCCGCCCTCCACAGCGGTGCGCAGCGCCTCGACCCGAGGGGTGTCCCCGGGCAACCGGACCGCCACCGGGGCGCCCACCAGGTCGCCCGCGGCCTCGATCTTGGCGAGGGCTCGTTCGACGGCCTCCCGGTTGGCCACTCCGGGCGTCTCGGCCAGCATCCGCAGCGCCACCACGAGCGCGAGGGCCTCGTCGGGAGTCAGCCGCAACGGCCGGTCGATGCCGGCGTCGTAGGTGATGGTCACCCGGTCACCGTCGAACGCCATGTCGATCAGGTCACCGGGGCCGTACCCTGGCAGCCCGCACACCCAGAGCAACTCCAGGTCCTCGCGGAGCTGACGCTCGGTGACGCCCAGGTCACCGGCCGCCTCGGCGATCTCGATGCCGGGCCGGGCCAGCAGGTAGGGCACCAGGTTGAGCAGTCGGGCCAGCCGGTCGGCGGACGCGCGTGAACCGTTACGGGCGGCCGGGCGGGTCACCGGGCACCCCCGCTGACGGCCAGCTCGTCGTGGCGCACGGCGATCTCCTTGAGTCGTTGGATGACCGCCTCGCGGACCTCCGGTGGGTCGAGGACCCGCACGTCCGGGCCGTAGCCGACGAGATGACCGGCCAGCCCGTCCGGGTCCGCGTACGGCAGGACCAACCGGTCGCCGTCCGGGCCTGCGGTCACCTCCACCGCCCAGCGGCGCAGCCCGGCGGCCCGCCCCGGCGCGGCCAGCACGGTGGCCCGACCGGTGCGCTCCACCGGACCCGACCAGCGGGCCACGTGGCTGATCAGGTCGACGTTGGGCGGTGGCTCGTACGCGCCGGGGGCGCCGGTCACCCGGACCGCGCCGACGACCCGGGACAGCCGGAAGCAGCGGGTCGCCTCCCGGTCCTGGTCGTGGCCGACCACATACCACCGGCCGCGCCAGCAGACCACGCCCCACGGCTGCAGGCGCCGCCGGCTGGGCGCGTCGCGGTCGGGCACCCGGTAGTCGAACCCCACCTCGCGGCGGTCCCGGGCGGCGGCGGTCAGCGGCGCGAACGCCGGATCGACAGTGACCATCGGCTCCAGGCCGAGGGTCGCCTGCGGGTCCACGTCCACCCCGGCGGCACGGAGCTTGGCCAGCCCGGACGACGCGGCGGCGGCCAACCCGGCGTGCTGCCACAGCCGTGCGGCGATGCCGACCGCGGCGGCCTCGTCCGGTTCGAGCAGGATGTCGGGCAGCGCGTATTCGCGGTGGGCGATCCGGTAGCCGGGCTCGGCGTCGAAGGCGCTCGCCGTGCCGGTCTCCAGTGGCACGCCCAGCTCACGCAGCTCGGCCTTGTCCCGTTCGAACTTGCGCTGGAACGCCTCGTGGTCGCGCGCGTCGTCCGGATCGTGCTCGTAACCGGGCACGGTCGCGGCGATCTGCGCGGCGGTCAGGAACCGTCGCGTGGACAGCAGGCAGATCACCAGGTTGACCAGGCGTTCGGTGCGGGTCCGCGACACGCGGTAGACGCTAGCAGCCGACACGCCCGCACCGTGCACCCACGCGGGCGTGCCGCACACTTGTTCGGATCGGGCCTCCTCCGGCGCGTCGCCGTCTCCGGTCATAGGGTGAGGCTCATGTCGCAAGCGGACGCCAGGCCCGAGAGCGAGAGCGTCGGCACCGTCGTCGTCGCCGGCGCCGCCAACCTCGCCATCGCGGTCGCCAAGCTGATCGCCGGGCTGATCTCCGGATCCGCCGCGATGCTCTCCGAGGCGGCCCACTCGATCGCCGACACCACCACCGAGGTGCTGCTCTTCCAGGCGTTGCGCCGCGGCGCCCGGCCGGCCGACCAGCGACACCCCTTCGGGTACGGCAAGGAGAGCTACGTCTGGGCGTTCTTCGCGGCCATGTTCACGTTCGTCGCCGGCGCCGGTTTCGCCGTCACCCACGGCGTCACCACGATCCTGGTGCACGAGCACAGCGGCGACTACCTCATCTCGTACATCGTGCTCGGGGTGTCGTTCGTCATCGAGTCGATCTC
The DNA here is from genome assembly GCF_015751765.1 of Micromonospora ureilytica. NCBI lineage: Bacteria > Bacillati > Actinomycetota > Actinomycetes > Micromonosporales > Micromonosporaceae > Micromonospora > Micromonospora ureilytica. The sequence continues at coordinate 2,412,342 of NZ_JADOTX010000001.1, forward strand.
ACTGGCCCGGGCCGTGCGGCAGGTCCGCCGCGAGTCGCGACGCTGGCAGACCACTCCTCGGCGGTTCCTGCGACTGACCGCCGACACCACGGTCAAGGCGGTCTTCCTGGAGGACAGCGCGGCCCTGATCGGTCTGGTGCTGGCCGGGCTCGGCGTCGGCCTGTCGCACGCCACCGGCGACGAGGTGTGGGACGGCGTCGCGTCGATCCTGATCGGGCTCCTGCTGCTGACCGTCGCCGGAGTCCTCGCCGGCAACAACCTGTCGCTGCTGGTCGGCCGGGCCGTCCCGGAGCGGCTGCGCCGCGAGATCGAGCAGGAGCTGGCCGGGCTGCCGGAGGTGGAGCGCATCGACACCCTGTTGACCATGCAGCTCGGCCCGCAGGACATCCTGGTCGCCGCGAAGGTCGACTTCCGCGACGAGGCCACCGGCGCGCAGATCGAGGCCACCGCCGACGACGCCGAACGGCGGCTCACCGAGCGCTACCCGGAGATCCGGTTCGTCTTCCTCGACCCCACCCGCTCGCTGCCGGGCGCCACCGGCACCGCCCGGGACACCCAGGCCGGGCCGAGCCCGGACGCCGGCGGCCCCGAGCCGACCTGAACCACACCCGGGCGCGGGCCGCCGGGCCCGCGCGGCTAGCGTGCCCGTCATGGTGCGATGGCGTACGGGGACGGTGGCGACGCTGCGACGGCAGTGGACCGGGGCGGTGGAGTTGGACGTCGACCTGCCCGACGGCACGCGGATGCGGGCGCTGGCCTACCCGGAACTGGTCGGCACGCCCGAGCCCGGCGACCGGGTGCTGCTCAACGCCGGCGCGCTGCTGATGGGGTTGGGCACCGGCGGGTACGCCCTGGTGGTCGCCCTGCCGGACCGGCTGCCGCCGGACCCGCCGGACGTCGCCGACACCCGCGACGCCGGGCACCTGGTCAAGGCCCGCTACACGCCGCTGCAGCCGATCCTCCTCGGCGTCGACGAGGAGGCGTCCCCGCACCGCGACGTGCTGGCCGACGCGGACGACCTGGGCGGCCTGCCGGTGGTCACCGCCGACCTGCACTCGGCGCTCCCGGCGATCCTGGCCGGAATCCGGGCCGACGCCCCGCGGGCGCGGGTGGCGTACCTGCTCACCGACGGTGGGGCGCTGCCCGCCTGGTTCTCCCGCACCCTCGCCGGGCTGCGGAGCGAGTTGGCCGGCACGATCACCGTCGGGCAGGCGTTCGGTGGCGACCTGGAGGCCACCACAGTGCACGGCGGTCTGCTCGCCGCCCGGTACGTGCTCCACGCGGACGTGGCGATCGTCGCCCAGGGACCCGGCAACCTGGGCACCGGCACCCGTTGGGGCTTCTCCGGCGTCGCCGTCGGCGAGGCGGTCAACGCGGTAGCCACGCTGGGCGGTCGACCGGTCGGCTCGTTGCGCATCTCCGACGCCGACGCCCGCCCCCGACACCGGGGCGTGTCACACCACAGCCTCACCGCGTACGGCCGGGTGGCGCTCGCCCCGGCGGAGCTGGTGGTGCCCGACGACCTCGACCCGGCCCTCGCGGCCGAGGTGGACGCGGCGCTGGCCCCCCTGGCGGCCCGACACCGGATCGTCCGGGTGCCCACCGACGGTCTCGACGCCGCGCTCCGCGCCAGCGCCGTACCGCTGTCCACCATGGGCCGTGGCCTCGACGCCGACCACGCGTACTTCCTGGCGGCAGCCGCCGCCGGCCGCCACGCGGCAACCCTGCTCCCCTAACGCCCGCCCCACTCCCGGAACCCGCGCCCGGCCCGGCCCCGGCCCGGCCCCGGCCCGGCCCCGGCCCGGTCCGCCCCGGCCCCGCCCCGTTGATCATGAGGTTATTGCGCGCCGCCTCGGCGTGTCGCCGCAATAACCTCATGATCAACGCGCGGAAGGCGCGGGCGCGCGGGCGCGCGGGCAGGGCGGGGTGCGGGGTGGGGGTGGGGGTGGGCAGCCGGGGTTAGGCCAGGAAGATCAGGGCTAGCCAGCCGCCCACGATGAGCGCCAGGGCCAGGGCCAGCACCCAGGTGGGCACCGTGTATTCACCGCGCCGGTTACGGTCGACCTCGGCGCGGATCTTCTCCCGCCGGCGCTCGATCCAGTTCTGCCGCTCGGTGCCGCGCTCGGGGCGGTCGGAAGGTCCAGAAGTCGTCATGGCGCGCTCAGCTTAACCGCTCAGCGCAGCGGGCCGACCGGCCCCGTCGGCGCAGAGCACCGCCGGGGCCGGCAACCCGTCACATGCTGGCGATCAGCCGCTCCACCCGCTCGTCGTACGCACGGAACGGGTCCTTGCAGAGCACTGTGCGCTGCGCCTGGTCGTTGAGCTTCAGGTGCACCCAGTCGACGGTGAAGTCCCGGCGCTTCTCCTGGGCGTGCCGGATGAACTCGCCCCGCAGCCGGGCCCGGGTGGTCTGCGGCGGCGTTTCCTTGGCCTCGAAGATCTCCGGGTCGGTGGCCACCCGGTCGACCTCACCGCGGCGCTCCAGGAGCCCGTAGAGGCCCCGGCCACGGCGCACGTCGTGGTAGGCCAGATCCATCTGCGCCACCCGGGGGTGCGACAGCGGCAGGTCGTGCTTGCGCTGGTAGCGCTCGATCAGCCGCAGCTTGCTGACCCAGTCGATCTCCCGGGAGACCGGCTCCAGGTCACCGGACTCCACAGCGTTGAGCACCCGGCCCCACAGTTCGACGACCCGCTTGGCGGCCTGGTCGCCACCGCGCCGCTCGACGAACTCGGTGGCCTTGGACAGGTACTCCTGCTGGATGTCCAGGGCGCTGACCTCCTTGCCGTTGGCCAGCCGCACCTTGCGCCGGCCGGTGATGTCGTGCGACACCTCCCGGATGGCCCGGATCGGGTTCTCCAGGGACAGGTCGCGCATCACCACCCCGGCCTCGATCATCCGCAGCACGATGTCGGCGGTGCCGACCTTGAGCAGCGTCGTGACCTCGTTCATGTTGGAGTCACCCACGATCACGTGCAGCCGCCGGTAGCGCTCGGCGTCGGCGTGCGGCTCGTCGCGGGTGTTGATGATCGGGCGGCTGCGGGTGGTCGCCGAGGAGACGCCCTCCCAGATGTGCTCGGCCCGCTGCGAAAGGCAGTAGACCGCGCCGCGTGGGGTTTGCAGAACCTTGCCGGCCCCGCAGATCAACTGCCGGGTGACCAGGAACGGGATGAGCACGTCGGCGAGCCGGCCGAACTCACCGTGCCGGGAGACCAGGTAGTTCTCGTGGCACCCGTACGAGTTGCCGGCCGAGTCGGTGTTGTTCTTGAACAGGTAGATCTCACCCGCGATGCCCTCGTCGTGCAGTCGCTTCTCCGCGTCGACGAGCAGGCCCTCCAGGATCCGCTCGCCGGCCCGGTCGTGGGCGACGAGATCGGTCACCGAGTCGCACTCCGGTGTTGCGTACTCCGGATGCGACCCGACGTCCAGGTAGAGCCGGGCCCCATTGCGCAGGAAGACATTGCTCGACCGACCCCAGGACACGACGCGACGGAACAGATACCGCGCGACCTCGTCCGGGGACAGCCGCCGCTGCCCGCGATAGGTGCAGGTGACGCCGTACTCGGTCTCGAGGCCGAAGATTCGCCGCTCCATGGTGTGACATTAGCCGCCCGGAGGCCCGGTTCGTCACTGTCGGACCACAGGTCGTGCCCCGAGCGCGGTCACATACCGGTTGAGTGCGACATTCCGTCCGCGCCGAGGCTCGCCACGAACCGCCGGCAGCTGTCGTACTCCGGGAGCAGCCCCCGCTCGCGGGCCTGCGCCAGAGTCGGCGCCGCGTCGTCGCGCGCGGACAGCAGCGGAACCTCGGCGGGCCACTCGATGCCCAACTCCTCGTCCAGCGGGTGCACCGCGTGCTCGCCGGTCGGGTTGTAGGTGGCCGAGCAGAGATAGTTCAACGTCGCGTCGTCGGTCAACGCGCAGAACCCGTGCCCCAGCCCCTCGCTGAGGTAGACGGCGCGCCGGTCGGTGTCGTCCAGCCGCACGCCCTCCCAACGGCCGAAGGTCGGCGAACCCACCCGCAGGTCGACGATCACGTCGAGGACCGCTCCCCGCACGCAGGTGACGTACTTGGCCTGCCCGGGCGGCACGTCGGCGAAGTGCACGCCGCGCACCACGCCGCGCGCGGAGACCGACAGGTTGGCCTGGGCCAGCCGCAGCGGATGCCCCACCGACTCGGCGAGCTTGTCGAAGCGGTACCACTCCATGAACATGCCGCGCGGGTCACCGTGCTGCTGGGGGGTGATCTCCCAGGCGCCCTCGATGCCCAGCTCCCGGACCTTCACCAGGAACCCCCGTCGCCGCCGGCCTGCTCGCTCAGCAGACGCAGCAGGTAGTCGCCGTAACCGCTCTTGGTCAGCGGCTCGGCGAGCGCGCGCAGCTGCGCGTCGTCGATCAGGCCAGCCCGCCAGGCGACCTCCTCGACACAACCGATCTTGAGACCCTGCCGCTCCTCGACCACCCGGACGAACTCGGCGGCCTGCATCATCGAGGTGAACGTGCCGGTGTCCAGCCAGGCGGTGCCCCGATCCAGCACGGTCACCGACAGCTCCCCGGTCTCCCGGTACACCTCGTTGACCCCCGTGATCTCCAGCTCGCCGCGGGCGCTCGGGGTGAGCTTGCGGGCGATGTCCACGACCCGGTTGTCGTAGAAGTAAAGGCCGGGCACCGCGTAGCGGGACTTCGGCCGGGCCGGCTTCTCCTCGATCGAGAGCACCCGACCATCGGCGTCGAAGTCGACCACGCCGTAGTCCTGCGGGTTGGCCACCTGGTAGGCGAAGACCCGCCCACCGACCGGGTCACCGTGGTCGGCGAGCTGCCGACCCAGACCCACGCCGTGGAAGATGTTGTCGCCGAGGACCAACGCCACCGACTCGGTGCCGATGAAGTCCGCGCCGAGGATGAACGCCTGCGCGATGCCCTCCGGGCGCTCCTGGCTGACGTACTCCAGCCGCAGCCCGAACTGGCTGCCGTCGCCGAGCAACCGACGGAACTGGTCCTGGTCGTCCGGAGTCGTGATCACCAGGATCTCCCGCACCCCGGACATCACGAGGGTGGAGAGCGGATAGTAGATCATCGGCTTGTCGAAGATCGGCATCAGCTGCTTCGAGACCGCCCGGGTGATCGGCCAGAGCCGGGACCCGGTGCCGCCGGCAAGTAGGATTCCGCGCACCGGGGAAGCCTAGCCGCACCCGGACAGGTTCTGTGGGGGTCGCATGGCAGGCGCCGCGCCGCCCGTCGCGTATACTTCCGGACCCGTGAGGATCCTCGTCACCGGCGGAGCCGGATTCATCGGGTCGGAGTACGTCCGCCTGCTGCTGGGCAAGCCCCTCGGCAGTGCCGACGGCGTGCCGCCGCTCGAGCCGGCCGTCGTGACCGTGCTGGACAAGCTGACCTACTCGGGCAACCTGGCCAACCTCGAGCCCGTCCGCGACGACCCGCGACTGCGGTTCGTGCAGGGCGACATCTGCGACCCGGTCGTGGTCGACCAGGTCGTGGCCGAGCACGACGTGATCGTGCACTTCGCCGCCGAGTCACACGTCGACCGTTCGATCGCCGGCGCCGCGCCGTTCGTCACCACAAACGTGCTGGGCACCCAGACGCTGCTCGACGCGGCGCTGCGCCACGGCACCGGCCGGTTCGTACACGTCTCCACCGACGAGGTCTACGGCTCGATCGACGAGGGCTCCTGGACCGAGACCTGGCCCCTCGCCCCCAACTCGCCGTACTCGGCGTCCAAGGCCGGCTCCGACCTGCTCGCGCTGTCGTACCACCGCACCCACGGCATGGACGTGGTCGTCACCCGCTGCTCCAACAACTACGGCCCGTACCAGTTCCCCGAGAAGGTCATCCCGCTGTTCGTCACCAACCTCCTCGACGGTGGCACCGTGCCCCTCTACGGCGACGGCGGCAACATCCGCGACTGGCTGCACGTGCACGACCACTGCCGCGGCATCGCCCTCGTCCAGCAGAAGGGCCGCGCCGGCGAGGTCTACAACATCGGTGGCGGCACCGAGTTGACCAACAAGGAACTCACCGGTCTGCTCCTGGACGCCTGCGGCGCCGGGTGGGACCGGGTCGTCCCGGTCACCGACCGCAAGGGCCACGACCGGCGGTACTCCCTCGACATCACCAAGATCAGCGAAGAGCTCGGCTACCACCCCAGCATCACCCTGGACCAGGGCCTCGCCGACACCGTCCGCTGGTACCGGGACAACCGCAGCTGGTGGGAACCCCTCAAGTCCGCGCCGACCGCATGACCCGACTCCTCGTCACCGGCGCGGGCGGGATGCTCGGCCGGGACCTGGTCACCGTGCTGAGGACACGGCCCGACCTCAAGGTGACCGCCGCCACCCGCGCCGACCTGGACGTCACCGACCGCGCGGCGGTGAGCGCCGCCGTCGCCGGGCACGACCTGGTGATCAACGCGGCCGCGTGGACCAACGTCGACGCCGCCGAGGCCGACGAGGCCGCGGCGACCGCCGTCAACGGCGACGCCGTGGCCAACCTTGCCGCGGCGTGCGCCACCGACGGAACCCGGCTGATCCAGGTCTCCACCGACTACGTCCTCGCCGGCAACGCGGACACCCCCTACCCGGAGGACGCGCCCACCGCGCCGGTCAACGCCTACGGCCGCGGCAAGCTGGTCGGCGAGCAGGCCGTCGCGCGGCTGCTACCCGACACCGGGTACGTCGTACGCACCGCCTGGCTGTACGGCGCCCATGGCCCGAACTTCGTGGCCACCATGCTCCGACTGGCCGACCAGCGCGAACACCTCGACGTGGTCGACGACCAGCACGGCCAGCCCACCTGGTCCCACGCGCTCGCCGAACGACTCGTCGCGCTCGCCGACGCGGCGCTGGCCGGTCACGCCGCGCCCGGCGTCTACCACGGCACCTGCGCCGGGCAGACGACCTGGTACGGGCTGGCCCGCGCCGCGTTCACGCTGGCCGGACTGGACCCCGAGCGGATCCGACCCACCACCAGCGACCGGTATCCGCGTCCCGCCCCCCGGCCTGCGTACAGTGTGCTAGGGCACAGCCGCTGGGCAGCCGTGGGTCTGCCCCCGCTTCCGGACTGGCACAGCGCCCTGGTTGACGCGTTCCACTCCCCCGCTCCACCCGCCCCGTGGAAGGTCGCATGAAGCTCACCCTCGTCACCGGCCTGACCGGCCTGCTGCTCCTCGGCACCATCGTCGAGCTGTTGCGCCGCCGTCAGCTGCGCGAGAAGTACGGCATGCTCTGGCTCGCCGTGCTGATCATCGTGATTCCGCTGTCCCTGTTCCCCCGGCTGCTCGACAACGTCGCCGAACTCCTCGGTGTCGCCTCCGGTGTCAGCCTGGTGCTCTTCCTCGGCATCGTCTTCCTGCTGCTGGTGTGCGTGCACCTCAGCTGGGAGGTCAGCGCCCTCGAAGAAGAGACCCGCACCCTGGCCGAAGACTTCGCCCTGCTCCGCGCGGAGATCAACGCGGACCGGGCGGCCCGTGACGAACTGGTGTCGACCGATGGTTAACGGCAAGCGCACACTGATCATCATTCCGGCCCTCAACGAGTCGGGTTCCATCGCCGACGTCGTCGGCGAGGTCCGCGGCGAGCTGCCCGGCGTCGACGTGCTCGTCGTCGACGACGGCTCCACCGACCGCACCGCCGCCGTCGCCGCCGCCGCCGGCGCGAAGGTCGCCAAACTGCCGTACAACCTCGGCGTCGGTGGGGCCATGCGCCTCGGTTACCGCTACGCCCGCGACCACGACTACGAGGTCGCCATCCAGATCGACGCCGACGGCCAGCACGACCCCCGGTACGTGCCGAAGCTCGTCGACCTCCTCGACGACAACGACCTCGTCATCGGCGCCCGCTTCGCCGGCGAGGGCGACTACATGGTCCGCGGCCCCCGCCGCTGGGCCATGGTGATGCTCTCCGCCGTGCTGTCCCGGGTCGCCCACACCAAGCTCACCGACACCACGTCCGGTTTCCGGGCCGCCAACCGGCGGGTCATCGAAATGTTCGCCACCTGGTACCCGGCCGAGTACCTCGGCGACACGGTGGAGACCCTGGTACACACCGCCCGCCGGGGCTACCGCATCCGGCAGGTGCCGGTCGCCATGCGCAAGCGGATGGCCGGCACACCCAGCCACTCCCCCGCCCGGGCGATGATCTACCTCGGCCGCGCGTTCGCCGTCCTCACGCTGGCGCTCATTCGCCGGTGATCCAACGCCTGCTACGCCTGATCCCGCCCGGCACCATCGCTGTTGGTGCCGGGCTGGGCCTTCTTGGCCTCGCCTCCTACGTCCACCTCGCGGTCGCCGGCCACAGCCTCAGCAAGGCCGACTACTCGTCCCTGTCGGTGCTCTGGTCGATCGTGTTCACCCTCGGCATCGGCGTGTTCATGCCGATCGAGCAGGAGGTCGCCCGGGTCGTCGCCGCCCGGCACAGCCAGGGGCTGCCCCCGGGCCCGGTGCTGGCCCGCGGCGTCACCGTCGCCGCCGTGCTGCTCGCCGTGCTGGTGTTGGCAGTCACCATCGGTCGTCAGCCGCTCGCCGACAAGCTCTTCGCCGGTGACGGCAACCTGGTCACCGTGCTGATCGGCGCACTCGCCGCGATGGCCGTCGCCTACGCCACCCGCGGTGTCCTCTCCGGCCTGCAACTGTTCCCCTGGTACGGCACCCAACTCGGGATCGACGGCGGCCTGCGCATCATCATGGTGGCCCTCCTCGGGCTGGCCGGAGTGACCTCCCCCGTCTGGTACGGGCTGGTGCTCGTCGCCGCCCCACTGGTCAGCGTCCTGCTCACCCTGCCGCCGGTGCTACGCGTCATCGGTGCAGGCCCGCCGGTCGCCTGGGCCACCCTGCTGCGCGGCCTCGGCCTGCTCACCGCCTCCAGCCTGCTCTCCCAGGTCGTGGTGAACATCGGCGTGATCAACGTGCAGCTGCTCGCCCCCGCCGACGCGGCGGCCGCCGGCGCGCTGCTCTCCGCCCTCGTGCTGGTCCGCATCCCCCTGTTCGTCTTCGGCTCCCTCCAGGCGTCACTGCTGCCCGGCCTGGCCACCACCGCCACCACCGGCGACCAGGCCGGCTTCCACAGCCTGCTGCGGCGGGCGCTCGGCATCGTCACCGCGCTCGGCCTCACCGGAGCCCTCGGCGCCGTGCTGCTCGGCCCGTGGCTGGTCGGCACACTCTTCGACGCACCAGGCGTTCTCGGCCACGGCGACTTCGCCTGGTTGGCGGCCGCCACGCTCGCCTACCTGTGGGCGATGGTGCTCGGCCAGGCCCTGCTCGCCCTCGACCGGCACCGCGCCCAGGCCCTCGCCTGGACCGTCGGCGTCGCCGCCCTGATCGCCGTGACGCTGACCCCGGCTCCGGTCACCCTGCGAGTCGAGTTGGCGTACACCATCGGCTCCGTCATCGTCGCCGCCACCATGGCGACACTGCTGCTACGCGGCGGCGTCCACCGACCCACCACCCCCACCCGGCCGATCGCCGAGGCCGTCGCCCCTGCCACATCCGGAGGCCTCCGATGACCCGCCCACAGGTGACCGCCGTCATGCTCGCCTACGGCGCCGAGCCGTACCTGGTCAACGCCGCCCGAGCGGTCCTGGCCAGCACCGACGTCGACATCGAGCTCGTCGTCGTCGACAACGGTTGCACCGGCGACGGCATCGACATCGTCAAGGGCTTCCCCCAGGTCCGGGTGGTCCGCCCCGAACAGAACACCGGCTACTCCGGCGGCTGCCGGATCGGCGCCGCCGAGGCCACCGGAGACTGGCTCGCCTTCGTCAACTCCGACGCCGTCGTCGCCCCCGACGCCATCGCCAAGACGGTGGCGGTCGCCGCCGAACCGGGCGTCGGTGCCGCCATGGCCTCCATCCGGCTCGCCGACACTCCCGAGCTGATCAACACCTCCGGCAACCCACTGCACTTCACCGGGCTGTCCTGGGCCGGCGGCAACGGCGAGCCGGCCACCGCCCACGCCGTACGCAGCAGGGTGCCGTCGCTCAGCGGCTGCTGCTTCGTGATCAGCCGCCAGCGTTGGCAGGAACTCGACGGCTTCGCCGCCGAGTACTTCGCCTACCACGAGGACACCGAGCTGAGCCTGCGGCTCTGGCAACGCGGCCTGCGCCTGGAGTACGTACCCGACGCCGTCGTGCGCCACCACTACGAGTTCTCCCGCAACGACCTCAAGCTCTACCTGGTGGAACGCAACCGGCTGGTCACCCTGCTCACGGCGTACCAGACCCGGACGCTGGTGGTGCTCGCCCCGATGCTGCTGCTCACCGAAGCCGCCATGCTCGCCGCCGCGCTCGCCGGCGGTTGGACCCGGCAGAAGACCCGCGGCTGGGGTTGGCTGTGGCGCAACCGGTCCTGGGTCGGCGCCCGCCGCCGTCAACTCCAGGCCGAACGCACAGTGCCCGACGGGGTGATCGCCGAGCTGATGACCGCCCGGGTCGCCCCCTCGAACGTCGACTCGCCGCCCGGCATGGGCGTGTTCAACGCCGTCGCCGCCGGCTACTGGGCCCTCGCGCGGCCCCTGCTCCAGCGCCGCTGACCCCCCGACAGACAACAGCGGCGGGGCCCGCGCGTGCGGGCCCCGGGCGCTGTCTCGTCACCTGATCAGCTGTCGGGTTGACCCGGCCGGTCCTCCAGGTCAGCGGAACCCGCGGAGCTGGTCGGCTTGCCGGCATCCCCGGTCGGCACGCTCGGCGTGTCCGGCCGGTCGCTGGTCGGCGGCGCCGACTCCCCGTCCAACAGCGCGGTCAGCGCAGCCCCGGTGATCCGCCGGAACGTCCGGCCGACCCGCTGCCGGTCCAGCACCGCCACCTCGAGCTGGTTCGCGGCGATCGTCCGGGCGGCGCCACCCTCACCACCGACAGTGCTCAGTGCCTGCACCGCGACCTGGACCGCCTCCCCGAGCGACATGTCCGGCCGGTGGTTGGACTTCAGCACACCGGTGATGGCCTCAGCCTGACCACCCATCGCCATCCGCCCAGGCTCGTCGTTGACCGAACCGTCGTAGGTGAGCCGGTACAGCTCGTCGTCAGCGGCAGTGGCCCCGACCTCCGCCACACAGATCTCCACCTCGAACGGCTTCGACTGCTCGGTGAAGATCGCGCCAAGGGTCTGCGCGAACGCGTTGGCCAGGGCCCGACCGGTGACGTCCCGTCGGTCGTAGCTGAGCCCGTTCAGGTCGGCCATCCGCACGCCGGCCCGCCGGAGGTTCTCGAACTCGTTGTAACGGCCGACCGCGGCGAAGCCGATCCGGTCGTAGATCTCACTGACCTTGTGCAGGGCGCTGGAGAGGTTCTCCGCGACGAAGAGCACCCCGCCGGAGTAGCTCAGGACCACTGCGCTCCGCCCGCGAGCAATGCCCTTACGGGCCAACTCGGAGCGGTCACGCATGATCTGTTCGGGCGAGGCGTAGAACTGCATGGCCACGGCGGCGGTTCTCCTAACGGCGCTGTGCTGACGACTGCTGGCTGGTGGGGGTGGTCGGGCGGAACTAACCGCCCGGGTTTTCCATCCGGCCGGCGACCACGCCCTCGGCGATCGTCGCCGTCTCGGCGTCGGTGAGCCGGTAGGTGCCCTCGGCAGTCGCGGTCATCACCACGGGGTAGATCCGCCGGGTCAGGTCGGGCCCGCCGGTCGCGGTGTCGTCATCGGCCGCGTCGTAGAGCGCCTCGACCGCCAGCCGCGTCGCGTCCTCGACGGACAGCCCCACCCGGTACCGCTTCTTCAACGCGGACTTCGCGAACAACGACCCGGACCCGATCGCGTCGTAGCCGGTCTCCTCGTACGGGCCACCGGTCACATCGAAGCTGAAGATCCGACCGGCCCGCGCCGGGTCGGCGGCGGCCAGGTCGAACCCGGCGAAGAGCGGCACCACTGCCAACCCCTGCATGGCCGCCCCCAGGTTGCCCCGGATCATCGAGGCCAACCGGTTGGCCTTACCGTCCAGCGAGAGCATCGCGCCCTCGATCTTCTCGTAGTGCTCCAACTCCACCTGGAACAGTCGCATCAGCTCGATGCCGATACCGGCGGTGCCCGCGATGCCGACCAGCGAGTACGCGTCGGCCGGATGCACCTTCTCGATGTCGCGCTGGGCGATCAGGTTGCCCATGGTGGCCCGCCGGTCACCCGCCATCACCACACCCTCGGCGGCCGCGATGGCCACGATGGTGGTCGCGTGCGGCGCCAGGTCGGCTGCCATGCCCGGCGGCAGCGGTCGCCGACCGGGCAACATCTCGGGGGCCACCCGACTCAGAAACGTCGTGAAAGAGGACGTCCCCGCGTTGGTGAAGACATCTGGTAGACGCCCGGATGGATCAAAGCCCGCTGCCACGTGGTTCCTCTCAGGTACGTGATCGCCCTGGCCAGCCTCATGGGACTGTCACGGAACTGGCCAAGACCACCGTTGCAGTTGAAGCAGAGTATCCCGCGCACCCACCCGGTGCGATGATCGTGGTCCAGATGTTGCGGGTCGGCACCGCCACAGACCGCGCAGACGCCGCCCTGCTCGGCCAGGAGCTCCTGAAACTCCTTCTCACCCACGCCGTACCGCTGCCGCAGGTGGTACTCGCGATTGCCTCCATAGAGGCGTTCTTTGGTCTCCCTGGTCTTCGTGTTGTGGCAGGGCTTGCAGTAAGTGGCATAACCGGAGGCATCCGCCCGGTTACGGGGAAAGGCATCGAACGGCTTGACCGCGTTGCAGGCCGGACAGAACCTGTGCCCCTCCGGCACGACACGACCTTCGCGCACCTCGCGGTCAAACTTGGCTCTCACCCGACGCGCGTAACTCGCCTTGGATCGCTCGTTGAAGCAGAGCTTGCAGTAACTACCCCGACCGCCTGGCCGCTTGGAGCTCGCGCAGAACTGATCGAGGGCCTTCCATTCGCTGCAATCTCGGCAACGGCGGAGTCCGTCTCGATCATCGTTCGTTCTAGGCATGTCCGAATTGACCTTATATGCTCACTGACCTCCTTTTTGTACGTAGCCCCTCACAAATTCCTCTGCGTTTTCCTCGAGGACGGAGTCGATCTCGTCGAGGAGGTCGTCGACGTCCTCGGTGATCTCGGCGTGCCGCTCGGCCACCTCGGGGTTGGCCTCGGTGGTGACGTCCTCGATTTCCTCGCCCTGACGGGACTTGCCGGACTGCGACTGGCCGCCGCTGTCATGAGTGGCCACTGCTGCCTCCTCCACGATCGTCTGCGATGAACTTACCTCGCGCGGGCGACGAAAAGCCCGCCGCGCGCCGGCTTGCGGCACACGACGGGCTGACGAATCCGGAATCAGCCCCCGGTCAGTGTCTCCAACAGGTCCTTGGCGCTGGCGCAACGGTCGAACAGCGCCCCGACGTGCGCGCGGGTGCCCCGCTCCGGCTCCATCATCGGGACCCGGACCAGCGACTCCCGGCCCACGTCGAAGATCACCGAGTCCCAGCTCGCGGCGACCACCTCGGAGGCGTACTGGGCGAGGCAGCGACCGCGGAAGTAGGCCCGGGTGTCCTCCGGGGGCTCGGTCATCGCGGTGCGGGTCTCGTCGTCGGTGAGCAGCGTCTTCATCGCCCCCCGGCTGACCAGGCGGTGGTAGAGGCCCTTCTCCGGCCGGACGTCGGAGTACTGAAGATCGACGAGCTGGAGCTTGTGCGAGCCCCAACCGAGCTTCTCCCGCTCCCGGTAACCCTCCAGCAGCCGCAGCTTGGCCACCCAGTCCAGCTCGTCGGCGCAGAGCATCGGATCCCGTCCCAGCCGGTCCAGGACGCTCTCCCAGCGGTCGAGCACGTCGATGGTCTGCTCGTCGGCGTCGGTGCCGTACCTGTCGTCGACAAAGGACCGGACCCGCTCCAGGTAGGCCCATTGCAGGTCCAGTGCGGTGAGCCGGCGGCCGTCGCGCAGTCGCATGCGGTGCGTCAGGGAGGGGTCGTGGCTGACGGCGCGCAGCTCGCTGACCGGGTCGGCGATGCCGAGGTCGGCGCCGAGCACCTTCTCCTCGATCATGGTGAGGATCAGCGCGGTGGTGCCGACCTTGAGGTAGGTGGAGATCTCGGAAAGGTTGGCGTCGCCGATGATGACGTGCAGCCGGCGGTACTTGTCGGCGTCGGCGTGCGGCTCGTCGCGAGTGTTGATGATCGGGCGCTTGAGGGTGGTCTCCAGCCCCACCTCGACCTCGAAGAAGTCGGCGCGTTGGGAGATCTGGAAACCGCTCTGGCCGCCGTCCTGGCCGATGCCGACCCGGCCGGCGCCGCAGACGATCTGCCGGGTGACGAAGAACGGCGTCAGGTACGCCACGATGTCGGCGAACGGCGTCTGCCGGCGCATCAGATAGTTTTCGTGGGCGCCGTAGCTGGCGCCCTTGTTGTCGGTGTTGTTCTTGTAAAGGTGGATCGGCTGGGTGCCCGGGATGGTGGCGGCCCGGCGGGACGCCTCGGCCATCACCCGCTCGCCGGCCTTGTCCCAGCGCACGATGTCCCGGGGGGTGGTGACCTCCGGGGTGGAGTATTCGGGGTGGGCGTGGTCGACGTAGAGGCGTGCGCCGTTGGTGAGTATCACGTTGGCCAGGCCGAGGTCTTCGTCCGCGAGGGCCTCGGCGGGGTCGTACGCGGCACCGGAGTAGGTAAAGCCGCGGGCGTCGCGCAGCGGCGACTCTTCCTCGTAGTCCCACCGTGCCCGGCCGCCCCGGTTGAGCTCCGGACGTGCCCCGTAGGCGTTCACCACCTGCGATGAGGTGACCATCGGGTTGGCTCCGGCCTGCCCGGGCACGGAGATGCCGTACTCGACCTCGGTGCCCATGATTCGCCGTACGCTCATGCCGCGCCCCGCTTCAGCTCGCTGACGTACCGGTCGACGCCCACCGCCGGCCGGCGCGTTACCGCTCGATCGGCCCTGCATCCCAGCCTAGTCCGAATTCGACAGCAACGCCCGCACCGGGCGTGGTCGGCCGGTCGGCCGATCAGCGCAGATCCGTCGCCGGTGTCTGCTCGGCGATCGCGGGCGTCGGCTCGTCAGGCTCGTTCAGTGGGCGCATCGAGACCCGCCAGGCGAGAACGCCGAGCAGGGTCAGGCCGAGCACGCTCGCCAACAGGGGCGTGATCGAGCCCAGTGGCGGGTGCCAGTCGCCGGCGAACGGGTTGAAGGTGCGGAAGGTCAGGTATCTGGGCAGCCCGTCCTGCCACCGCACCATCGTCAGGATCAGCGTGAAGAGTTGGATCGGCATGAGCAGGATGACGCTGAGGCGGACCAGGGTGCGGCTGCGGGCGGCGTCGAGCCCTCGCTCCTCCCAGACGTACGCGGCGAACAGCATCACCCCGCCGAGCATCGGCAGCATGTAGCGGCCCTGGGTGACGAACCCGGTCTGCTTGACCAGGGCCACCTGCATCAGGGACGGCACGACGGTGCCGGCGACGACCAGGACGAACAGGCGCCAACGGTCGACCAACCGGCCGAAGACGAACGCCCCGATCAGCAGCGTCACGGCGACGAACTGCCAGGTCAGGTAGATCGGCGCGGGCATCCGGGTGTCCAGCCATGACGTCACTCCGACCATCTGGTCGAGGTAGCTGCGCCACCGGTCGGCCTCGGCGAGGGCGGCCTGGCCGTAGGTGTACACGTGGCCGCCGTAGTTGCCGAGGTCGGAGGACTTCATCACGACGCCCCAGCCGACCGCGGTGAGGGCCGCGACGGCGATGCCGCCAACCCACCACCAGACGGCCTTCTCGCGCACCAGCCGGCCGACGTTGCTCTGCCGCCACGGGAAGGCGAAGGCGACGAACGCCGCGGCCAGCCAGAGCGGCCCGGTCTGCCGCAGCATCGCGAGGAGCAGGCCGCTGATGCCGGCCAGGACGAGCAGCCCGTGGTGCGGCTTCGGCCGGCGGTCCAGGAACAGCGGGATGGTCGCCGCGAAGAACGCCACCCCGGCGGCGATCTCCACGCCGTTGGGGTTGACGGCGCTGGCCATCTGGGCGGCCATCGGGGTGACGGCGACCAGGAGGCCGGCGACCATCAGACGACGCCGGGACCAGTTCACGGCCACGACGAACGCGCTGGCCAGCAGCGCGGCGGCGATGCCGGCGCTGATGAACCGGGCGAGCAGCACCCCGGACCAGCCCGGCCAGAGGTCGAGCGGCCAGCCCACCAGGGCGTAGTAGACGGGGTGGTAGCGACCGGCGCCGGTGCCGGCGCGTACGGGGGTGTCGTCGCTGCCCGGTGGGACCGCGCAGGCGGCGGAGACCGCCGGCTTGAACTGCCAGCACTGTTCCCTGACCAGGCCGGCGGGCACGTCCTGGAAGGCTCCGGAGCCCTTCTTGGCGGCTGCCGGCGGCGGGGCGATCTCCCCCGCCGCCACACCGGCGGCGCGGATGATGTGTTCCCGCTCGTCCGGTGTGCCGTCGTAGGGGGCGGCGACCGACCAGGCCCCGATGGTCAGCAGGAAGCCGACGAACGCCAGGATCCAGACCCGGCGGGCGACGGCGACCGCGCGGTCGCCGTCGCCGGCCGCAGGTTGTTCGGTCATCGCGGTTCTCTGCGCTGCCTTTCAGGGGGCGTGGATCGGATCAGGGCCCGGTACCGGTCAGTCCGGCGTCGACTGGATGTCCAGGGTGAGCGCGGAGATCAGCATGTGGATGCCGGTCAGCAGCGGCCCGACGCAGAGCAGGACGCTGCCGGTGGTGGCGACCGGTGGGCCGAGCGTCTCGGCCAGCACCCAGATCCCCCAGCCGCCGCCGAACAGGATGAGGAACAGGCCGGTGAAGAAGAGCAGCGCGACGGCGGAGAAGGAGGCGAGCACGTGCTTGAGCAGCATCCGCCGCCAGAAGCCGCGGAACAGGAGGCTGGCGATGCGGGGGGCCACCCGGTGGATGCGCATCGTCGACACCTCCTCGCCGTAGCTGGCGGGGATCGGCACGTCCTTGGCTCGGGCGTTGGCGATGTTGAGCCAGATCAGGAGGTCGTTCTCGAATTCGTAGCCGCGGGCCACGGCGGCGACGTTCAGCCGCAGCAGGGCCGAGCGGGACACCGCGGTGTAGCCGTTCTGCGGGTCGAAGAGGTTCCAGTAGCCGCTGGCGACCTTGGTCGCGAACGACAGGGCGACGCTCCCCAGCATCCGTACGGCCGGCATGTCGGCGAACGACGTGCGGGAGAAGAAGCGGTTCGCCTTGGTGAACTCGTAGCCGTCGTCGCAGATCGGGTCGAGCAGCGCCGGCAGGTAGGCCGGGTCCATCTGGGCGTCACCGGCCATCACGACGTTGATGTCGGCGCCCAGGGCGAGGGCCCGCTCGTGCCCGTCCATGATCGAACCACCGACACCGGTGTTCTTCACGTGGTCGATGACGACGACCCGCGGGTCGCCCACCGCGCGGGCACGCTCGGAGGTGTCGTCGGTGGAGCAGTCGTTGATCACCACGATGAAGTCCACGAAGTCGGGCATCGTGGTGATCGTCTTGCCGATCAGCCGGCTCTCGTTGTAGGCCGGGACGACGGCGGCGACCTTCTGACCCTTGTACATGCTCAGCCGACCAGGGCGGTGTCGCGGATCTGGAGGCACACCTCGAGCGCGGCCAGACCGTCTTCGCCGCTGACAACGGGTCGGCGACGGTTGACGACGCAGTCGGCGAAGTGCCGCAGCTCGTGCATGAGCGGCTCACCGTGCTGGGAGAGGAAGGGGATCTCGACCCGCCCGCTCTGCCGGTAGCGCACGCCGCCTTCGGAGAGGAACTCGGAGTGCTCGATCCGGTGCACCTCGACCTGCTGGCGCAGCAGGTCGGCGATGACGCAGTCATTGCGCTGGGTGAGGGTGACGCGGCGGATCTTGTTCTGGCTGACTCGGCTCGCCGTGATGTTGGCGATCATGCCGTTCTCGAACATGAGCAGGGCGAAGGCCAGGTCCTGCTCGGCGGAGCGGACGATCCGGGTCGCCGCGCGGTGCGCGACGATCTCCGAGCCGGCCACCGTCCGTGCCAGGTCGACGTCGTGGATCATGAGGTCCAGCAGGACGTCGGCGAGGGCGCGGTTGGAGAACGGGCCGACCCGGGTGATCTCCAACGACAGCGGGTCGTCCACCAGTTGGAGGAGCTCGGTGACCGCCGGGTTGAAGCGCTCGACGTGGCCGACCATCAGCACCCGATTGTGCTTTTCCGCGAGGTCGATGAGGTGCTGCGCGTCGGCGACGGAGGTCGCGATGGGCTTCTCGACGAGCAGGTCGCGGCCGCTGCGCAGGATGCGCGCGCCCAGCTCGCCGTGCGTCTCGCTCGGGGTCGCCAGGATGGCCGCGTCCACGCCGACCAGCGCCTCGTCGAGGTCGGTCGTGTACTCCGCGCCGATGGCCTTGGCCAGGGTGGCGGCCCGCTGGGGGTCGGGGTCGCAGACGGTGGTGACGGTGACGTCCGGCGTGGCGCGGGCCACGCGACCGTGGTTCGCGCCCATGATGCCCGCGCCGATGATCGCCAAATTAGGCATTGAACGCACCTCGTACGGCCTCGATCACCTGGTCGACGTCGTCGTCGGCCAGGTGCTGGTGAACAGGAAGGGAGAGCGCCTCTTCGGCTGCGCGAAGGGCACGAGGGGTCTCGTCGGTGCCGATCTGGGGGTGACCCACGTAGCAGTCGTAGTGGTGCATGAGGCGGGGGTAGTACAGACCGTAGCCGATCTCCCGCTCGTCGAGCCGCTTGCCGAGGTCGTCGCGGCTCAGTGGCGCGTCGGCGCCGATACGCACCGTGTACTGGTGCCAGACGTGGCTACGCCCGGCCGGCACCGACGGGGTGGTCAGCCCGGGCAGGTCGGCGAGGCCGGCGGTCAGCCTCGCGGCGTTCGAGGCCCGCCGGGCCGTGGTCTCGGCCAGCCGGCCGACCTGCGGCACGGCGATGGCCGCCTGCAGGTCGGTCAGTCGCCAGTTGTGGCCCGGCGCCTCGTACTGGTAGCGCACCCGCATGCCCTGGTTGCGCAGCAGCCGGAGCCGGTCGGCGATGGCGTCGTCGGAGGTGGTGATCAGGCCGCCTTCGCCGCACTGCAGGTTCTTCGTGGCGTACATGGAGAAGCAGCCGACGCCGAACGAGCCGACCGCCCGGTCACCGACGCGGGCGCCGTGCGCCTGGGCGGCGTCCTCGACGATCGCGAGCCCGGCGGCGTCGGCGATCGCGGTGAGGGCCGTCATGTCGGCGGGCAGGCCGTAGAGGTGCACCGGGAGGATCGCCTTGGTCCGTGCGTTGACCAGCGCCTGGACCGAGTCCGGGTCGATGGTGAAATCGTCACGGATGTCGGCGAAGCGGACCGTCGCTCCGGACTCGAGAATCGCGTTCAGGGTCGCCGCGAAGCTGAAGGGAGTGGTGATCACCTCGTCGCCGGGCTGCAGACCGAGCGCTTCGAGCGCGGCCACCAGGGCCACTGTGCCGTTGCTGACGGCCACGGCGTGGGGGACGCCGCACAGTTCAGCGAAGGACCGCTCCAATTCGGCGACCATCGGCCCCTGAGCCAGCCTGCCGGACCGCAGGACCGAGAGGACCGCGGCCTCTTCCTCGGGGCCGATGACCACCGAAGTGATGGGAATAGACATGGGGGTTATCTCCTGAGAGGTTCAGCGGCCTTCGAGTACGTCGGCGGGCACCTGCTCGTCGCCGCGGGCGACCACCTCGCCGTTGCGGTTGACCCAGCCGAGATGCCGGGCCGGGTTGCCGGCCACGAGTTGGTACGGCTGCACATCCCGCGTGACGACGGCACCCGCGGCCACGAGGGCGAACTCCCCGATCTCGGTGCCGCAGACGATCGTGGCGTTGGCGCCGATCGAGGCGCCCGTGCGGACCACTGTCGGCGTGACCTTCCAGTCCGGGTTCTGGGCGCGCGGGTTGAGGTCGTTGGTGAAGACCGCGCTCGGGCCGACGAACACCTCGTCCTCGAGCGTGACACCGTGGTAGACCGAGACGTTGTTCTGCACCTTGACGCGGTCGCCGATGGTGACCCCGGCGTCGACGAACACGTTGCGGCCGAGCGTGCAGTCGGCGCCGATGCGGGCGGTCGACCGGACGTGCGTCAGATGCCAGATCCGAGTCCCGGCTCCGACCTCGGCCCCGGCTTCCACCTCGGCTGTCGGGTGGACGGAGACGCTCGGCATGTCGGTCACTGAACACCTTCGGGGGGTCTCGGGGCGATCGCGGGACGGGGAGACGATAGCGTGCTCCACCGTGACGACACATGGCGGGTCCGCAGCCAAGGTTCAGCGATGAAGGCGGCGGCCTCGGCGACGCTCGCCGGCCTGACACGCCGCAGCGAGGTGCGGTTTCTGATCGTCGGTGGTCTCAGCGCGATCACCGACACCAGCGCGCTCTACCTGTTCCACGGTGTGCTGGGGGTGTGGCTGCCGTTCGCCACGGTGCTCGCCTTCGCCGTGGCGTTCGTGGTCAACTTCGGGCTCAACCGCGCATGGTCGTTCGGCTCGACCGGCGACGTCGGCGGTCAGGCCTGGCGGTATCTACTGCTGGTGATCGTCAACCTGGCTCTCACTGTCGCCCTCGTGCAGGGGTTGACCTGGGCCGGCCTTCCGTACCTGGTCGCGAAGGTGCTCACCACCGGGGGCCTGGCGGTGCTGAATCTCTTCGTCTCCCGCAGGTGGATCTTCACCGACGGTCGGGGCTGACCCCCCAGCACAGCCCGCCGGACGCCGACGGAACGACAACCGGGGCGGCGCGTCGAAACGCGTCGCCCCGGTTGAACGCTGGTACTACAGGTACTGGCCGGTGTTGCTGGCGGTCTCGATGGACCGGCCGGCCTCGGCGCCCTTGCCGCCGGAGACGAGCGTGCGGATGTAAACGATCCGCTCGCCCTTCTTGCCGGAGATGCGCGCCCAGTCGTCGGGGTTTGTCGTGTTGGGGAGGTCTTCGTTCTCGCGGAACTCGTCGACGCAGGCGTCGAGCAGGTGCTGCAGGCGCAGCCCCTTGCGACCCGAGGTGAGGAACTCCTTGATGGCCATCTTCTTGCTCCGGTCGACGATGTTCTGGATCATCGCGCCGGAGTTGAAGTCCTTGAAGTAGAGGACTTCCTTGTCACCGTTGGCGTAGGTGACCTCGAGGAACCGGTTCTCCTCGGTTTCGGAGTACATCCGCAGCACCACGGCGTCGATCATCGCCGCGACGGTGGCCTGGGCGTCGCTGCCGTGCTCGGCCAGGTCGTCCGGGTGCAGGGGCAGCCCGGAGAGGATGTACTTGGAGAAGATGTCCTTGGCCGCTTCGGCGTCCGGTCGCTCGATCTTGATTTTCACGTCGAGGCGACCGGGGCGCAGGATCGCCGGGTCGATCATGTCTTCCCGGTTGGAGGCGCCGATGACGATGACGTTCTCCAGCCCCTCCACGCCGTCGATCTCGCTGAGCAGCTGCGGGACGATGGTGTTCTCCACGTCGGAGGAGACACCGGAGCCGCGGGTCCGGAAGATCGAGTCCATCTCGTCGAAGAACACGATCACCGGCGTGCCCTCGCCGGCCTTCTCCCGGGCGCGCTGGAAGATCAGCCGGATGTGCCGCTCGGTCTCACCGACGTACTTGTTGAGCAGCTCGGGGCCCTTGATGTTGAGGAAGAAGCTGGTGTGCTTCTCCTTGCCCTGGCGCTCGGCGATCTTCTTGGCCAGCGAGTTGGCCACCGCCTTGGCGATGAGCGTCTTGCCACAGCCAGGCGGGCCGTAGAGCAGGATGCCCTTGGGTGGGCGGAGCTGGTGCTCACGGAACAGGTCCGCGTGCAGGAACGGCAGCTCCACCGCGTCGCGGATCTGCTCGATCTGCGACTGGAGGCCACCGATGTCGCCGTAGTCGACGTCGGGCACCTCCTCCAGGACCAGCTCCTCGACCTCGCTCTTCGGGATCCGCTCGTACGCGTACGCCGAGCGGGGCTCGATCATGAGCGAGTCGCCGGCCCGGATCGCCGAGCCGATGAGCGTCTCGGCGAGGTGCACGATGCGCTCCTCGTCGGAGTGGGAGACCACCAGCGCCCGGTCGCCCGGCCCGCCGTCCGGCCCCTCCAGGATCTCCTTGAGCATCACCACTTCGCCGACCCGCTCGTAGCCGAACGCGTCCACGATGTTGAGCGCGTCGTTGAGCAGGACCTCCTGGCCGCGCCGCAGGTCACCCACGTCGAGCGAGGGCGAGACCGCGACCCGTAGTTTGCGGCCGCCGGTGAAGACGTCCACCGTGCCGTCCTCGTGCTTGGCCAGGAAGACGCCGTACCCACTCGGCGGTTGCGCGAGCCGGTCGATCTCCTCCTTGAGCGTCACGATCTGCGTGCGAGCCTCCTTGAGGGTGCTCACCAGCCGGTCGTTGTTCTCGGTCAGCCGCGACAACTGTGCCTGGGTGGCCGCCAGCCGCTCTTCGAGCTGCCGGACGTGTCGGGGGCTTTCGGTCAACTTGCGCCGCACCAGGGCGAGTTCCTCTTGCAGGAACGCGACCTGCGTGGAGAGATCGTGGGCTTCCTTCTCCCACCGTGCGGCGCGCGAGTCCGCGTCGTCGCTACGTGCTGCCACGTCCCACCTCCCCGGGGGGCTTGAACGTTCTGCCCTAACACTAGCCGCTATGAGGCCGATTCGGTCCCACGCAACACCCTCGTCACCGAACCTTGATCGCCAAGGGTGGCCTGACGGGCCGTTACCGGCGTTCGGGTACCGTCGGAGCGTGGCACGGGAGAACATGGGGGGTGCACAGGTGGCCGAGGTCGCGACCGACGAGTTGCAGGTCTGGGTCGACCAGGATCTCTGCACGGGCGACGGGCTCTGCGTTCAGTACGCGCCGGAGGTGTTCGAGTTCGACATCGACGGCCTGGCCTACGTCAAGGGCGTCGACGGTGAGCTGCGAATGGCGCCGGGCAGCCGGGTCGACGTCCCCGCGCACCTGCGACTCGAGGTGATCGACTCCGCGAAGGAGTGCCCGGGCGACTGCATCCACGTGGTGCGCGGCGACGGCGTCGAGGTCGCCGGCCCGGACGCCGAGGAAGACTGACCCACCGGCCGGGCCGCGCGGCCCGGCCGGCCCCAGAACGGGGTACGCCTCAGAGCATCGGACGGCCGACCACCGAGGCGACCAACCGCGCGAACTCCTCCAACCGGGCGATCTGCCCGGCCCCGCCGTCGTCGAGGGTCTTGCCGAAGCGCAGCGCGTCGTGCCGGGGCGTGCCGACCATCTCCTCGCTCGGCGGCGCCTCGTCCAACGAGGTGAGCAACAGGTAGACGTCGATGCTGTCGACCCGGATCTCGCCGCTCTCCGAACGGTTGAGCCGCCGCCGGCAGCCCACCTCGGTGACTGTGGAGATCGGCACCACCCGCAGCGACGATGTCATCGAGCCCGGCGGGCCCTCCTCCGGCGGCACGTCCTCGCCGTGCCAGAGGATGAGCCGGCTGCCGTCGCACACGACGACCTCCTGCCACACCCCGTTGACCTCGTTGACGAAGCGTTCCAGGGTGAAGCCGAGCACCGACGCGCCGCGCAGCACGCCGCCGAGCGCCTCCAGGGCGACGTCCGGGTCGCGCAGGTAGGCCCGCGCCGCCGACTCCAGGTCCTGGTAGGGCGACCAGTCGGGAAAGACCGCGGGGAGGTCTCCACCGCCGTAGCCCGGTCGGCTCATGCCAGCGTCTCCCCCTGCTCGGCGGTGCCGACACCCAGCTCGATGGTCACGGCCTGTCCATCTCCCCCGTACCGTTGGGCTGCGCGCCTGCCGCCTGGGCGGCAGCGGCCTGTCGGGCCGCCTCCGCCTCGCGCAGGTCCTGGCGGCGCTGCACGTACGCCTCGGTGCCCTTGCTCGGTTTGCGGCGGCGCGGCGGCGCGGTGACCCCCGGGGCCAACTTGCGCGCGGACACCAGGAAGGCGGTGTGCGCGATCATCCGGTGGTCCGGGCGGACGGCGAGGCCCTCGGCGTGCCAGTCGCGCACCAGCGACTCCCAGGCCCGCGGCTCGGTCCAGCCGCCGCGCTCGCGCAACGCCTCCACCAGCTCGGAGAGCTGCGGTGTGGTCGCGACGTAGCCGATGAACACCCCACCGGGCACCAGCGCCCGCTCGACCATGTCGAGGGTCTCCCAGGGGGTCAGCATGTCCAGGATGATCCGGTCGAAGCCGGTCTCCTGGCATTGCGCCACGTCACCGACGTGCAGGTTCCACGAGGGGTGCGGCCCGTTGAAGAACGCCTCGACGTTGCGCTTGGCGATCTGGGCGAAGTCGTCGCGCAGCTCGAACGAGTGCAGCTCGCCCTCGGTGCCGACGGCACGCAGCAGGGAGCAGCTCAGCGCGCCGGAGCCGGCGCCGGCCTCGAGGACCTTGGCGCCGGGGAAGATGTCGCCCATCGCCACGATCTGCGCCGAGTCCTTCGGGTAGATCACCTGGGCGCCGCGCGGCATGGACAGCACATAGTCCGACAGGAGCGGCCGCAGGGCCAGGAACGCGGTGCCGCCACCGGAGGTGGTCACCACGCTGCCGTCGGGGAGCCCGATCAGCGCGTCGTGCGCCAGGATGCCGCGGTGGGTGTGGAACTCCTTGCCGGGCTCCAGCGTCACGGTGTGCATCCGCCCCTTGGGGTCGGTCAGCTGGACCCGGTCGCCGGGCCGGAACGGCCCCCGGTGCACGGGTGTCAGCGCCGGGGTGGTGGGGTCGGCGGCGACGGTGGAGGGAGTTGCGGTCACGGTGTCATCTTCCGGTTGGGTTCGAGGAGCTGTGCCAGGTCCGCGATGTGCAGAATGCCGACGACATCTTCGCCTGACGTCACCACGTACTGCGCGCCCGGGTGGGTCTGTACGGCCTCCATCACCCGCTCGCCGTCCCACCCGACCGGCAACGTGGGAAGTGTGCCCAGCGACCGGGCGACGGCGTCCACCGCCAGCCACGGTCGGCGCTCGACCGGCACCGCGTCGGCGGCGACCGGGTCGACCAGCGCCACCGGTCGACCGGTGGAGTCGGTGACCAGCAGCGCCGCGTCGGGCTGCCCGCTCTCGGCGCGTCTGCGCTGGGCCTCGGCCAGGGGCGTACCGGTGGCCACGGGCCAGACCGCACGGGCCAGCCGGGCGAGGTCGATCAGTGGGAATCGGCGGCTGACCCGGGCGGCCCGGATCGACTGCCCGGCGCCGCGCCAGAGGGTGACGGCGACCAGCAGCATCAGCGGCAGCGCCAGCGGCGCCAGACGCCGCTCGACGGTGAGGAGCACGACCAGGGCCGCGGTGCCGACGGCGACGATCCGGCCGGCCCACCCGGCGACCTCGGTGCCGAGGTGCCGGTCCTGGGTCAGCCCCCACACCGCGGCGCGCAACGCCCGACCACCGTCGAGCGGCAGCCCGGGCAGGCTGTTGAACAGCGCCACGATGACGTTGCTGACCGCGAGCTGGAAGGCGAGCTGGTGGGCCACGGTCCCCTCGGGCAGGGCGAGCGTGGCGGCGACCGCCAGGACGCCGAGCACCGCGGAGACCGCCGGGCCGGCCAGCGAGACCAGCAGGTCGACGCGGGGCGACGGGGCGTCCCGGTCCATCTCGGTGTAGCCGCCGAGCAGCTCCAGGGTGATCCCGCGCACACCGATGCCGTACCGGCGGGCGGTGAGGGCGTGGCCCAGCTCGTGCAGCAGCACCGAACCGAGCAGCGAGACGACGAACCCGAAGCCGATCAGGTAGCCGCTGAGCTGCGGCAGGTCCAGTTGTCGGCGGGCGAACTCGCCGTACAGCACCGCGATGAGCACCGCGAGCAGGACCATGGAGCCGTTGAGGTGCAGCGGCACCCCGAACACCCGGCCGACGTTCAGGCCGAGGCGTCGGTCTGGTCGGCGCGGCGGCCGGGTTGTCTGCTCCATCGCCACGATGCTACGGACCATCCCTGTGCGGGGCGGGCGGCGGTCGGTGTCACACCGGTGCCCTAACCTTTGCCGACATGACGGCGGAATCGGTCACCACCTCCCAACCCTCCCCCGCGGCGCAGGCGCCGCCGACGGTGCGGGCCTCGCTGTCCCCGTCGCGGGCGGCGGATTTCAAGACCTGCCCGCTGCTCTACCGGTTCCGCAGCATCGACCGGCTGCCCGAGCGCACCACCATCGAGCAGGCCCGGGGCACGTTGGTGCACGCGGTGCTGGAGCGCCTGTTCGACCTGCCCGCCACCGGCCGCACCCCGGAGGCGGCCGGTGACCTGGTGGCACCCCAGTGGGACCGGCTGGTCGCCGAGCAGCCGGAGCTGGCCGCGATCTTCGACGGCGCGGAGCCGGCCGGCCCGGTGGAGTTCCTCCGCTCCGCCGCCGGGCTGTTGCAGGGTTACTTCGCGGTGGAGGACCCGACCCGGCTGGAGCCGGCCGAGCGCGAGAGCCTGATCTCCGCGGTCGTCGACGAGGAGTTGCTGATCCGGGGCTACCTCGACCGGCTCGACGTCGCTCCGGACGGCGCGCTGCGGGTGGTCGACTACAAGACCGGCGGCGCTCCGCGGGAGGCGTTCGAGGCGCGGGCGCTGTTCCAGCTGAAGTTCTACGCCCTGGTGCTGTGGCGCACCCGGGGGGTGGTGCCCCGGGTGCTGCGGCTGCTCTACCTGCGCGACGCCGAGGTGTTGGATTACACCCCGGACGCCGACGAGCTGGTCCGCTTCGAGCGCACCGTGGTGGCGCTGTGGCGGGCGATCGAGCAGGCCACCGCCCGGCAGGATTTCCGGCCCCGGCCGAGCCGGCTCTGCGACTGGTGCAGCCACCAGGCGCTGTGTCCCAGCTTCGGCGGCACCCCGCCGCCGTTCCCGGTCGCTGCGGCGAGCGCCGACCCGCTGCGTGACTCCCGGTCCACCCCGGTGGTGCCGGGCGCCGACGAGTGACGGTCCGCTGACCGACGCGCACGCCCGGCGCGGCGATTCGGGCCGCCGGGGTCGCCCGCCGCGGGCCGACGCCGGAGACCCGACCGCAACGGTGCCGCCGCGGTCGGGACAGGGCGACCGGCCGGCCTCTACGGTGATCCGCGACGCACCTGCTCCGGTACGCGAGGATGACCGGTGCGCGCCACGACGTCGGCGGGACGGAGGACGAGATGAGCGATCAGGCGCCCTCGGCGCGGCCGGTACGGATCCTGCTCGCCGACGACCAGCCGCTGCTGCGGACCGGGTTCCGGATGGTGCTGGGCGCCGAGAGCGACCTGGACGTGGTGGCGGAGGCCGGTGACGGCGTGGAGGCGGTGGAGTTGTCCCGCCGGCTGCTGCCCGACGTCGTTCTGATGGACATCCGGATGCCCCGGATGGACGGGGTGGCGGCGACCCGGGCGATCGTCGACGCCCGACTGCCGGTACGGGTGTTGGTGCTCACCACCTTCGACCTGGACGAGTACGTGGTGGGCGCGTTGCGGGCCGGTGCCAGCGGGTTCCTGGCCAAGGACGTGCCGGCCGAGGACCTGATCGCGGCGATCCGCACGGTCGCCGGTGGGGACGCGGTGGTGACACCTCGGATCCTGCGGCGACTGCTGGACCGCTTCGCCGAGCTGCTGCCTGACCCGGCGGCGACGCCGTCGGCGGCGCTCAGCGCGCTCACCGACCGGGAGCGCGAGGTGCTCGTGCAGGTGGCCCGAGGGCTGTCCAACGCCGAGATCGCGAGGGTCCTGTCGGTGAGCGAGACCACCATCAAGACCCACGTCGGGCACGTGCTGACCAAGCTCCGGCTGCGCGACCGGGTGCAGGCGGTGGTGCTGGCGTACGAGTCGGGACTGGTCCGCCCCCGGGCGTAGCCGAACCGGCCCGGGTACCTCACCCGGCGTACTCGAAGATCCCTCCGTGGGGGGACGGCCGCCGTTGCCATCGTCACCTACCGTGACCGGAGATGGCTCAGTTCGGTTGACCCTCCTGTGGCGTCAGGTGCAAGTGTCGGTGCTGCCGCCCGCCGTGGGGAAAAACGGTCGACCGGCCGTCGACTCAGGGGCAACCCTGATTCGACATGGGGGTGCACCCGCAGCGGGAAATCCGCGCCGGGTCCCCCCTGGGTCGGACGGGGCGGGCCTTTGCAGCACCGATGATTGAACAGTCGCGCCGGACCATCGGGGGGCGGCGTGCATTTTCGGACAGACGGAAGAGGTAGATGACGTGACCGCGACGGTAGGCCAGCATGCGCAGGCCGCGGCCCGGGCGAACGACGTGTGGAAGGTGTACGGCAGCGGCGAGGCTCAGGTCATCGCGCTGCGGGGGGTCAGC
Source organism: Micromonospora ureilytica (assembly GCF_015751765.1). Lineage (NCBI taxonomy): Bacteria > Bacillati > Actinomycetota > Actinomycetes > Micromonosporales > Micromonosporaceae > Micromonospora > Micromonospora ureilytica. The sequence continues at coordinate 2,440,458 of NZ_JADOTX010000001.1, forward strand.
GCCGAGTTCGAACGTGGCCGCTTCACTGCGATCATGGGTCCGTCGGGTTCCGGTAAGTCGACGCTGATGCACTGCCTGGCCGGCCTGGATTCGGTGACCCGGGGGACGGTGGCGATCGGTGAGACGACCGTCACCGGGCTGGGCGACGCGGGGCTGACGAAGCTGCGGCGCGACAAGGTGGGCTTCATCTTCCAGCAGTTCAACCTGCTGCCGACGCTGACCGCCAAGGAGAACATCCTGTTGCCGCTGTCGATCGCCGGGCGCAAGCCGGACCCGGCCTGGTACGACACGGTGATCGAGACGGTGGGTCTGAAGGACCGGCTGGACCACCGGCCGGCGCAGCTCTCCGGTGGGCAGCAGCAGCGGGTGGCGTGCGCGCGGGCGCTGGTCTCCCGCCCCGAGGTGATCTTCGCGGACGAGCCGACGGGCAACCTGGACTCGCGCTCCGGCGCGGAGGTGCTCAACTTCCTGCGCAACTCGGTGCGGGAGCACGGCCAGACCATCGTGATGGTCACCCACGACCCGACGGCCGCCGCGTACGCCGATCGGGTGGTCTTCCTCGCCGACGGCGAGATCGTCTCGGAGCTGATCGAGCCGACCGCCGAGACGGTGCTGGACACCATGAAGAAGCTGGACACTGCGGCCGAGGTGGGCAACTGATGTTCCGCGCGACGCTGAAGAGTCTGCTGGCCCGTAAGGTCCGGCTGATCCTGTCCGGCCTGGCGGTGGTGCTCGGGGTGATGTTCGTCTCCGGCGCGTTCGTGCTCACCGACACGTTGGGTCGTTCCTTCGACTCGGTCTTCGCCGACGGTTTCTCCGAGATCGACGTGAACGTCGCGGCGAAGCCGAAGGTGCAGGTCAACGAGATGGAGGGCGAGCAGACCGTCGCCCCGTTGCCGGCCGCGCTGGTGGACCGGGTGAAGCAGGTGCCGGGGGCGGCCTCGGCGACCGGCATCGTGAACGCCGACGGCGCCCGGGTGATCGGCAGCAACGGCAAGGTGGTCACCTCGTTCGGCCCGCCGCAGTTGGGCGAGAACTGGACCGGCGAGAGCGAGCTGCTGCGACTGCGCGAGGGGCGCGCGCCGCAGGCCGAGGACGAGATCGTCATCAACAAGGCGTTGGCCACGGCCGCGAAGGTGCAGGTTGGCCAGAAGGTCGGCGTGCTCACCGCGTTCGAGTCGAAGAAGCGGGATTTCACACTGGTTGGCGTCTTCGGTTACAGCGGTGACCGGGACTCGATCGGCGGGGTCAACGAGGTCTTCTTCACCACGCCTGTGGCGCAGCGACTGATGCTGGGCGAGCCGGATGTGTACAGCAGCATCACCGTGCAGGCCGCGGGCGGGGTCTCCGACGAGACGCTGCGCGACGACGTGGCCCGCACCCTGGGCGCGGACTTCGAGGTGAAGACCGGTAAGCAGGTGGCCGCGGACGCCTCGGCCAGCCTGAAGGAGGGCCTGGCCTTCTTCAACAAGATCCTGCTCGGCTTCGCCGCGGTGGCGCTGCTGGTGGGCACCTTCCTGATCCTGAACACCTTCTCGATCATCGTGGCGCAGCGGACCCGGGAGTTGGCGCTGATGCGCGCCATCGGGGCCAGCGGCCGGCAGATCATCGGTTCGGTGGTCCTGGAGGCCATCGCGGTGGGGTTGATCGCGTCGGTGCTCGGCCTGGCGGCCGGCATCGGGGTGGGCGCGCTGCTGGCGTTCCTGTTCGGCAAGCTCGCCGGTGGGCTCACCCTGGCCGGGATCGGCGTGCCGGCGGCGGCGGTGATCGGTTCGTTCGGCGTCGGTCTGGTGATCACCGTGGTGGCGGCGTTGCTGCCGGCGCTGCGGGCGTCCCGCATCCCGCCGATCGCGGCCATGCAGGACGTGGCCACCCCGGACCGACCGCTGACCAAGATCACCGTGGCCGGCTCGTTGGTCACCGGTATCGGCGCGGTGCTGCTGTTCCTCGGGCTCAGCGGCAACGCGGGCGGTCAGACGCTGTCCACCATCCTCGGTGGGGTGCTGTTCGCCTTCATCGGGGTGGCGCTGCTGACCCCGCTGATCAGCCGACCGGTGGTGAGCCTGCTCGGGGCGATCTTCTCCTGGTCGGTGCCGGGCAAGCTGGGCCGGCTCAACTCCGGGCGCAACCCGCGCCGGACGGCCATCACGGCCGCCGCGCTGATGGTCGGCATCGCACTGGTCACCGGCGTCACGGTCATCCTCGACTCGGCCAAGGGCAGCATCAGCGCCCTCGCCCAGGACACCATCAAGGCCGAACTGGTGATCGCCGGCCAGCAGGGTGGCCCGCGTCCGCCGACCTTCGACCCGGGTGTACTGGACCGGGTCAAGACCCTGCCCGGTGTGCGGATGGTCGACGGCGAGTACGGCGACATGGGAAGGATCGACGGCGAGAGCACCTGGGTGGCGGCGAGCAGCGACGTGGCGTCGCTGCGGCAGATCTTCGGCGCGAAGGCCACCGCCGGTGACATCGACCGACTCGGGCCGACCCAGATGCTGGCGAGTTCCGACACTGCCACGTCCCGTGGCTGGTCCGTGGGCTCGACGGTGAAGGTGCAGCTGACCCGGGGCGAGGAGCGCACGTACACGATCAGCGGCATCTACGAGTCGTCGCAGCTGACCAACCCGGTGACGTTGCCGGCGACGGCGGCGAAGGACTTCGCGATCCCGCAGCCCATCCAGGGCTTCATCCAGCTGGCCCCGGGCGCCCGCGTGGCCGACATTCAGCCGCAGGTGGAGACGCTCCTCGCGGACAGCCCCGAGGTGTCGGTGGCCGACCGGGACGCGTTCATCAAGCAGCAGACGAGTTCGCTCGACGGCCTGCTCACGATGATCCAGATCCTGCTCGCGTTGGCCATCGTGATCGCCGTTCTCGGCATCATCAACACCCTGGCGCTGTCGGTGCTGGAGCGGACCCGCGAGTTGGGTCTGCTGCGGGCGATCGGCCTACGCCGGTCGCAGACCATGGGCATGATCACCGTGGAGGCGGTGGTGATCTCGGTGTTCGGCGCGCTGCTCGGCGTCGCTGTCGGCACCGGCCTCGGCGCCGCGGTGGTCGAGGCACTCAAGGACGAGGGCATCACCGACCTGATCCTGCCCTGGGGGCAGATGGGAGTCTTCCTCGGTCTCGCCGCCATCATCGGCGTGGTGGCCGCGGTGCTCCCGGCCATCCGGGCGGCCCGGATCAACGTCCTGGGCGCCATCGCCCACGACTGAGCCACGAGCTGATCGGCACTGCCGAGGCCCCCGGTCGCCATCCGCGCGACCGGGGGCCTCGGCCTGTCCCATTCGGCCACGACTGCCCGCACGCGACTGCCAGGCTGGTGCTGCCGGCAGGGCGCCGGCCCGCCCGCCACCCGGGCGGCCGGAGAGCCGGGGCCGGTGACATGACCGATCAGGACCCGTACCAACGGGCACTCGACAACGCCGAGCGACTGCTCGGGCAGCCGCTGGTCCTACCGCTCGGCGAGGGCGAGCCGTCGGTGGGGCACGACTTCCGTCGTCTCGCCACCGTGCAGACCTTCGGCGCGGCGTGGCCCCGGGAGGGCCTGGACCTGCGCAGCCGGTGCCTGGTCTCGGTGGCGATCGCCGCCGCCCTCGGCACCCACGAGCCGCTGCGCGGGCAGTTGCGCATCGCCCTGACCTCGGGCGTGACCAGGGAGGAGATCGTCGAGCTTTTCATCCACCTGGCCGCGTACGCGGGAGCCGCGCGGGCGTTCGACAGCTACCAGGTGGTCGCCGCGGTCTTCGCCGAGCGCCCCTGACCCGCGCCGGGCGCGTCAGCCGGTGGCCGCGGCCCGATCGGTCAGCAGCGCCGCGAGCAGGTCGAGGTCCGCGCCGGTCAGGCTCTCCATCTGGTGTACGCCCACAGTGCTCGGCAATGCCACCTCCGCCGGTACGGCCAGCACCGCCGCGCCCGAGGCGAGCGCGCTGGCCACCCCGGTCGGTGAGTCCTCGATCGCCACGCAACGCTCGATCGGCACGCCCAGCAGCCGGGCCGCGGTCAGGTAGGGCTCGGGGTGCGGCTTGGCCGCCACCACCTCGTCGCCGGCGACGACTGTGTCGAAGTTGTCCCGACCGAGCGTGTCCAGGGCGATCTCGACAAGCGCCCGAGGGCTGGAGGTGACCAGCGCCGTGGGGATTCCCGCCGCGCGAACCGCGCGCAACAGGTCGAAGGCTCCCGGCCGCCAGGGCAGACCGCTACGGAACAGCTCCAGGATCCGGGTGTTGATCCACGCCGCGCTGATCTCCGGATCCCGTTCGGGCTGCCCCAGGTCGTCGTGCAGGATGCGCATCGACTCGGCCATGGCGGTGCCGATGATCGACTGGCGGGCGTCGACGGAGAGTTCCCCGCCGTACTCCTTCGCGAGTTCCTGCAACGCGACGTCCCACAGCTTCTCGCTGTCGACCAGCGTGCCGTCCATGTCGAAGAGCACAGCGGCGGGGTGATGGCTGCTCAGCGGAACCTCCAGGGTCGTGACCGACACCGGCGATCCTGCCAGCACCGCCGGTGGCGGGTGGCGGCAACGGGCGCCAGGGTGATCCGGGCAACCCCGCTCAGCCCAGGTCGCACTCCTTCAGGGAACCCTCGTACCCCCGGAAGAACATGTCGGTGCGCTGCTCGGCGGTGCCGTGCGCCCCTTCCGCGAACCACGGCTGGTCCGGGTCGTCACCGACCGCCGCCACCCCCTCCCGGAACTCGTCCAGGTCGCCCTCGGCGAGGGTCAGGGCACCCGAGCGCACCGAGTCGCCGAGGTACGCCCCGGCCATGCAGTCGGCCTGCAACTCCTGCTGGATGGTGAAGCTGTAGTTGATGCCGAGCCGCACCTGGATGGCGTGCGCGTACTCGTGCCCGAGCAGGTAGAACACGAACGCGTCGCCGACCTGGCGGAACGCCGCCACCGACCAGGCGACGTCGTACGCGATGAAGTCGCCCTGCGAGCAGTAGACGGCGTTGTTACGGGGCAACGGCTGGCCGCCGCAGGACACCTCGCCCTCGCGCTGGTACGGGGTGATCCGTCGGATCGGTCGGAACCGCTCCCCGGATTCCTTGAACTGGGCCGCCCAGTACCGCTCGGCGACCGCCTGCGCGTCGGCGACGTCCTGCTCGAACTCGGCGACGCTTGTGGTGCTGTCGGCTCGGGTGGTGCTCGGCCCGGGCGAGGCGGCCGGCGGCTTCGCCCCGGGGCGCTCGGCCTCGGGCTCGGCCAGCCCACCGCCGGCGCAGGCGAGCGAGACCAGGGCGGCGATCAGCAGACCCGCCAACGGGCCCCGCGTGTCGCGTCCGAACCGTGCCGCCACTGTGCCTCCCCAGACGTCGGTGCTCGCGCTGCGCTGTACCCCGACGATACGACCGCCACGCCCATCACCGATTCACGCACGAGGTGGCCGAACGGTTCACGCCCGGTGGGTCCGAGCCGGCTGCGCCTCTCGTACGGCCAGTAGGGTCGCTCAACCGCCCGACTCCCGACCGCGCTGCCACGTGTCACCCTGGTCGCCGTGCCGCTCGGCCTCGTACCGCTGCTGCCGCGCCCGAGCGTCCCGCCCAGCCCCACGATCGAAACCAACCCCGCCCGACTCCCCCCGCCCCCGCAAGACCAGAACTCCCCCAGCCAACCCCGCCACCACCACAAAAAACCCGACCACCACCCACACCACAGTCATCCCGCCAACCTAGGCCCCACCCACCACCCCCGAACCTCGTTGATCATGAAGTTAGCGTCATCCCGCCCGGCGTGTCGTGACGCTAACTTCATGATCAACGGTTCGGGTGGGGGTGGGGTGTCCGGGTTGGGGGGTGGGGTTCGACGTTTCTTGTGGGCGCTGGGGTGGCGCCTTCAGGAGGAAGGGGAGAACCGTGAAGTACATGATTTTGCTCTACGGGTCGCAGCAGGACTATGACGTGCTGTCCGGGCGGGCTTCCGACCGGCCGGCGATGTCGGCCGAGCAGATCGCGGCGATGCACCGGCACATGGAGACCTTCCACCAGGCGCTGGCCGAGTCCGGGGAGCTGGTCGACGCCCGGGGTCTGAGCGAGCCGGTGCACGCCCGCCGGGTGCAGGTGCGCGAGGGAGCACCAGTTGTCACCGACGGCCCGTACCCGGAGACGCAGGAGGTCCTCGCCGGTTACACCATCGTGGAGTGCGCCAGCTTCGACCGGGCCACCGAGATCGCCGCCGGCCTGGTCGACCCGGACGCCCCCGGTGGGTACGTGGACGTCCGGCCGGTGCTCGACGGTGTCGAGGACCTGGCCGGCTGACGTGCCGGAAACACCCGCCGAGGACCTGCTGCGCGAGCTGGCGCCGCAGGTCCTCGGCGCGCTGGTCCGCCGCTACGGGCACTTCGACACGGCCGAGGACGCGGTGCAGGAGGCGCTGATCGCGGCAGCGGACGGGTGGCCGCGCGACGGCGTACCGGAGAATCCGCGCGCCTGGCTCATCACCGTGGCGTCCCGTCGACTGACCGACCTGCTGCGTCGCGAGCAGGCCCGGATGCGGCGGGAGGACACGGTCGCGCGGTGGGTGCTGCCGGAGCAGTGGCGCGCCCCCGCCGCCGATCGTCCGCCGGCGGACGCCGACGACACGCTCATCCTGCTGTTCCTGTGCTGCCACCCGGCGCTGTCGGCGGCGTCGCAGATCGCGCTCACCCTGCGGGCGGTGGGCGGGTTGAGCACCGCCGAGGTGGCGCGCGCGTTCCTGGTGCCGGAGGCGACGATGACCCGGCGGATCAGTAGGGGCAAACAGCGGATCCGCGACAGTGGGTTGCGGTTCGCGCCACCCACCGGCCCGGAGCGCGCCGACCGGCTCGCCGCCGCGCTGCACGTGCTCTACCTGATCTTCACGGAGGGGTACGCCCGCACGGCCGGGCCGGGGTTGCTGCGCGCCGACCTGACCGCCGAGGCGATCCGGCTGACCCGCCTGCTGCACCGGCTGTTGCCCGAGGACCCCGAGGTCACCGGGCTGCTGGCGTTGATGCTGCTCACCGACGCCCGTGCGCCGGCGCGGATCGGCCCGCACGGCGAGCTGGTGCCGATGGCCGAGCAGGACCGCTCCCGGTGGCGGGCCGACCAGATCGCCGAGGGGGTCGAGCTGATCACCGGGGCGCTGCCGCGCGGGGTGGTCGGCGCGTACCAGGTCCAGGCCGCCATCGCGGCCGTGCACGACGAGGCGCCCAGCGCGGCGGCCACCGACTGGGCGCAGATCACCGCCCTGTACGAGGTGCTCCTGACGATGTCCGACAACCCGGTGGTGGCGCTCAACCACGCGGTGGCGGTCGCGATGAGTCGGGGCGCGCCGGCCGGGTTGGCGCTGCTCGCCGACCTGGCCGACGACCCCCGCCTCGCCGACGACCCTCGACTGCCGGCCGCCCGCGCCCACCTGTGGGAGTTGGAGGGTGAGCGGGTCGCGGCGCGGGAGGCGTACCGCATGGCGGCGGCGCGCTCGACGAACCTGGCGCAGCAGCGCTACCTGAACGCCCGCGCGGAGCGTCTCGCGGGCGACCCACCGCCCGCCGGCTGAACCGGCGGGCCATGCGGGTCACGGGCACAGCCGGCGGGCCGTGCGGGTCACGGGCTGAGCCGGCGGGCCGTGCGGGTCACGGGCTGAGCCGGCGGGCCGTGCGGGTCACGGGCTGAGCCGGCGGGCCATGCGGGTCACGGGCTGGCGGCCAGGAAGACGAAGGCGGCCATCAGCACCAGGTGTACGCCGCCCTGCAACACGTTGGCCCGGCCGGGGACCACGGTGAGTACGGCGGTCACGGCGGTGAGCGCGAGCAGGGCGAGTTGGGTGCCGCCGAGGCCGAGCAGCAGCGGGCCGTCCAGCCAGATCGAGGCGATCGCGATGGCCGGGATGGTCAGGCCGATGCTGGCCATCGCCGAGCCGAGCGCGAGGTTCAGGCTGATCTGCACGCGGTCGCGGCGGGCGGCGCGGGCGGCGGCCAGGGTCTCCGGCAGCAGCACCAGCAGGGCGATGATGACGCCGACGAAGGCGTGCGGGAGGTTCGCCGCGGCGACGCCGGCCTCGATGGTCGGGGAGACCGTCTTGGCGTCGCCGACCACCGCTACCAGCGCCACCAGCAGCAGCCCCAGACTGACCAGCGCCGCGCGGGTGGTCGGCGGCTTGGCGTGCTCCTCCGCGTCGATCACCTGGCCCCGGCTGTCGACAGGCAGGAAGTAGTCGCGGTGCCGGCCGGTCTGCACGAGCACGAAGAGCCCGTAGAGCGCCAACGAGGCGACGGCGGCGAAGGCGAGCTGGGCCGGGCTGAACTCGGGGCCGGGTCGGGCCGTGGTGAAGGTCGGGATGACCAGACTCAGGGTGGCCAGGGTGATCACGGTGGCCAGGGCCCCGCCGGTGCCCTCCGGGTTGAACACCGCGACGCGACGGCGCAGCGCCCCGAGCAGCAGGGACAGGCCGAGTATCCCGTTGCAGGTGATCATGATGGCGGCGAAGACGGTGTCCCGGGCGAGCGACTGGGTCTTCTCCGGCCCGCTGATCATCAGCGTGACGATGAGGGCTACCTCGATCACGGTGACCGCGACGGCGAGCACCAGCGACCCGTACGGCTCCCCCACCCGGTGGGCGACCACCTCCGCGTGGTGCACGGCCGCGAGCACGGCACCCCCGAGGAGCACCGCGACCACCACGATGATCGGGCCGGGCAGGCTCCGTCCCCAGGTCACGATCAACACCAGGACAGCGAGCACGGGTACGGCGATGGTCCAGTCGGTCAGGCGGGAGCGAAGCAGGGCGGCCATGCCGTCCAGCGTGCCAGGTCAGGTGATCATGTGCCCACCATCGACGCAGGGACCCGCGCGGTGTCGCAGGTCCACAACGGGCAGACCCGTAACCTATGGGTTACGCTTCGGGGGTGGACGAGGTGGCCGTCGCGATCGCGGACCCGGTGCGGCGGCACATCCTGACCATGTTGCGCGACGAACCCCTCTCCGCCGGCGACATCGCCCAGCGGTTCACGATCAGCCGGCCCGCCATCAGCCGCCACCTGCGGGTGTTGCGCGAGAGCGGGCTGGTCCGTGACGAGCTGGTCGGACGACAGCGGATCTACCGGCTCGACCCGGGCCCGCTCGCCCCACTGCTCGACTGGCTCACCGGGCTCACCACAGTCGACAGGTGGGAGCGGCAGCTCGACGCGTTGGAAACCGAGGTCTATCGCACCCGCCGAGAGCGCCGCAGCCGCGGCCCGGCGGAACACCGAAGGGAGCACACGGCATGACCCGCACACCCGCCGGACGCCTGTTTCGCACCGCCACCGGGCACGATCTCGTCCTCACCCGGACCTTCCGCGCCCCGCTCGCGGACGTCTGGGCCAGCCTGACCGAATCGGAACGCACGGCCCGCTGGTTCGGCCCGTGGGAGGGCGAGGCCGGGCCCGGACGGAGCATCCGGGTCCAGATGGCGTACGAGGAGGAGAAGCCCTGGTGTGAGGTCCGCATCGACGCGTGCGAACCGCCACAGCGCCTCGCCGTTTCGATGATCGACAGCTACGGCACCTGGCTGCTGGAGCTGTCGCTGACCGAAACCGACGGCACCACCGAGCTGCGGTTCGTGCAGCACCTGAGCAGCGTGGAGGGCATCGCCGAGGTGGGCGCCGGTTGGGAGTACTACCTGGACATGCTGGTCGCCTCCCGGGACGGTTCGCCCCGCCCGGAGTTCGACGACTACCACCCGGCCATGCAGCCCTACTACCAGGGGCTGGCCGCCGCGGCAGGCTAGGAGTGCGGCCGGCTAAGGGTCGAGCTCCCGCCGCAGCTTGGCGAACTCGTCGGTCAACGCCGGCAGGGGGAAGTGCGCGTTCAGGCCACTGGGGTTCGGCAGCACCCACACCTGGGCCGGGCCCAGCAGATCCGGTCGCGGACCCAGCCCGGCCTTCGGTCGGGCGAAGGCGATCCGGTACGCGGTCACTCCCAGGATCGCGACCCAGCGCGGCCGGTAGCGCTCGGCCTTCACCGCCAACCCGGTGACCCCGGCCACCAGCTCCTCCGACGTCAGCTCGGCGGCGCGGGCGGTGGCACGGTTACTCAGGCTGGTGATGCCCAGGCCGTGCCGCAACAGCTCGTCACGCTCCCACGAGCGCAGCTGGCGGTCGGTGAAGCCGGCCCCGTGCAGGGCCGGCCAGAAGCGGCTGCCCCGGCGGGCGAACGGCTCTCCCACCGCGGCCGAGTAGAGGCCGGGGTTGTAGCCGCAGAACAACACGCGCAGCCCGGGGCCGATGATGTCCGGCAGACCTCGGCCAGCCGCCGCCGCCACCTCCTGCGGGGTCGGCCGCCGCGCCGGCCCCGCACGCTCCGCGTCCATCCCACCGATCCTGCCGTACGCCCCGGTGCCGGCACCGGCACACGCCTTGACACCATCAACGGATGCAGTCAACCGACCACCTCGCCGCCAGCCGTTACGCGCGGATGCGCTGGAACACTCCGCTCTCGCCGGAGCACGCCGCGCTGCTGCTGCAACGGCTCGACGTCCGCCCCGGCACGCGCGTGCTCGACCTCGGCTGCGGCTGGGGTGAGCTGCTGCTGCGGGCGGTCGCCGCCGGCGGTGTGTCCGGCCCGGTCGCCACCCGGGGCGTCGGCGTCGACACCGACGACGCCGCGCTCGCCCGGGGTCGACGGCTGGCCGCGAGTCGGTCACTCAACCGGCACGTCGCCTTCGTGATGGGGGAAGCGGCGGCCTGGCAGGAGCCCGCCGACCGGGTCCTCTGCATCGGCTCGGCACATGCCTTCGGCGGCACCGAGGCCGCCCTCGACGCCCTCGCCGCCGTGGTCCGGCCCGGTGGGCGGCTGCTGTTCGGCGACGCGTACTGGGAACGGTCCCCCACCGCGGAGATCGCCGAGGTCTTCGGCCCGGACGTCCCGACCCTTCCCGGTCTGGTCGAGGCCGCCCGCGAGCGAGGCTGGCGGTTGCTGCACCTGAGCACCGCCGACCAGCGGGAATGGGACGACTTCGAGTCCACCTGGCTCGCCGGCCGGCAGGAGTGGCTGCTGGCGTACCCGGAGGATCCTCGTGCGGCCGAGGTCCGCGCGGAACTCGACGACCGGTTGCGCGAGTACGTCGGCGGTTACCGGGGTGTCCTCGGCCTTGGCTACCTCGTCCTCGGCCGCTGACCGTCCGCAATTGACGCCGCTGGCTACGCTGCGCGTGGTGAGCGCCGGATCTCGTCTCGCAGTGCCCTGGCGGGTCCTCGTCGTGGCCACCGGCGCCGTGCTGGTGTGGCTGTTCCTGGGCGCCCTGCTCGACAGTGACTACGACCGACCCACCCATGCGGTCGGGGCGGTCCTCACCTCCGCTGTCGTCGTACCCCTGGTGGTTGTCGCCCGTCGCGTCCTGGACCGACGCCCGTGGGCCGGCCTCGGGCTGCCGTCGCTGCGCTCCGGCTGGCGGCGTCTGCTGTTCGGCATGGCCTGCTGGCTCGTGCCCGCCGCGGCGGGGTTCGCGCTCTGCCTCGGCCTCGGCTGGGTCGAGATCAGCGTCCGGACGTCCGTCGGGGACGCGCTGCGCGTGGCGGCGCTGCTGGTCGTCCTCGTCTTCCTGAAGGAGGCGCTGCCGGAGGAGCTGATCTTCCGGGGGTACCTGCAACACAACCTCGCCACGCGGCTGCCGGCCTGGCAGGCGGCCGTCGGGCAGGCCGCGCTGTTCACAGTGTTCGGCTTCCTCGTCGGGGCGGCCCGATCCGTCGACCGACTGGCGCTCTTCTTCGTCTTCGCGCTGCTGCTGGGCGCCTTTCGCGCCGCCACCGGCGACGTCTGGGCCGGCATCGGCCTGCACGTCGCCTTCCAGACGGTCGCTCAGCTGTTCGGCGACGTCGGGGCGGTCTTCGACGTGGTCGGCGCGAACGTCCTGGGAGTGGTGGCCATGGGGGCGATCCCGTTCTCGGTCAGCTGGATCGTCCTGCGGCACCGCTACCGGGACTACCTGGACTGGCGGGCCCTCGCGCCGGAGCCGGTGCGCTGAGCGGCTGAAGCCTGGGCGTCTGGCCCACCTGCGGGGGCCGATCGCCACAGCCCCGCGAGCCGTTCTCGATCTTCGTCGATAACCATGCCATCGACCATACGTCATACGTCTCACCTCCACACCACCGAGGCCCGTTCGCGGGCCCACTCGGGACCGAGCACGTGGGCTTGACGGGGCACAGACATCGGAGGTTTACTGCGTCAACGATGCCAGTCGATGAATTCTGACCGTCCATTTTGAATGGTTCGAATCGTCGGTTGGTTTCACCGCCCCATCCCCCACCACCCCGCACCACCTCAGCCGAGCATCGGCGGCCCGGCTTCCGCACCACCGCCACTGTGGCCTCCGGCCTGCCCGTGTGCACAGCCTGAGGTCGACGCTCAGCAGAGGAGCAAGACCATGCGTTCCCGTCCCCGCCTGTTGGCACTCGTCACCGGCTTGGCCGTCATGCTGGCCAGCCTGGTCGCCATGCCGACCCCCGCCTCGGCGGCACCGCTGACCAAGGTCCTGGTGTTCAGCAAGACCGCCGGTTTCCGGCACTCGGCCATCCCCAACGGCATCGCCGCGATCCAGCAGCTCGGCTCCGCCAACGGCTTCAGCGTGACCGCGACCGAGGATGCCGGCCAGTTCACCACCTCCAACCTGGCCCAATACCAGGCGGTGGTCTTCATGTCGACGACCGGCGACGTCCTCAACGCCAGCCAGCAGACGGCCTTCGAGTCGTACATCGCCGCCGGCGGCGGGTACGTCGGCGTGCACGCCGCCGCCGACACCGAGTACAGCTGGCCGTGGTACGGCGCGCTGGTCGGAGCATGGTTCGACTCGCACCCGGCGATCCAGACCGCCACCGTGAAGATCGAGGACCAGACCAACCCGTCGACCGCGCACCTCGGCACGACCTGGGTCCGCTCCGACGAGTGGTACAACTACCGCACCAACCCCCGGTCCAGCGCGCGGGTCCTGGCCAGCCTCGACGAGTCGTCGTACAGCGGCGGCAACATGAGCGGCGACCACCCGATCACCTGGTGCAAGGCGTACGGCGGCGGGCGTGCCTGGTACACCGGCCTCGGGCACACCGAGGCGTCGTACACCGACCCGAACTTCACCAAGATGCTGCTCGGCGGTCTCCAGGTCGCCGCGGGTTCCGTGACGGCCGACTGCTCGCCGCGCACGACCACCCCGCCGCCCGCCAGCGGCTCCACCCTGCGGGCCCGCGCCAACAACCAGTACGTGAGCGCGCCGAACTCCACCACCGCGCTGATCGCCAACAAGACCTCCGTCGGGACCACCGAGCGGTTCGACCTGGTCAACCTCGCCAACGGCAACGTGGCGCTGCGCGCCAAGGGCAACGGGCAGTTCGTCGCGGCCGAGAACTCCGGGTCCTCCCCGCTGATCGCCAACCGGGCCAGCGCCGGCGCCTGGGAGACGTTCCAGCTCGTCCGCAACTCCGACGGCACGGTGAGCCTGCGGGCCACTGTGAACAACCGCTACGTCGCCGCCGACAACGCGGGCTCGTCCCCGCTGATCGCCAACCGGACCTCCATCGGTCAGTGGGAGAAGTTCGACCTGGTCACCACCAACTGACCTGGTTCCCCCGCACGTTCTCCACCACCCCACCTGGTCGTGGTGCGCCCCTGCGCGCCCGTCCCCCGGTCGTCGAGAAAGGACGATCATGCTCTCGTACCCCCGGCGCTGGCCCCGGGCGCTCTTCGCGGCGGTCCTCACCGTCGCGAGCGCGGCCCTCGCTGTGGCTGCTCCGTCCACCGCCCAGGCGGCGGTGATCCCCGCCTCCGACTATCAGCAGGTCAAGCTCGCCACCGGTTCGGGCGAGCTGGGTGAGGCCATGTCCCTGGCCGTCCTGCCCAACCGCTCGGTGCTGCACACCGCCCGCAACGGCGTGCTGCGGGTGACCGACGTGGCCGGCAACACCAAGACCTCCGGCACCCTGTCCGTCTACACGCACGACGAGGAGGGGTTGCAGGGCGTCGCCGTCGACCCCAACTTCGCCACCAACCGGTGGATCTACCTGTACTACTCCCCCACGCTGAGCACCCCGTCCGGGGACGCCCCGACCACCGGCTCGCAGTCCGACTGGGACCGGTGGAAGGGGCACCTGCGGCTGTCCCGGTTCACCCTGAACAGCGACGACACGCTCAACCTGGGCAGCGAGAAGATCGTGCTCCAGGTCGCCAACGACCGTGGGCAGTGCTGCCACGTCGGCGGTGACCTGGACTTCGACGCCGCCGGCAACCTGTACCTGACCACCGGCGACGACACCAACCCGTTCGAGTCGTCCGGCTACGCGCCACTTGACGAACGGACCAACCGCAACCCGCAGTTCGACGCCCAGCGCACGGCGGGCAACACCAACGACCTGCGGGGCAAGCTGCTGCGGATCAAGCCGCAGGCGGACGGCACGTACACCATCCCGTCGGGCAACCTGTTCGCCCCCGGCACGTCGGGCACCCGCCCGGAGATCTACGCCATGGGCCTGCGCAACCCGTTCCGGATGAGCGTCGACAAGGCGACCAGCGTGGTCTACCTCGGTGACTACGGCCCCGACGCCGGCAGCACGAACTCCAGCCGGGGCCCCCAGGGTCAGGTCGAGTTCAACCGCATCGCGTCGCCGGGCAATTACGGCTGGCCGTACTGCACCGGTGCCAACACCAGCACCGAAACATACAATGAATACACCTTCCCGTCCGGGCCGTCGCAGTCCAAGTACAACTGCTCGGGCGGGCCGACCAACAACTCGTTCCGCAACACCGGGCTCGGCACGCTGCCCGGGGCGAGGGCGGCCTGGATCAAGTACGCCGGCGACTCCGGCTCGCCGTCGGAGTTCGGCAGCGGCTCGGAGTCGCCAATGGGCGGGCCGGTCTACCGGTACGACGCCTCGCTCAACTCCAGCATCAAGTTCCCGTCGTCGCTGAACGGTCAGTTCTTCGCCGGCGAGTACGGCCGCCGCTGGATCAAGGCCATCGCGGTCAACTCCGACGGCTCGCGTGGGGAGATCTCCAACTTCCCGTGGACCGGCACCCAGGTCATGGACATGGCCTTCGGCCCGGACGGCGCCCTGTACGTGCTGGACTACGGCACCGGCTCGAACAACCAGGCGCTCTTCCGGATCGAGTACATCGGTGGTGGCAACCGCAGCCCGATCGCGGTCGCCTCGGCGAACCCCACGTCGGGGGCCAACCCGCTGACTGTCAACTTCTCGTCGGCCGGCAGCTCCGACCCCGAGGGCGGCGCGCTCAGCTACCTGTGGACCTTCGGTGACGGCACCACGTCGACGGCGGCCAACCCGACGAAGACGTACACCACGAACGGCACGTACTCCCCCACGTTGAAGGTCACCGACCCGACCGGCCTGTCCGGAACGGCGAGCCTGATCGTCACAGTGGGCAACACCGCGCCGACGGTGTCGCTCACCACGCCCGCCGACGGGCAACTGTTCACCTTCGGTGACACGGTGCCGTACCAGATCTCGGTGAGCGACCCGCAGGACGGCACGATCGACTGTTCCAAGGTGAGCCTGACGTACGCGCTGGGCCACGACAGCCACGCCCACCAGATCACCTCGAAGACCGGTTGCAGCGGCTCCATCACCGTCCCGACGGACGGGGAGCACGACTCCGCGGCCAACATCTACGGAGTCTTCGACGCCGCCTACACCGACAACGGTGGGCTCACCACGCACAGCATCAAGACTCTGCAACCCAAGCACCGCCAGGGTGAGCACTTCGGCGCCCAGTCCGGTGTCCAGGCCACCGACCACACCAACGCCGAGGGTGGCCGCACGGCCGGGTTCATCGAGAACAACGACTGGATCTCCTACCAGCCGTACAACCTGGCCAACGCCAACCGCATCACCGTAAGGGCGTCGTCGGCCGGCGCCGGTGGCACCATCGAGGTCCGGGCCGGGTCGGCCACCGGCACCCTGCTGGGCACCGTCACGGTTCCGGTGACCGGCAACTGGGAGACCTTCGTCGAGGCGTCCGCCACGATCAGCAACCCACCCACCGCGTCGACGACGTTGTACCTGGTCTTCAAGGGTGGGTCCGGCTACCTGTTCGATGTCGACGCGTTCACCTTCGCGACCGGCACCGGTAGCAGCGCACCGGCGAGCACCCTTCGGGCGCAGGTCAACAGCCAGTACGTGTCGGCGGTCGGCAGCACCGCGTTGATCGCCAACAAGGCCAGCGTCTCGACGACCGAGCAGTTCGACCGGGTGGACGCTGGCAACGGTGCCATCGCCCTTCGGTCGCGCGCCAACGGGCTCTACGTCTCCGCCGAGAACGCGGGCGCGGAGCCGTTGATCGCCAACCGCACGTCCGTGGGTGCGTGGGAGACCTTCCAGCTCATCACCAACTCCGACGGGACGGTCAGTCTGCGCGCCACGATCAACAACCAGATCGTGGCCGCCGAGAACGCCGGAGCGGGATCGCTCATCGCCAACCGCACCTCGGTCGGCGCCTGGGAGAGGTTCATCCTGACCACCAGCTGACGAGTGGTGGGGCCCGGTCTGGTCGGTGACCAGGCCGGGCCCTACCGTGTGAAGTAGGCGGCGCTCTCCGGGTCTGCCGGGTAGTAGGACTCCACCGCGATCTCCTCGATGGTGATGTCCATCGGGGTGCCGAACGTGGTGATGGTCGAGAACAGCCGCAGCTCGCGTCCACCGATCCGCAGGATCATCGGGATCACCACGTCGGCGTCGACCCGTTGGCCCATCGGGTCCTCGGGCAGCGGGTTCAGCAGTTCTTCGTAGAGCGCCGCGAGTTCCGCGTCGGGAGCCGCGGCGAGCTGGCGCGAGATCCGACTGCGGAACACCGCCCGCACGTCCGCCAGGTTGACGACCAGGGGGGCGAGCCCGCGCGGGTCCAGGCCCAGCCGGACCAGGTTCACCGGCGGCCGCAACAGGTCGGGCGCCGCGTACGCGAAGAAGGGGTCGACCGCGCGGTTGGTCAGCACGATGTTCCACCGGCGGTCGAAGACCAGCGCCGGGTACGGCTCGTGCGCCCGGAGCACCCTGCGGACCGCGTCGAGGGCACCCGACAGGGCGGTGTCGTCGAGCGGACGCCGCGCGTACCGGGGCGCGAAGCCGGCGGCGAGCAACAGCTGGTTGCGATCACGCAGCGGCACGTGGAGCTGATCGGCGAGCCGCAGGATCATGTCCGCGCTCGGCGTGGACTTGCCGGTCTCGACCAGGCTGACATGCCGAGCCGACACATCCGCGGCGATCGCCAGGTCGAGTTGGCTGAGCCCCCGGCGCTTGCGCCACTGGCGTAGGAGCTGCCCGACCGCGTGCACGATCATGAGCCTACTCATCGTCGCTCGGGACGCCATGAAGTGCGATGTCATCGACAAGCATCCGGGCCGGAGAAACACTTGCGGCCATGACCACCGAGAACAAGAGCATCGTCGGACGTGCGTTGGCCGGGCTGGTCGACACCGGCGACGTCGACACGCTCGCCTCGTACCTGAGCGAGGACTTCACCCATCACCGGTCGGATTCGACGACCTCGACCAAGGCGCAGTGGCTCGCCGCGGTCCGCGCCGCGCTGGGCCCGACCGCCGGCATGCGTGTCGACATCCTGCACCTGCTGGCCGACGGTGACCACGTCGTGGTGCACTCCCGGCGCCGACTCCCCGACGCGGAGCCGGAGATCGTGGTCGTCGACGTCCTGCGGATCGCCGACGGATTCATCGCGGAGGTGTGGGAAATCATCGAACCGGCAGGCCAGGCGACCGCCAACGGTGCGTGGTGGGCCGCGGCTGCCTAGATCGGGAAGCGGCCGTGGCGCCAGTGCCAATGACCGCCGGCCCGCAGGTGGTCGACGATCGCGCGCTGGAGCAGCGTACGGCGCGGCAGCTCGTCGAGCGGCGTGGTCAGGGTGCGGAACCCGAACCGCAGCACCTCGACGTCGGCGTCCGGCCCGTCCGACTCCTGGTAGGGCTCCAGCTCGAACCGGCGCTGGAACCGCACGATGTTGGAGCTCTCGGGAAGGTACTCCCGCAGCTGCGGGTCGAGCAGCCACGAGGCGCAGGAGAACGCGGTGTAGCGCTCGTCCGGGAAGTGTCGGGGGAAGAACGCCCGGGCCTCGTCGAGCGACGCCTCGACGGCCTCCGGGGTCAACGGCCCCGAATCGGGGACGTGCAGACCGATCGCGCCGTCGCCGCGCTGGTGCTGGAGCCGGCCCAGCTCGTAGACGCTGCCGCGCGAGTGCAGCGTCAGCCAGCTCTGCATGATCGGCCAGCCCTCGCCGCGCATCCGTCGGTCGATCGCGAGGTTGCGGCCCAGGTCGGCGAGGGTCACCCAGGACACGGTGTCGGGGACGCCGTGGTCGCGGTGGTACCCGCGCACGACGTCGACCAGGGCCAGGTACGCGTACACGTAGAGGTGCCGCCAGGCCGGCCCTCGCTCCCGCGGCAACTCCGGGCCGGGCGACATCCAGTCGTATCCCGCGAGGTCGGCGCGGACCAGGGCGATCGAGCGGTCGAGCAGCCAGCGCAGCTCCGGAGTCCACAGCG
This sequence comes from Micromonospora ureilytica, assembly GCF_015751765.1. Lineage (NCBI taxonomy): Bacteria > Bacillati > Actinomycetota > Actinomycetes > Micromonosporales > Micromonosporaceae > Micromonospora > Micromonospora ureilytica. The sequence goes on from NZ_JADOTX010000001.1 coordinate 2,458,948, forward strand.
GGGAGCCGGGGTCGGGCCAACCCGCCATGATCTCGGCGGCGTCGTCCGGCCGCACGGCGAGCCGGTCGAGGATCGCGGGCGCGTCGGCCTTGGCTGGCAGCGGCGCGGACGGCCCGTCACCGGCGAGCCGGTGCACACGGTCGACCTCCTCGACGGGCACCCCGAGTCGGGCGGCGATGTCGTCCAGATCCACGCCGACGACCCTACCGGCCGGCGGGCAGCTCAGGAGTCCGCCGGCACTCCGGCGTCGAGCTGCCCGATCATCGGCGCGAGGAGGTCGTTGAGCTCCCGGGCCAGCACCACCACGGCCCGGCGCGCCGCGGCGGCGACGTCGTCGTCCGGACCGCCGGGCGACGGCGGCAGATCGCCGAGCGGGACCGGCGCCTCCACCTGAAGCAACGCGCGCAGATGCGGGCGACGCGTCTGGTCCTGCTCGGTGGGTGTGGTGAACTGGCCGAACAGCTGCGGCCAGTCCTGCCAACCACGGTCGCGCTGCCACTGCTTGGTCCAGGTCAGCTCGGCCGGCCAGCGGGAGGCCACTGTCACCGCGCAGACCAGGCTGCCGTCCCACGGGCTGCGCGCGCAGGTCGCCGTGATGATCCGCCGGTGCCAGCGGACGAAGCCCGGCGACAGTTCGGTAGCCAGCCGCCAGGCCGTCACCGCGAACGCCACCGGCGCGAAGTCATCCCAGGTGTCGGCGAACTCGTCGATCCGCCGAAACACCTCGGCCTCGTACCGGCCGCGCCCGTCGACACCGTGTTCGCGGTCGAACTGCTCGTCCAACCAGAAGGCGCGCGACTCCGGCATGCTCAACCCCGTTTCACAGCGATGGTGTTGCGTACCTCGAACCTATGCGAATGTCGGGGTTGCGGACGCCATCCTCGCCCGTTGTCAACCTGCGCTCCGGCGAGGTCGCGGCAACCCGCTCAGCCGACGAGGACGCAGAAGGGATGCCCGGCCAGGTCGGCGTACACGCGAAGAGGCTCGTCCGGGTCGTCGATGCGGTCGTACAACAACCGGCCGCCGAGGCGCAGCACGCGCTCATGCTGGACCAGCAACTCCTCGACGGACTCCACGGTCAGGTCCAGGTGCAGCTGCTGGGGCACGGTGTTCGTCGGCCACGTCGCCTGCGGCAGATGCTCCACCTGCTGAAACGCGACCTGGGGTCCGCCGCCGGGTGACCGCAGCACCAGCCAGTCACGGCCGCGTTCGTCGGCCTGGCCGGCCTCCGGCGGTTCGTCACCGGGCCGGTAGACGAGGCCCAGTAGCTGTCGATAGAACTCCGCCAGCGCCCTCGCATCGGTGCAGTCGAGCACCACCGAACACAGCTTGGGCACGCTCTCCTGGTCAACCACGCTCGATCACCTCCGGGTGCCATTCTGGTCGAACCGCACCGCCGCCGCAGCGGCGGCGCTTGACAAACAGCCTGCTCCAGAGTGGACGATGCATCGTGCGAATTCTTGTGGTGGGTGGCAGCGGTCTGATCGGCGCTCACGTCGTGGACGTGCTTCGGGGGCGTGGTCACGCCGTGACCACTGTGGCGCGTACCGCCCAACTGGGCGTCGACCACCTGCTCGATGTCGGGTCCGCCTCGATCGACGAGCTGCGGCCGCTGCTCGCCGGTCACGACGGCGTCGTGTACGCCACCCGCACCGAGGAGCAGCGGCCGCTGCCCAAGCCGATCTATCCCGAGTTCCGCCGCGACAACGTCGACCCGGTGGTACGCCTGTTCACCGCCGCCCGCCTCGAAGGTCTCACCCGGGGCGTCCTGATGGGCTCCTACTACACCTACTTCGACCGGCTCCACCCGCAGTGGCGCCTCGCCGAACGGCACACGTACATCCGGTGCCGGCTGGAGCAGGCCCGGGAGGGGCGGGCGGCCGCCGGCGAGGGCCTGCCGGTCGCCGTACTCGAACTGCCCTTCGTCTTCGGTCGGGCCGGTGACCGGCTGCCCAACTGGTCCGGTCCGCTGGACCGGTGGGCCCGCTCGCGTACCCCTCTGGTCGCCCCGACCGGCGGCAGCGCCGCAGCCTCGGCCCGCAGCGTGGCCGAGGTCGCGGTCGACGCCCTGGAGCAGGCCAGCGGCGCGGACATCCCGGTCGCCGACGAGAACCTCACCTGGCACGACATGATCGCGCGCATCGCCGCGGCGGTCGGCCGGCCCCGCCGGGTCAGCCGCCTACCGGCCGGCGCGGCGCGGACCGCGCTGCGACTCGGCGGCGCGGTGCAGGCCCTCGGCCGCAAGGAGTCGGGTGTGAACCCCAGCTACCTCGCCGACCTGCTGCTCGCCGACCTGTTCATCGAGCCGACGAGCGGCCGCCCGCTGGACCCGGCCCTCCGCGAGACCTTCCCGACCGGCACCGCCTGACCCCCCTTTGACGTCGATCATGGAGTTGTGGTGCCTGAAAGGTGGTAGGGGGTCACTTTTGTCACCCACCACAACTCCATGATCGACGCCGGGCCTGGGGCAGGGACCTGGTGGCGGTCCTCAGCGGAGCTGTTCGGCCAGGCCGACGACGATGCCCTCGGGGCCGCGGACGTAGCAGAGCCGGTAGATGTCCTCGTACTGCGCCAACTCACCGACGAGTTCGGCGCCGTTGCCGCGCAGCCGGGCGATCACGTCCTCGATGTCGTCGACGGCGAACATGATGCGCCGAATGCCCAGCGTGTTCGTCGGCGCGTTCTTCGGTGCCGCGCTGATCGCCGCCGGCCGGTGAAACATCGCCAGCTCAACCTTGCCGTGGCCGTCCGGGGTCCGCAGCATCGCGACCTCCTGCCGGACGTCGTCGAGCCCGATGACACGCTCCACCCACCGCCCCTCGACCGGGCCTCGCCCCTCCAACTCCATGCCGAGTTCGACGAAGAACGCGATGACCGCGTCAAGGTCCTCGACAACGATGAGGACGTTGTCCAACCGCTGGATCGCCATGCTGGATCTCCCTGCTCTGGTGCGGTCACAGTGACCGCATCCTCCCCGAGGACGGAGCCACCCGGCCGTTCTCGACATCCAGGGCGCACTGCCTTTTCGCGTGGAGGGCCCGAAAGCCGTCGGCGAGCCTCAAACGAGGGGCGTTTAGCTGTCCGGCGTCCCGAGGATCAGGGTGAGCCCTTCCTCAGCCGCCAGCACGGCATCGCCGAACTCCACCCGCGCGGCGGCCACCGCGGCCGCCCGGTCGTTGCCCGGCCAGAAGTGGGTGAGCATCAGACGGCGGGCACCCGCACGGCGAGCCCACAGACCGGCCTCGGTGGAGGTCAGGAGGTTTCGGGTGGGACGGCTGGTCTCACCGTCGTAGTCCGTCGCCTCGACGATGAACAGATCCGCGCCACGACCCAGTTCGGCCAACGCGGAAGTCGGCCCCGTGTCCCCCGAGTAGGCCAGGGCAATCCCGTCGGCCTGAATCCGGATGCCGGCGTTGGGCACGAAGTGCGGCAGGGACAGCCCGGTGAGATCGAACGGCCCGACCCGGTAGCTGCCGGGTAGTGGGTGCACGTCGAATACCGCATGCAGGTCGACATCGGGCTCCAGGCCGCCGAGCCGGTCGAGCACACCAGGCGGGCAGAACAATGGCAGCCGTGGTCCCCCGGGCTGACCGTAGAACCGCATCCTGAACAGACCGTGCAGGTCGATGCAGTGATCCGGGTGTTCATGGGTGATGACGACAGCGTCCACCGCGCCATCCGGCCAGTGCCCGAGCAACCGCGGCAGCGTGGCGTAGCCCAGGTCAAGCACCAAACGGTAGCCGTCCCAGTCCACCGCGAAGCCGCTGCAGGCACGGCCTGGCTCGGGAAAGGCACCGGAACTGCCGAGCACGGTGACCTGTCGCATCGATACAGCGTCTCACCTGGCCGGGCCTGCCTCCGCCACGAATGTGTCAGCCGTTCGACACGTGTGCCACCGGTTTGCCACCGAGGAAGTCCTCCAGGATCTCGGTGAACCGCGCCGGTTGCTCCTCGGCCACGTAATGGCCGCAGTCGTCGATGATCACCCCGGTGACGTCGTCGGCCGCCAGCCGCATCGTCTCGGCCGGCGCCGCGCCGCTGTAGCGCGCGCCGCCGACGGCGAGCACCGGCAACGCCAGGCTGGTCTTCCTGCGCTGCTCGTTCTGCGCGATCGTCTCGTCCAGCGCCCGGTAGTACGCGAAGCTCGCCGGCAGCCCGCGAGGGTCCGCGACGATCGCGTCGACGTACACGTCGATGGCGTACGCGGGGATCGCGTCCGGAGTGGCTGCCTTCTTGGCGAACTGGTAGCCGAAGAAGAGCCTCTCCCGCCCCCGGACCAGCTCCTCGTTGAGGTCGGTGAGCCGGTTGAAGCCAAAGTGCCAGAGCCGCTGGTTGACCGCGTCCGGGCTGAAGAACGACGGGGTCGGCGTGAGACCGGGGATGATGGCGTCGACGACGGCGAGCCGGCCCACCCACTCGGGGTGATCGGCAGCGAGGGCGTATCCGGTCCACATGCCGATGTCGTGGCCGACCACGTCGAATCGGTCGTGCCCGAGCGCGGCCATCAGAGCGACCAGATCGGCGGCCAGGGTGCCGGCGTCGTAACCGTCGTCGGGCTTGTCGGAAAGTCCGGCCCCGCGCGAGTCGACGGCGACGACTGTGTGTTCGCGGGCGAGCGCGGGCATCACTTCCCGCCAGGCGTACCAGGTCTGTGGCCACCCGCCGACCAGCAGCAGCGGCGGGCCGTCCCCGCCGGTGACCGCGTGCAGCCGCAGTCCGTTCACTTCCACGAGCCGGCTGGTGAAGACGTCGGTGAATCCGTCGGGCAGCCGCAGCGAACTCAAGCCTGTCGTACCGTCGGCCGTACTCATCATGGAGCGATCGGTGCAACTTGTCATGCCGGTGACCGTACACATGTTGGAACGATCGGTGCAAGATGTGTAGGCTGCGAACCATGGCGGGCCGTAAGCAATTCGACGTGGACGAGGCGCTACGACGCGCGATGCACGTCTTCTGGCGCTGGGGCTATTCGGAGGCCTCGATCGACCGCCTGACCGAGGGCACGGGCCTGGGCCGGAGCTCGCTCTACGGCACCTTCGGCGACAAGAGCACCCTCTTCCGCGAAAGCCTCCGACGGTACGCGCAGACCTACCACCCGCTGTACGACCAGGCACTGTCCGGCCCCCACCCGAGCCCGAGCGCCGTTGTGGCCGCCTACCTGCAGGTCACCCTGAACCGCATCGCCGACCCGACGGTCCCGGATGGCTGCCTGCTCACGGTGTCGGCAACACAGTTCCCGGCCCTCGACGCGCAGGGCCAGGCAATGGTCCGATCCATGATCGACGGTTTGCGGGCGATGCTGCACCAGGCGTTGCTGGCGGCGGGGGCCGATGAACGGGAGGCGGCAGAGCTGGCGCTGTGCACGCTGGCAACGAACAAATCCCTGGCGGTGCTGAGCCGCGCCGGCTTCTCCAGCGAAGACCTGGCAACCGTCGCCGCAGCCGCCGCCCGCATCCCCGGAAGACCACACCCACTACCTTGAGCAGTCCGATCGGCCCCCATGGACGACTGCCGGCAGGATCGCCGGCATGTTGACTCCTGCCGGGCGTCCTGCCTGTCTCCCGGCAGCGGACGTTGCTTGACTCAGCGGCATGACATCAATACGGAAAGCGATCACCCGTACGGTGGTCGTCGGGGCACTGATCGGCGCGACGGCGCTCACCGGTCCCACCTCCGCGTACGCGGAGTCCGGCCAATCGGGGGCCGCCGGGGGCGCCGAGTCCCTCCTCGACATCATCCCGGCACAGATCCTGGACCAGATGGTCGCCCAGGCCCCACTTGTCGACGCGGCCAATGTCATCCGCACCGCTGTGGAACGCGCGCCGGCACGCGGCTATGCCGGCATCGGCCTGGTCGACGACCACGTCACCCTGTGGTGGAAGGGTGCGCCGCCCACCGACATCGCCGCAGCCGTCACCGCCGCCCGCCGCGCCGCGCCGGTCGAGGTGGCCAACGCCACCTACTCCCGCGCCGAACTGCGCAAGGCGGCCGCCAGACTCACCCCGGTGGTGGAAGCCGACCCGGCGGACGCCAGCCACGCGGTCAGGCTGCGCACAGATGGCACCGGCATCGAGATCGCCGTTGACCACACCCCGGGCGCCAAGCTGCCGAAGCTACCGGCCACCGGCGTCCGTACCAGCGTGGTCGAACGCGACCGGATGGTCGAACGGTCACGGGCCAACGACTCCGCGCCGTTCGACGGCGGGGCGGGCATCGGGTTCACCACGCCCGGGTGTACCGCGGGGTTCGGCGTACGCAACGCGGACACCAACGCCGGTTACCTCCTCACCGCCGAACACTGCGGAGCCATCGGATCGCCCTGGCACGTCGGCTGGAACACCACCACCGGCACCGGCACCCTGGTCGGCTACGCGGTCGACAGCAACGACAACCACGACACGATGATCATTTCGACGTCGACGCCCGGCGGTCACCTCTACGTCGGCGGTCAACATGACGAGGTCCGCACCCAGGTGGTGGGCTGGACCGAGGTCTTCCCCGGCCAGCTGCTGTGCCAGTCCGGGTACACCTCCGCAGGTGCGATCGGCGGTCCGGTCTGCAACCTGCGGGTCGACTTCCACTACGACGACATCGAGGACCTCGTCGAGGCCACCCAGCTCGACGGCCAGGAGTCCGCACGGGGCGGCGACAGTGGCGGCCCGGTCTACTCGGTCAACGCCAACGGCACCGTGCTCGCCGCCGGCACCACCACCCGGTCGGCCGGTCGGGGCTTCGGGTTCCAGGACTTCGCCACCGCCCGCGACGACTACGGCAACATCGTGCCGGCGACGCCGATCGTCAGCACCTGCCGGGTGTCCTTCGTCGTCACCAACTCGTGGGGCACCGGCTACAGCGCCAGCGTCACCGTCTACAACGACGGCACGGCCACCAACGGCTGGTTGCTGGGCTTTGCCTTCCCGGGTGGACAACTCGTCCAGGGCCACTGGAACGGCATCTTCCAGCAGACCGGCGCGGCGGTGACTGTCACCAACGAGAACCACAACGCCAGCATCCCGACCGGCGGCGCCGTCAACTTCGGTTTCACCGCGAACGGCTCCCCCGCCACCCCGGCCCCGTTCACCCTCAACGGCACCACCTGTAACTGACCCCGTCCACCGACACCGGGCCCCGCCGCATCGCCGGCGGGGCCCGGTGCGTGTCGGTCAGAACTCGGCCAGTTCCCGTCGCAGGGTGGCGCGCAGGGTCCGCACCTCCGGTGCGTCCAGTTCGCCGCACCGGTCGAGCGCCCGCTCGCGCAGCTGGCGGGCGTCGGCGGCCCCGCCCGCAGCCGAGCCGGCCAGCGCCGCGAGCGCGTACAGGGTCTGCGCCTCCCACCACGGGCAGGACAGCGCGGCATACAGGGCCAGCGCCGCCCCCAGCGCCTCGGCCGCCGCGTCGACCTCACCCAACGCCTGGAGCGCGAGCCCGTACCGGTGGATGGCGTTGGCCTCGCTGAACGTCGCGCCGCACCTGTGGAACAGCCGCCGGGCGTGGGCGTACTCGTCGGCGGCGGCCCGCCACTGGCCCATCCCGGCCAGGTCCGCCCCGAGACTCATCATCGCCCCGGCCCTGGCCACCACCGCGCCGGTACGGCTGAGACCGCTGCCGTGGCCGTAGAACGCCAGCACGTCGCGGTGCAGGTCGGCCGCTTCGGCGAACCGGCCGAGCGCGGCCAGCGCCCCGCCCTGCACGCTCGCCGCGCCGTTCTCGCCGAGGGCGTACCCGATCTCGCGGAACAGACCGACGGCCCGCCGGCAATGGTCGACGGCCAGCACACCGCTGCCGATCCGAATGAAGATCGCGGCGGTGTAGGTCAGCGCCCACGCCTCCTCCCGGCGGTCCCCGATCAGCCGGGCCAACTCCAGCGCCCGATCCAGGGCAGCCAGCCCGTCGGTGTTGCGGTCCCGGCAGAAGTACCGGGCCCAGCCCAGGAAGTTCAGCAGGACGGCCTCGTCGCGAGGGCTACCGGCGGCCCGGGCCGCGGCCACTCCCAGCGAGAAGATCTCGTCCCAGGAGTGCCGGTGACTGTTGGCGTCCGAGTACCAGTGCAGAGCCCTGGTGACCGCGACCACGTCGGCGTGCCGACCGCGCCGCGCCGCGTCGCGCAGCGCCGCCAGCCAGTTGCCCGACTCCCGATCCAACCAGTGCGCCGCCGCCCGATCGTCGTCGAACGGGGAATCGACCCGACAGGCGACCGGTTCGAACATCAAGCCGGCCTGCCGGGTACGCCGCAGCAGCCAACCGACCATCTGATCGTGCGCCCTCGTCCGGCAGTCCTGTTGTTCCTCGGCGTCGAGGCGTTCCTGGGCGTAGAGCCGGACCAGGTCGTGGAACTGGTACCGGTCTCCCAGGGTCAGGAGGACACCGGCCTCGACCAACTCCTCCAGGGCCGCCGCCGCGGTCTCCTCGGCGGTGCCGGCCACGGCGGCGACCAGCGCGGGTTCGAAGTCGGTGCCGGGAATCAGCGAGGCCCGCCGGAACACTCGCGCGGTCATCGGGTCCAACTGCCGGTAGGAAACCTCGAACGCGGATCGGACGCCCAGGTCTCCAGCGGTCAACGCGGTCAGCCGCTGACGCTGGTCGTGGAGCAGGTCCACCAACCAACCGACCGACCATTGCGGTCGGCTGGCGAGGCGGTTGCCGGCGATCCGGACGGCCAGCGGCAGCCGGCCGCAGAGTTTGACGAGTTGGTCGGCCGCGACCGGCTCGGCGGCGATCCGGTCGGCACCGACGATCGCCGCGAGCAGCAGTCGACCGGCTGCCGGGGTGAGCAGGTCGAGCGGCAGGCGGACCGCACCGGCAAGGCCCGTCAGTGGACGCCGGCAGGTGACCAGCGCGAGGCATCCCCGCCCGGCCGGCAGCAGTGGGCGTACCTGTGCCTCGCTTGCGGCGTTGTCCAGGACCACCAACAGCGGCCGGTCCCGGGTGAGGGTCCGGAACAGACCGCCCCGCTCGGCCAGCGACACCGGCACCCGGTTGTCCGGCACCCCGAGCGACCGCAGCAATCCGGCCAGCGCCTCGGCCGGGTCGACCGGCCCGTCCGGCGAGACGCCCTGCAGGTCGACGAAGAGCTGCCCGCCGGCGAAGGCCGGGCTGAGTCGATGTCCGGCGACGACGGCGAGGCTGGTCTTGCCGATCCCCGGCGGCCCGTGCAGCACCACCACCGAGGCCGTGTCCGGCCGCCCTGCTGTGACGTCGGCGGCCAGCGCCGAGAGCCGTTCCAGGATCTCCGCCCGGCCGGCCAGGTCCGGAACGGCGGTGGGCAGTTCCCCGGGTACGACCACCGCCGGGCGGTCGTGCGGCACCGGCACTCGATCGTC